>JALNYN010000023.1 GCA_023229825.1 Minisyncoccota bacterium
GCGGAAAGCCATTCCTTCAAACTCTCCTTAAAAACTTTGTCTCTTGTGTCCATAGTCATGAGACTACGGTAACCGAATTATGGACTATCCGATAATTTTCGGTAACATTTTCTTTGGCCTATAACGAATTCTTGACAAAAAACCCCATTGTAGTATAATGGACCTACAAATATAAATTGCGTAAAGATCATAGTCGAAGTTATTTTGCAATTCTCTGTTTGTATTTAATCGTTATTCCTCGCAACAAATGCAACAAGGAACAATCGTTCGTATCACTGATCGCGGCTTTGGATTCATCGCCCGCGAAGGCGGAGAGAAAGATATCTTCTTCCACTCCAACGAACTCGAGAACGTACAGTTCTCCGAACTCCGTGAAGGAGACAAGGTGACCTTTGAGGTCGCGCAAGGTCCGAAAGGCCCGAACGCGGTTCACGTCAACAAAGTCTAACTCACAAAAAAAATAGCCACGCAGCGTGCGTGGCTATTTTTTGTATCAGGAGATAGTATCCCCATTCGCCAAGGCTACGGCGGAACAAGTCAGTATCGGGAACGACGAAGTAAAAAAGCCGACGGTAGCCCCGTCGGACTTTTTTCTTTTAACTTTTTACTTTTTTCTCAAATACGATAAAATATACCAATGAAAGAACGCGTTTCGTTTCCAATATTCTTTGTGCTTGCCTTTTTTGCCGGATTACTTTCGTATCAAGAAGATATTCCGCTTGAATTTAGTTCGCTGTCAGTTTCTGGTAAAACGCAAACATCGAACACTACGATCTCCCCGAACGAATTTTATCACGTCGTGCGCGTGGTTGACGGCGATACTATTGTCGTAAAAATAAACGATAAAAAAGAAATGGTGCGCTTGATCGGAATGAACACGCCTGAAACGGTGGATCCGAGAAAACCTGTCGAATGTTTTGGGAAAGAAGCGGCTGAGGAGGCTAAGAAGATCCTTACAGACAGATCAGTGCGTCTTGAAACGGACCCATCACAGGATCAGCGAGACAGGTACGGACGTTTGCTCGCTTATGTGTTCCTGCCTGATGGAACGAATTTCAGCAGACTCATGATCGAGACCGGATACGGATATGAATACACCTATGATCTGCCATATAAATATCAAACAGAATTCAAGCAAGCGGAAAAAGATGCAAAAGAAAACGATCGCGGCTTATGGGCGAGGAATGTATGCGGCGAAAATTTCTAATATCCGAAGACAAACTTCCGACAATTCAATATAATAAAACAAGCCCCGAAATTCATCGGGGCTTGTTTTATTATTATTTCATTATCGTATCATCCTCATCCATCTCTTCTTCTTTCATGATCCTCCAGGCGTAATATCCTGTCAGAGCAAGCAGTGCGAGAAGCAGTATGGCGAACCAGTAGTTCATGAACACGTCGCTTACGGCTCCGTACGCGCCCGCGATCATATTTACCAGTGCTCCTCTGTCGGTGACCGATCCTGAGGTCGTCGCGATCGCCGGTGTCTTTCCGTCGCCTTTCAACCCATTGATCTCTTCTTCCGTCGTAGTTCCTTGTACCAGTCCACCGTTCTCAACTTCATCTGCCGGGTTAACTATTCCCTGAGCTCTCAACGCCTCCCAAAGCGCACGATAGGCTCTGACTTCCGCAGACTGCGTTCCGTCTAAAGGAAACGCGGCGCGGCAATAAATTTCGTTAACTTTTTTACGAGTCGTCAGATAAACATAGCCTCTGGTCGTGTCGCCCCACGGATCAATAACATCCGCCTTGTATTTATCTTGGAAAGCCGAAGCGGCGTTAAAGTCGTCAATGCTGTAAAATCCCGTGATGGGCAATTTTGCGCCTTCAAATTCATTGAGGAACACCTGAAGTTTCTTTACTTCGATCGGATTATTGTCTGCTCCCAGTTTGATGAATTCGCGAAGGTAGTAACATTCTCCAGGAACCTGTACCAATTCTTTTCCTGTGGCACTCAAACTCGAAGTTCGAGAGAGCGGTCGGAAGTAGTAGGTCAAGCTTGGGTTAAGACCGGTTACTGCAATAGTGTGGCTGGTGACATAAGGAGAAACAGTAAGGGTCGTATTTGAATATCCGTAATTCTGGTCGCCTTGCGGGAAGGAAGTTATCGATGAAGTTCCGTAAACCACGCGGCTATCAGAAGGAAGATTGGTGGTCCAGCTCACGATCGAGACTCCGGAAACCACACCCTTTTCAACTTTTTCATTCGTTATGGTGAGAGTGGGAGTTGGAACAACAGCACCGCCGCCTCCCCCACCTCCTCCACCACCACCCCCGCCTCCGCCCCCGCAGTTGCTGGTGCATCCCGGATTAGAGATGGTGATACTCTTTGCGGTGTTGCCCGTCGCCCCCTTATCGTCAGTAACTTTGAGCGTGACGGTATAATTATTTGCGGACGTATAGGTATGAGATGTCGTTGAAGCGGTCGTCGTCGCAATGACGCCGTCGCCGAAGTTCCATTCATAAAGCACGATCGTTCCGTCGAGGTCATAGGAAGCAATTCCATTATTCGTGATCGATACTCCGGTATTGGCAGAGGTCGGATCTAACGTGAGAACGGCAACAGGTGCGGAATTCTCATCATCGATATTCGGATCGTACGGCTTTTCAGGATCCCCTCCGGTGTGGCAGGCAGGATCGGCAGAGTCAATTTTTCCGTCGCCGTCGTTATCCAATCCGTCGGAACATTGCGGATGTACGGGGGCAACATTTATTTGGATAGTCGTGGTGGCGGTGTTGCTGATCTGTCCGTCATTATCGGTAACTTTAAGAGTTACGTTATAGGTGCTCGTTACGGTGAAGGTGTGAACGGTAGTAGACGCGGTTGTAGTGGTGCTTACGCCGTCTCCAAAATTCCATACGTAGCTCACGATGGTACCGTCCGTATCAAAAGAAGCTTTGCCGTCAAAAGTAACAGAAGTATTCTGGCTGGCAGTTGCAGGGCCTGAAATAACAGCGACCGGTGCGGAATTTTCATCGTCATCATCAGGATTCTGACATCCGGAATCATCAGGATGATCAATATCTCCATCACCGTCATTATCCACATCGTCTGAACATTCAGGCGGGGTCGGAGGAACTCGTATCTCTACAACATGAGTATCCCATTCGCTTTCTGCGCCTTCGTCATCGGTAACCTGAAGCGCTACGGTATAGGTTCCGATAGATGCAAAAGTGTGCACGGTGGTATCGGTTGTCGTGGTTGCATATACGCCGCCTCCAAAATTCCAGACGTAAAGGACAATTTCTCCATCGGCATCGACTGAATCGCTTCCGTCGAAAGTTACCGGAGTGTTTCGGCTCGCGGTGTCAGGGCCATTAATTATTGCCTCAGGAACAGCATTCTCATCGTCATCTTCCGGGCAATCACAACCGGGATCATCAGGGTGATCAATATCACCGTCATGGTCGTTATCGATCCCATCATCGCACTCAGGGTGCGCAGGAGGGACTGTTATTTCAATAACATGAGTATCCCAATCGCTTTTTGCGCCATCATCATCGGTAACCTGAAGCGCTACAGTATAGGTTCCGGCAGCTGCAAAAGTGTGCACGGTAGTATCGGCCGTCGTAGTTGCATATACGCCGCCTCCAAAATTCCAGACGTAAAGGACAATTTCACCATCGGAATCAGTGGAATCGCTTCCATCGAAAGTTACCGGGGTGTTTTGGCTGGCGGTGTCAGGACCGTCGATAACAGCTTCCGGGGCTTGGTTCACAGGGGTTACCGCGGCAAGTTTATTAAAAGCGACGCAATAATAAGTATTTCCGTCGTTGAGACCTGAAATATAGTCCCAGTTATCATAATTAAGAACGTCGTTGTGACAGTATAATTCAGCACTCACATTATTTGCGTTGGTCTTATGAGTCTGATCATAAGTAAACGGAATGTATCCATTTTTAAGAACTTCACGAACCCAGATCTGCTGATGTGCCGCGCTTATAGCGGCGCTAACAGTGGCTTTTCCTTGAGTATCGGTAGGGCCAAAGGTATTCCATCCGTCTCCGGCAACACCGATCACATCGCGTCCGACATCATTTGCTTCGCCATTGTAACCCCATTCAAACTGCCATCCGGAGGTCAGGTGACATCCCGGGTGAGAAGCAACATAGTCCGTCGCGGTGGTTGACGTAATATTCGAACCGCCATTTCCCCAATTCGGCAGATCACTTTCGCTATCGCAGACAATTTTAGTCGCAACGATATTGATGGAGTGATCGATCACAGGCCTATCTGTAACGGTTATAACCGCCGTATCGGTGGAATATGCGTCGTCATCGTCGGTAACTCTGAGAGTTACGGTGTATGTACCAGCTGTAGTGAAAACATGGCTCGCATTTACGGTCGTGCCGGTAGTTGAATCTCCAAAATTCCATTCATAAAGGACAATTGTACCATCGGAATCAGTAGAGTCGCTTCCATCAAGGACAACTGAGTCACCAGTAAAGGACGTTTTGTCTAAACCGGCATCCGCCACCGGCGGAACATTAGCTGCTTCGCATGCGTTACTTATAGAAGTAACGACAGGAGTGCCTGTCACCCAGTTCCAATGATATTCATTGGAACTTGCGCGAACAGTATTTGAAACAGTATAGTCGCCACACGTAGCCGGTTCCTTTACTTTTGCAACTACGTTAATGGTGCCGGATTCTTGCGGATCCATTTCATTGCCATTCCATGAATGTATATTCTCGTATGTTGCGCCATAATAACCATCATTGAAGTTCGAGGAGTGGGTTTCACTCACAAACTCAACACCGGGGTCCAGCATGTCTTGGATCTTAACGCCGCCGCCCGTGCAGTCGGCTGTACCCGTATTGGAAACAGTTATGTGATAGGTGATGTTATCACCCGGTTCCACTTCGGTTTGCTCGGTTGAATTTTCGAGCGTTAAAATACATTCCCCAGCAGGGGTGTAATCGTGGTCATCATCATGGTCGTGTGCCAAGATGTTTGTCGCAGGAAAGATAGTCAACAGTGCAACGATAAAACCGATCAGCACAGTGCCTTTCGTTGTTGAAACATTGAGTTCTTTATTTATTCTGGTGCCCATAAAGTAATTCATTATTAATTTCTTTTTAACTTACTATACACGAAAACTTAATCTTGTAAAATGAATATTTCATTAAGGATATTTTTAGCATTATATACCATATAACAACATTTGTAAAGGGTTATGACAAGAAAAATAACCCTAGTTTAAAGGACATTTTAAAAATCTAATACGCTCTTTATTCTATGCATATTTTGGTATAAGACAGAAATATTCTCAAATGTCTTATACTTGTCTTTTAGATTCATGAGGACTGCATAAAAAACAAAAAAGAGGCATTACCGCCTCTTTTCTAAAAATTTATGCTTGATCTTCTTCTCCCTTCTCTTTAGTTTTTTTGCTTTTGCGTTTCGTTATCGGTTCTATGGTTTTATGAAGAAGATGCGAAGCCTTCGCGTAACGCGCACCCAGCTTTCTTTCAAATGAAACAGGTAATACTTCTCTTTCCTTTTTTCCTTTCGATGGTCCGATCACTCCTCTTTCTTCGAGCATCGTCAAAAGTGCCGCCGCATGAGCATCACCGATCCCTAATAGTTTCTGTAAAGACGACGCAGAGACTTTTCCGATCTTAATGGAGAGCTCCTTTGCATTTTCGTATTCAGCTTCCAGCATTCGGCGAGCGACCGGAAACGCCGATCTCTCAAGAGGGCGAGAATTCGACAGACGGTCGATTTTTGTCTCAATAATATGAAGCGTCATCGTCAGGTCTGAATGTATCGAATCTTGTTTCTTGGCAAGAAGTTTTAGCCGCTCGTTCATATCCTCAATCATAGCAATGACCTCTTCGTTTTCATTTAATTTCATAAGACCTATTATAGTACAAATTTAAAAAAAACAAAGCGCGCGGACGCATTGGTCAAAAATCGTTCCATATTGAATTAATTCAAATTTTATAGTAGTATATGCTGATAGAAAAGAGGAGTATTTGAGGGCCCTTAGCTCATCTGGCTAGAGCACCGGTTTTGCACTCCGGAGGCAAGCGGTTCGAGTCCGCTAGGGTCCACAACAAAATCGTCCCGTAGGGCGATTTTTTTGCGGAACATAAGCGAGAGAACTGCTTCTCTCGCGTGCGTACTCGAACGGTCGGAGGAGCCATGCCCCTCGCAGGGCAGGCGAGACGGGGTAGCGAAAAATTTTTGCCGCACAAAAATTTATTCGTGACTCGAGTCCGCTAGGGTCCACTCTGATAGAATCAGGCACCGAAAAGGTGTCTTTTTCTTTGCGTTGACTCTATAATGCATTACGATAAAATACAGATATGAACGACGAAAACAAACTTGAAGAATTGTTTAAGAAATATAATGAAGAAATGAAGTGCCATACGAGTGCTCTTAGTGAAGAATTTCAGAGCAGACTTTCCACTGTCGCCGAGGGAGTTACTATGCTCAATGAAAAAGTTGATAGAATTGAACAAACTCAAAATTTACATACGGAAATACTGAAGTCTCACACTGAAAAAATTGATAGGATAGAAACGACCTTAGACTCACGTACAGAAGTCGACCGATCGGAATTCGTCGAACTGAAGCAAGCGGTTTTAGCTATGTCTTAATTTCCGACGCTCCGGCACAAATAATGTAAATAAAAAACCGCGCTCGGCGGTTTTTATTTCATTGCGAGAGTAACCACGTGGTCTAAGAATTCCGGCAAGTTCGATCCCACCGCGTGCAGCGATTTCGGGAGCAATGATTCACCGGTCAATCCGGGGAGCGTGTTGGTTTCCAAAATATAGATCCCGTCTTTTCCCAGTATGAAGTCGGAACGGGAATAATGGCGAAGTCCGAGAGCTTTGTGAGCTAGCTTTGCCATGTTCTGCAAAGTGGCACTTTCTTGTCTTGAAAAATTCCCCGGGCAGACCTCATGACTGGTTCCCCCATACTTGGATTCGAAATCGAAAAAAGATTTGTGGGCGGGAGGACGGATCTCCACCGGAAGCAATGAATAATGTTCCCGACCTCGGAATGAATCGATCACCCCGCAAGTCGCTTCTTTACCTGCAATGAATTCCTCAAATATGATATCCGTTCCTATGAGCTGTGCCGAACCACTGTCCGTTTTAGCAAACTGTTCGATCACGTAAAGCAACTCCTTGGCGTTGCGTACGATGAAAGTTCCGACGGAAGATCCGCCTGAAACCGGTTTTGCCACGAGAGGCAGAGGAACGACCCCTAAAATTTCAAAAACGAGAAACTGAAGTGCTGCGTCATCTTCCAGATCCGTGCGCATCCGTTCTGTGGAGACGACAGCATGGATAGCCGTTTTTAAACCGTGTTTGCGGAAAATTTCTTTCGAGAGAGTTTTGTTCATTCCGAGAGCGGAAGGCAGTGCGCGCGATCCGGTAAACGGAATGCTGAAATGTTCGAATAGCCTCTGGACTTTTCCATCTTCTCCGTATTCTCCATGAAGAGCGTTAAAGACCACATCCACGCGACGGGAAACTTTTGGCAGATCTGTCGGACGTCCGCCGATATGCCACGTGCCGTCTTTGGTGATAAGAATATCAACCGGAAAATACTTATGTTCCGGCAGATGCCGCAAAACAGAATCGCCCGTCTTGAGCGACACTTCATATTCGGAGCTCGTGCCTCCGCGCAAAACGCCGACGCGAATTTTCTCCATATGTAATATAATATCATGATTGTGAAAAATAGTTGCGTGGATAAATGAAGATCACCGATTACGTACTTAAGGATATGACGAACGACTATAAAAAAGGACGAAGCAAAAAGCTTCGTCCTCTATTTTTTTATAACGTCATGCCAAACTTTTTACGTAGGCGTTTATATACCTTTATTCCAACTTCCCCATCTGTTACAGTAATCCAATTTTTACATACGGGGCATATAATATATAGAGTACCCCTAAGCAAAGACCCCTCCCAAACACATCCACACGATTTTACCTCTTTTCCATAAAAACCGAGAGTACTCTCGCAATCCTTGCATTTTATCTCGTATGGCGGTTTTTTCAAATTAAGTACTTGAACCATCTTCTATCTCCTCGTTTTTGCTTCGTTTTTCATTTCTTCGGAAACGATTCCCGCGACATTGGGATGATCGTCGCATTTCGGACATACAACCCAAAATCTATCGACTTTAACCTTTTCTTTGATCGCCGTATCGGTTGAATATCTATCCTGCCGATAATGAATTTTTTCAACGGTGATTTTTATGGTTTTTCCGCATTTGCACAACACGGAACATTTCTGATTTTTAACTTTTGCACCCATTTTCTTTTCCTTCTGAAAAAATCTCTGATTCTTATCGTACTTCATATTATTTATTATGTCAAGTTACTTTTCGGGGGTAACTCACTACTGTCCCACCGTCATTCCCTTGAAAAAGGGAATCCAGAGTAAGATCTGTAAACTCTGGATTCCCGCCTCCGCGGGAATGACTGTGGGCGGATACTTGTTTCGTTTTCTCAGTAACTTGTCTCGCTGGTGAAATAGGAAAAGAGGGATTATAATATGAACTATGAACAAACTGTACGCGTTTATTTTTTCAATTCCCGGCGCCGGCTGGCTTAAGACCAGGCTCTCGCATGTATATGCGCGGTTATTTATCGGTCCGACAGAGGAAGAAAAGTTTTCGCATAATCTTACTCATCGGTTACTGCTTACTTTTGATGATTTCGGAGACGAGCAGCAAATTCATTCTATCTTAGATATTCTTTCAAAATTTCAGATAAAGGCGGCATTTTTTCTGGTCGGTGAATGGGCAAAAAAAAATCCGAACCTCGTATCACAGATTCGAAACAACGGTCACTGGGTGGGAAATCATTCCTTTTCGCATAAAAAACTCACTTCCCTTTCCGAAGCCGATCTAAAAAAAGAAATTCTCGGAGGCGGCATCGAGAGTGCCCTGCTTCGTCCGCCTTACGGAGCGTATAACAAAAAGATCCGCGAGATCGCGGAAAGCCTTGGAAAGAAAATTTGCTACTGGTCGATCGACAGTGATGACTGGCGCGGACTGCCGACACGGATAATAGCCGACAGAGTTTTAAGCGAACTTCACCCGGGAGCCTGCGTACTGATGCATGTAAATGGTTTGCACACGGCCGACGCCTTGCCTCTCATTATCCAAGGAGCAAGAGATCGGGGTTTTGAATTTTGCTTTGCCGGCAACGAATTGGATGTGTGATCACTAACGGTTTCTAATAAGTTCGAGCGCGTAGTCTTTCCAAAAAATTCCTTCCTCGGGACCGCCATTACAATCGCCGTCGGACTCTCCCGGAATTTTTATCCATAAATAAGCATCGGCAAGTTCATGCCCGGTATTTCCGGTAGGATTTTCACCGAGAGCCCTTCGGCGAGGATTACACCATTCGTTGTTTTCGTCGGGTCCGTTTCCGTTTCTGCTCGTGTCGATGACGAACGGAGTTTTTCCGATGAAACTAGATATCTCCATTCCGTACACAATGTTGTCTTCCGTTCTCGTGAAGTTGGAGACATTAAGAGATATTCCGTTTGCTTCGCCAATGTGTGCAGAGACCAGCCTTTCAGACATTTCTTTTGCCGGGACCCATCCGGAATGTCCGGCATCAATGTATACATGAAGGTTGGCATCCTTATTTTTTAATATTGAAACTGCTCGGCCGATAATGTTTGTCTCCGCGGGATCTTCATATATGCAGCTTTTATAAGACAGCGCATCGGGTTCAAGAATGACGATCGCCGTTCCTCCGCCGATATTTCGTCTGAATTCAAGAAGCCATGCGAAATAATCTTTTGTCATTTCATTCCATTCGGAAGTCGTTTTTTTTCCGCACGGAAAGAGCGAGGCATAATATATGACAAAAACGGGGGTAGCTTGCGACACATTTGCTTCTTTCATGACTTCTTTTATTTCTTCGGCGGTATTTTCTCCCGCGCCAAGCCATACCGCGCGAGGCTGATTCCGGATCTCCGAGATCTCGGGCGCTTCGCCGTTTTGAATAAGCCTGTCCATTTCGCCGTGATCGGGAACATAGAATTTTGCTCCGAAAAAAGGACCGGATGCCCTGGTTGTTTTCTGTGAAATGTCGATCGCTTTTTTGGTTATTTCATCACCGCGCGTTGCGATGAATGTGACGCCGTTATTTCCCGCCGGCAGGGTCGCCGAATAAAACGCGTTTCCGTTTTTCTGAACAAGAGATACAGCTCTATCGTTGGACAGCGCAAACATTTCATATGTTTTATCTTTCCAAGAATTGTCGAAAGCGAAAACTCGCCGCTTTCCGTCTTGATCCGTATATTCATAGGTCACGATGTCAGTCGAAACTTCCGTTTTTCCGGAATTCTGAATATGCTTCACGTACTCAAAAGTCGCGAATCCTCGCAGGCTGAAAATAATGATCGCGGCAAAAAGACACAACAAAAGCGTTATCAGCAGTTTATTTCGCATTGATGTCGTTTTTATAATGTTTCGGGTCATTTTATTATATCTTCAAAGAATTTTTTATACTGAAGGGCAACAGCATCCCAGGTAAATACCCGTGAAAACTCTCTTCCCTTTCGTCCCATTTCTTCAGCATTTTTGGAATTCACGAGAAGCCATTCCACTTCGTCGGAAAAGGCAGCGATCTCATAGGGCGCAGCCTTCCGAATGGCGCCATTTGGAATCCAACCCAGTCCGGGTATATCAAAAACAACGGTGGGAATACCTGCCGCCAGCGCTTCAAGCACCGATATGCCGAATGTTTCAAAACGCGACGCATGCACGAACACCGTCGCTTCGGAAAGAAGCGCGAGTTTTGCTTCACCCGAAACATTGCCAAGGAAATCCACATGGTCTCCGATCCCATACATTTCGATCACGCGTATAGCAGCTTCGATATCAGATAACGTCCCGGTACCCGCAAGGATAAGCCGAGCATCCGGAAACCTGAGCAGAATTTTTGAAAACGCGCCGAAAAGAAAATCCAATCCCTTTGAATGCATGTCTATTCTTCCCATAAATACTATCTTTGGAAAATTCATCGGCCGCCGTTCCAAAGAAAGAAGTTCATTATTGAAACCGTTCGTTATGATGCGTATTTCTGCCTCCGAATTCATTTCGGATGCCTTCATTTTTTGCATTTCCGATAATACGGCAAGATTGCGATGATGTTTCACTCCCCAGCGTTCAATGATATCGAAAGGAAGATGATATTTTTCTCGCATCTCGACCCCATTAAAAAAGTGCGTCGCCCCGATAATGGGTTTTTTGGAAAATAGCGGGAGAAAGGCGGTTGAGATCGGACCGGTAAATCCTTCGACCCATGCATCGTAATGAAGAATCTTTGCATACCACGGCAGAAGAAAAAGATACATGATCTGCATGATCTTCAGACCGCCGAACCAAATTCCAATATGAACGTATTCCACGCCGTCGATCACGTGATTTTTTCGGCCGCCGATCTTCGATGTTATCACTTTTATATGATATGAGGATACCAAGCGCTTGGCCGTCTCATGCACGGCAATCTCCGTACCTGCCGGGGCATCTTGATCATAATCGCCAAAAGAAGAGAATATGATGGTTTTCTTTTTATCTTCGCCTGTTGCCGTTTCGTTTTCACTGCGGACATTTTTTGTCGTTTCGGAAACATGGAAGGCTGCAAGTGTCTCTTTCGGCTGTCGGTCGGACCAAAACTGCATAAGAATATGAAGCATAACATATGCGGGCAAATGGAACGGGTCGTGCAAAAAAGCAGATACGGCTTCCCGAAGAATAGTTCCGATGGGCAGGTGTCTTTCCCCCTGTATCATCTCTGTGGAAAATTCATCTCCATCCGCGTGCTTCCTTTGTGTTCGGAATATGCGAAGCGCATATTTCTTGTAATCAGAGAAGGTATCGGGGAGTTTAAAAAGCGCTCGCGCTTCTTCCGCAAAGCGGTATTTCATCCCCCGGGCAACGCAAAAGAAATAGGAATACTGGTCTTCACCTGCGGAAATTTCGGGAAAAGTCATGGCGGTATAATACTTTCGCGAAAACGCCCGCATCCCGCCGAGGCAGGTATAGAGATTGTTCCCCGAACGGTAATTTCTGTACACGGAAAACTTAAAACGGAAACCGGCAACAAGCACTTTTTCGATGAAGGTTTTACCGCGCAAGGGAGTAAGGGATCCTGACGTCAGATCCGCATTCTCCCTCCAGATCGGCGCCATAAGCTTTGCGAGAGTGACGTTATTTTCAAGAATGATATCTCCGTCCAAAATGACGAGAATGTCACTTGAAGTTTCCTTTAATATCTGATTCTGACGATAATTTTTCCCGCGATTGACCGGATCGTCGATGACAAAAACACCGCGGTTTTCATATGCGCGAGCGATCCGAACCGTTCCGTCTTTACTCCCGTCAGAAGCGACAATGATCTTTTCGATGCGAAAACCCGCTGTTTCCTGCCGTAAGATCTCTTCGATAAGATGACCAATGTTCCTTTCTTCGTTATATGCGGGAATGCCGATGGTGACTGACCGGATTCCATCGGTCGGGATAAGTGCCGCTTGCGATCCGACGTTCATCTCCATCTTTCCTTCGTTCCTGACATATTTTATGGTATAGGAAACATGGAGAATGATGATAACAATAAAGTTGATCGCGGAAACAGAGAATAATATGCCGACAACATCGGCGAGCGTTTTATGAGAAACAAACAAGCCGGCAACGAGAACGAACGAGGAGATGATCGATATCACGGAAAAAACATATTCTTTTCGTGCAAGATGATACATCACATAAAGGCTGGAGAGTGTGAAGGCTGCGATAGCCAGCGTATAAAGAGGAAGCAGTGGGATCACGAGAGCCGCTTTTTCTCCAAAAAGAAGGTTCATAAACGATCCGCCAAAGATCAGGAAAAAAAGTGCGGCGCCTAAAGTGAGAATATAGCTTCCGATGAACAAAAATCGAATGAACGGACGTGCGTTCAGATCTCCGGATTTCTCCCTAATGACAAGCGGGATCATGAAAGCTGAAAGAAGGTTGCCAAAAAAGAAAAGCATTTTACCGGAGAGCGCGAGGAGTGCGTAAGAACCGGCCATGTCCGGCTCAAAAAATCCTTTTACCAAAAGAATATCAACCGAAAGAAAAACCATGGTTGAAAGCCCTGCGATCAGAGTGTAATTAAAGAACCGCATCGGAAAATCACCTTGTCCACCTTCCTTGATCTGTGACGAACGGGAGAAAATGATAAAAACATAAATCGCGGCGAACGATATCGGAAGCGAGAGATAGGCGGCTTCCGACACTCCGATCCAAATAATGATGAGTGCGGCAATGAATTTTATTATGGTCTCTCCGATAAACAACACACCAAGGCGGCCAAAAGACAGTGATTCTTGAAGCACGCCTTTCCCGACCGCGATCACTGTTCCAAAAAAGAACACGGGTGTGAACAGAATAATTGGGAACACACTCTTAATGTTGAACGCGCGGGCGAGAGTCGGAGATGCAAGAACCCAGAGTATGGAAAATAGAAATGAGACAAAAATCAGCGAATGCATTGATCTTTTTCGCAACGATCCGGGATCGGCAAGAGAATGATTTACCGCATTGGAAACAGCGGTAAAGAATATTCCCGCGATATAAAGGATACTGGTAAAGAATGCGAACAGAGCATAATCGGCAGAGGAAAGCTCTCGTCCCAGATAGAGATTAAAGAGAAAATTCAAAATATTTCCGATCATTCCAGCCGCCAAAAAAATGGTGCTCCGAGATACGGCGCGTTTTAGTATATCAGCGGAAAAGAATCGTGCAGTGAATTTCATTGAATTAAAAACTTATCGTCTATTTTTTTCCAGTCCGGGGATTCGCGATCCCAAAGTTTCGCTCGGCGATCGAGTGAAGGAGTATTCAAAACGTCAATTCCCTTCTCTGTTACATATTGTAGCACGGCAGCTTCGCGTATTCGATACACGCTTGTGCCCGAATAGGTGTAGAGAGTTTCATAGTACGCGTCAAATTCCGGAGTTCCATACCACTTTTCGGTCAAAGGGCTGCGGGCGGCATTATTACTGAGTTTGTTCGGATCAGACATGAGAATGAAACGAGCGAACAACCATGGATGTTCGAGTGTTTCGTCATAATGAAATTCATTGCCTTCGTAAATGAATTTCCGGAGCGGAAGTCCTGATTCGACAAGAACTTTGTCGTTGCTGAATCGGTTCGTAAATACGTAACCGAAGTCATATTCTCTTGCAAGTCGGATGGAAACTGGATTTGCTTCCGTGGAACGGATCGCACTTCTGTCGCGAGCTATCACTGAATAGGGATCAACCATCGCAAAAGTATAGAAATGATAGATCCCGGCGCCTGCAGCCAATAAAAGTACCAGTGTCGAATAAAATTTCACCATTCTCGTTTTTAATGATAATAGCGTCGAAACAAAAAGCGTTATGGAAAGAGAAACGAAGCCCATCCAAGTGAGTGCATATCGCACGTTATGGAAATCATGAAGCGGTGAAAATTCAGGAACGTAGATCGTGGAAGAGTTTCGCATCATGTTTATCAGCACCGCTATGGCCGGGATCGCAAGGATCGAAAGAGCCGTAATTCGAAGAACACGGTCTTTCTTCCGAATAAGAGGAAGAATGAAAGTAAATAGCGAAAGTAATACGAGAGGTGCTCCGATCATGTAATATGAGGCATGAAGAAACGTTTCAATAGGACCCGCAAATACCACGCTGGGACCGCCGATACCTTCCAAATTCCAGATAGGACTTGCACCGATGCCGATAAAAGCGAGAGGATTGGAAAAATACACCAGATCATAGAGTGCCAATTCCAAAACTCCGATACCGGCAAGCATCCAGAAAAGAATGAAAGTCGCTTCAATTTTTGGATATGAATATTCGCGTCCGATCATTCTAAAAAAAACAATGACGGAAACAGCGGGAATAAGAAGCAGTCCTTCGAAACGAGAGAGCGTGGCAAGCGCTATGGATAGACCGGCGAACAGAAGATACAGCAGTTGGTCGGTCTCAATCCACAACATCGTATAGTAGGCGGTGGAAAATATAAAACACAAGAGAAGGATCTCCATCATTGGAGTGGCGGAATAGTAAAGAATGAACGGATTTGAAGCATACAGAATAGCCGCAAAAACGGAGAGCCATTTCGAATGGATAAGACGGTAAGAAATTTTGTAGAGAAATATGGCACTGGCGGCAAAAAATGGGATCAGCGCGAAAAATCCCGCAAGTCCGCTTTCAAACAGAGGACGTGACGCAGCATACGGCGCCATGACGATATGAAGCATCGGTGGCCAGATACCAAGCTGAGAAATTCCCGGGGTCAGACTGTCAAAAAGAAGACGCGAAAAGATGAGGTGGGCCGACTGATCTCCAAGGATCGAAACCATGTGAAGACCGGTCAAACGAATTGCCGTCGCGCCGGAAGCGATCACCGAAAACAAACCGACGATCCATTCTCCGGGATATTGCAGAACATTTTGCTTAATGCGCGTGATGAGGGCCATATATTTTTAAAATAGAGTTGTTTTAGCGGCAAGACGTCTGAATCCTTCGGCAAAATCGGGAAATGCAAAGGGCTTCTTCTTCACAAGGTGCGTGCCATGTTCGGTCTTTTCCCAGTGGTATGGACGCACTACGAACTCGACGGCAGCTCTGACCGTCGCATAGGAAAGCAGCATCCAGTAGGCGAAGGAAAGCAGGTTGAATTTCACCAGATCATATCTTTCGCGATGATAAGCCGCAAGAAGATTCATAAAGGTAAAAACGAAAGTTCCGATGATAAAACATCCGGTTGAGAGGTAAAGGATCGGGAGCGGATAGAGGGTCTGGACGAAGTTCGGTTGAAACAAGATCCACGTGACAAGCACGAACCATGAGACAAAATTCAATAGATTTACCAACACGCCGCCCGGTACGATAAAGAGAAATCCCATAAACGGCCCCCAGCCTCCGATCTCGTTCTTGAAACGGATCGGGTGGCGAAGATGAACGATACTGGTCTGAATGAATCCTTTCATCCAGCGAGTGCGCTGAAGAACCCAGTTTCTGATGCCGGTCACCGCTTCTTCCCTGCTGCCGGATTCGAGCATTCCGGCACGATAGCCGTAGCGATATAAACGGATACCCAGATCGCAATCTTCGGTAACGTTGTATGGATCCCAGGCGCCAATATCGTAGATCGCCTGCGTACGAAAATGCGTGCTGTGACCGGAAAGAGGCATCGGTATGTTCATTTTTTGCAAGCCGGGAAGAAAAAAGTCGTAATGAAAAGCAAACTCGGAATTAAAAAATCTTGAAATAACGCTCTGGCGGGGATTATAGTGATCGAGACGCGTCTGAAGACTTCCGAGCTCAGGATGTTCGCGGAAAGCAAGAACCGCTTTTTTGAGCTGATCAGGATCAGGAATTATCTCGGCATCATAAATGACAAGATATTCTCCCTGTGCGTACATAAAAGCTACGTTAAGCGCTTTCGGTTTTGTTTTTGGTTCAACATTCGGAAGTATGAGGAGTTTATAATTATCCGGAAGATTGGCAAACTTCAATGCGCTGATGGTTTCATGATCGTATTCCTCAAGTGTGATAATGACATCAAGCTTGTCATTGGGATAATCGATCGAAGTCATGGCTTTCTTGATCTGATCGACAACGCCGGCTTCCTTATAGAGCGGAATGATGATGGTATATATTGGCAGATCTTCATCGATGAGCGAGGCGATCTCATTGTTGTCGTAACAAATGGAAGGCGAGTCTTTCATAGCGAGATATATCACGCGAATTTTAAAGACCATGAAAGCCAAGTAAAAAAGCGAGATGAGCGCGGAAAGGAAAACAAGAAATCCCACGCCGAACACATACGAAAGTGCATACGAGAAACCTGCGAATAAAAGCATCATAAAGAGGAGAAGAGAAACGGTTTCGTAAAACAAATGTTGTTTTGCGCTGTGAATTTTTTGCAGAAAGAGAAAATCCACTTTATTATTATAGTTTAACGGCTTTGCCTCCGTATAATGAGGAGAGTCGATAAATTTAAAAACGGAACGAAAAAAATATCTGAAGCGCAATTTGAGCGCGCCGGAAAGAAGTTCGGAACCGGTGCGGATGATGTCTACTTTGCTCTCTCCCGCGATCCTTTCAGCAAAAACGATCTGCACTGAACCGAGTTTCCAGCGCATGCGCCGCGCTTTGAAAAGAAATTCATAATCGAATCCCCACTCGGTCGGGCTTAATTTGAGATTGTAAAAAACATCCTTTCGAAAAACTTTGAGTCCGGATTGCACATCCACATTCGTCCCAAAGAGAAGCTTTCCGACGACCGAACGGTAAGCACGACTGAGCGATCTTCTCACAAGACGCTCATGATTACATTCGCGATTTGCTACGATGATGTCCGCATTATCAAGCCCCCGTATCATTTCCGGAATGGCCTCCGGTGGGTATTGCAGGTCGGCGTCGATCATTGCGACTGTGTCGTACTTTGCAAGCGCGACGCCCTCAAGGATGGATTGTGCCTTTCCTTTCTTTCCCTGTTTGAAATACACCCGGAGAAAAGGATACTGCTCTTTTTTTTGATCGAAATATTCATATGTTCTGTCCGGCGAGTGATCATCGATGACGATGAATTCATGCGCAACAATGCCGCCATCGAGCAGGATCATGGAAAACAGACGCTCTAAAAGAGCGTCGGCATTTTCGCGTTCATTGTAGGTCGGTATGATTATTGAGATCTTTATTTGCTCCATTGATAGATCTGGATGGGTTTATCATCGCTTGTTACAAACGCGGAGCCTCAAGGGGCTCCGCATCGTGAAATAAATTTTTCATTGTTCGTCGGGAAATCGCCATTACCCTCCCTTGGTATAAGGACGATTATATATTGATTTTATGATTTTGTCAATATATAGTTTGACATTTTCAAATATATTTGCCATATTGTATGCGGGATTAGGTTTTTAGTTCTTTGTATTACCCTAGGAGAAGAAATAATGAAAGATTGGAGCTTTGCAATAAATAGTCTTTATAAAACCGGGCATATTGATATTGAAGAAGGGCCGTGGTACGCATTTGTCGCTTATGTCGCTGTCGAGTGGATCTGCGACACGCTGCCAGCCATTCCTTTGCCTGAAATATCAATACAGGACGAAGATGGATACGATACTACTTTAAAAGATTATTATGGTGATGTGCAGCAATTGTGGCACTTAAAAGTGTGTATGCCCGTATTCCAATGGGCGGAAGGAAAAAAACATACTACGCGGATCGAAATGCCTTACAAAAAGATCCGTGAATTGTTCTACGAAACGAATAGATCGTTTTTTGACGAAGAGGAATCTTTGTCGGATGAAGATGTGTGAATAACGTAGCCCCGCGAACTTCGAAGAAGTTTTTGCGGGGAGATGAATATGGATCTTTACAAGAAGAAGATCATTGAATATGCAACCCTACACAACCCCGCGAACTTCGAAGAAGTTTTTGCGGGGTTATTTTTTTATTTTTCCTCTTAACTTCTTGTGGTATCCAATGGCGAACCGATGGGCTTCGGAATCGGCGAGAAGTATATCTTTTTCATATTTCCTTGCGCTGCTCTCGTCGCCGATGATCATTTTTGCGCGATGATGTTCGTCTTTTACGACTCCGACGACGGGAATTTCGATCCCATATTTAGTGAGCACTTTTTTTACCGCATTTACCTGCGCCGCTCCACCGTCAACGGCGATAATGTTCGGCATCGGCCATTCGTTGTGCGCGAGACGACGATCCAAAACTTCTGAAAGATGCGCGGTATCGTTGACCCCAACTCCCCGTATTTTAAATTTCCGATATTGAGCCTTTGCCGCTTCCCCGTTTTCCACCACTGTCATCGCACCCACAGTGTCTGTTCCTCCCAAATGCGCAATATCATAACATTCAATACGAAATGTACTGTCAAACTTCGCGTACGCGAAGTTTGACAGTGTGTCGCGTTTAAGGAGGGACACGTCGTGAATGTGTCCGAGTGCGAAAATAGTTTTTTTAAGTTTCGCGGCTTTTTCGAATTCCTCGTTTTTTGCGAACGCTTTCATCTCTTTCGTCAGTTTAGCCACAAGACTTTTTTTCTTTCCGCGGAAAAATAGCGCGATGTTTCGAATAGTGCGTGCATATTCTGTTTTGGATATCGCACCCGAACATACGCCGGGACACAGTCTGATCTGCGCGTTAAAGCAGGGTTTGCCTGACATCGGTACGCACGTATCTCGATAAGGAAAGATCCTTCGCACGATTTTCATCGCTTCTTTCAACTGCAGACCATTGGTAAACGGGCCGAAGGTATATTTATATTTGGAGGTTAAATCACTAACGAGAACTCGCTCGCGGATAAGGAGGACGCGCGGAAAATCTTCTTTGGTTATAACGACGTAATTCCAGCTTTTATCATCTTTAAGATCGGTATTGTGCTTCGGCTTATGTTTTCGGATCAGCTCTGCCTCCAAGATAAGCGCTTCCAAAACTGAGTCAGTCTTTTCAAAATCAACACTTACCGCGCATTCCAAGAGCTGAGCGATAAGAGGCCCGCGGGTCGTCAAAATATCGGACGAGTAATAGCTCCGCACGCGATCGCGCAGAGAAGTGGCTTTTCCGATGTATAAAATGCCTCCTTTTTCATCTTTAAAGAAGTATACCCCCGGAGAATCGGGCATTTTTTTGATTTGATCCAATATTCTTGACCCCGTTAGAAAATTTGGAATAATCTTGTTATCTTTCCTCATAGAATAGTATTTACAAGAATCATCACTTTATCTTTCCCGAAATTTTCTAACGGGGTTGACATATAATGATTATCGTGATAGTATACACTCAGCAATGTTTTTTTGCAAACAACCAACAAAAGAGGTGATATTATGGACAGTCAATTAAAAAGAAGACTGTGCGAAGAGGTTACCGCGAGAGCAAGCGATGATTTTATTTGTTCCGGCGGTGCGATTAGCGCGGTGCTTTGGATCTTAGAAGATC
>JALNYN010000048.1 GCA_023229825.1 Minisyncoccota bacterium
ATCGGCGCGGCGGGACGCGATTTTCATAATTTTAATACGATGTATCGCGAGGACGCATCTACTGAAGTGGTCGCCTTTACGGCGGCGCAGATCCCGGGCATTGCGGATCGGAAATATCCGGCGGAGCTGGCGGGGAAATTATATAAAAAAGGGATCGAGATCGAGGACGAGAAAAATTTGGAAAAACTCATCATCGAGAAAAAGATCGATGAGTGCGTTTTGTCGTACAGCGATCTTCCTTATGATACCGTGATGCATCTCGCTTCGCGCGTCATGGCGGCGGGAGCGAAATTTTCCATGTTCGGCGTGAACGGAACGATGATCAAAAGCAAAAAGCCGATGATCGCGGTTGTTGCCGTGCGTACCGGCTGCGGAAAAAGCCAGACATCGCGCCGCTTGGTGGAAATTTTGCGCGAGGCGGACAAGCGCGTCGTTTCCGTTCGGCACCCTATGCCTTATGGAGATTTGGTTGCGCAAAAAGTTCAGCGTTATGCCGAACTTGCCGATCTCAAAAAATATGAATGCACTATCGAAGAAATGGAAGAATACGAACCGCACATCAACATGGGTAGCATCATTTATGCCGGCGTCGATTACGGAGCTATCTTGAAGCAGGCGGAAAAAGAAGCCGACGTCATCGTTTGGGACGGAGGCAATAACGACATGTCGTTCTATAAACCTGATCTTACCGTTACCGTGGTTGATCCGTTCCGTGCCGGTCACGAGATCAAATATTATCCGGGCGAAGTGAATTTTCGGCTGGCAGACGTGGTGGTCATCAATAAAACCGATTCGGCCGATCCGAAAGATATTGCCGTCATCGAGGAAAACATTAAGAAATATAATCCGAAAGCAAAAGTTATCAAGGCGGAATCGACGCTCACGGTTGAACATCCTGAAATTATTAAAGGCAAGCGCGTGTTAGTGATAGAAGATGGTCCTACTTTGACGCACGGCGAAATGAAGATCGGCGCGGGAACAGTGGCGGCGGAACGAAGCGGTGCGGCGGAATTGGTTGACCCGAGATCGTCAGCGGTGCGTTCTATCAAAGCGACTTTTGAGAAATATCCGGCGATCGGAAAACTTCTTCCTGCGATGGGCTATGGAGACAAACAGATCAAAGATCTCGAAGAAACTATCAACAAAGTGGACTGCGATGCCGTTGTCATCGCAACCCCGATCGACCTCGCACGATTTGTGAAAATAAATAAACCGACGACGAGAGTGAAGTATGATCTGTCACTCGAAGGGAAAGCTGAGTTGAAGAAAATACTGAAGAGTAAGAAGTTTATTTAATTTTCAATTTTCAATTTTACAATTTTCAATGAATTTTCAAATAAAAATTTTCAAACGCGAAGACATCGATCGGGTTTGAAAATTGGAAATTGGACATTGAAAATTGATTGAAAATTAAAAATTGTAAATTGAAAATTTTTAGAGAACAGTCTCTGTTTGTTCACTAATTTCAATTTTATGGCAAAGAAAAAACGAATCATCATAGCCTTAGGCGGCAACGCTATCCAACAGAAAGGAGAAAAGGGCACTCATGAGGAATCGTTCGCGAATGTGCGCGCGACGATGAAAGCGGTGGCTCCGATCGCCATGAGCAAAGAGTTTGAAGTCATTATTACGCATGGCAACGGTCCGCAGGTCGGGAACCTGCTTATTCAGAATGCGGCTGGAAAAACTTCGGTCCCTGAAATGCCGCTCTTCCTCTGCGATGCGATGAGCCAGGGAGAGATCGGGTACTGGATGGAACAATCGCTCGGTGATTTCTTCGACGCAAAAGGAAACAAAAAACATATCGTTACCGTGCTCTCACAGGTGGTGGTGAAAAAGAACGATCCGGCTTTTAAGGCGCCCACAAAACCGGTCGGTCCGTTTTATACAAAAGAGGAAGCAGAGAAAATACAGGCAGAGTCCGGATTTATTTTTAAAGAAGACGCCGGCAGAGGTTTTCGCCGCGTCGTTCCTTCGCCGGAACCGGTTGATTTTGTCGAAACGAATGTCGTGCAAGATCTCATCAAATGCGGACACACCGTGATAGCCGGCGGAGGCGGGGGAATTCCCGTTATCCGGAAAGGAAAGCGTCTGGAAGGCATTGATGCCGTCATAGACAAGGATAAAACGACCGCGGTGATGGGCGACCTGCTCAAAGCCGACCTGTTCGTGATATTGACCGCCATTCCCGAAGTGAGGCTCAATTTCGGAAAACCGGAAGAAAAGAAGGTGCACGAAATGACCGTAGCGGAAGCGAAAAAATACATCAAGGAAGGACACTTCGCCGAAGGAAGCATGAAGCCGAAAATAGAAGCTGCGGTGCAATTTCTCACAGGAGGAAAGAAAAGAAAAGTGCTCATCACGGATGCGGCATCGTTAACGAAGGCGATGAAAGGGGGTGCTGGGACGTGGATTGTAAATTAGTTCATCAAGTTATAAAGTTTGTGAAGTTCATAAAGTCCGTAAATCCACGGCGACAGTCGCCGAACGGGAGTTGCACTCCCGTTCGAAACATTTGTAAAGTATTCAAAACACTGTGTTAAAACTAATTTTTGTGAAATATTCCAAACGTTTCGGTCAGGGGTGAGGAATGGGGAGGGACCCATTCCGTAAAACCTTCTTCTAATATTTTGAGAGGTACGAAGCAAAATATTGAAAAGGTGTACAGTGTCTGTAAGACACAACCCCAGACCGGCGGACGAAATTGAAAATTAAAAAAATAAAACCCCTCACGTGAGGGGTAGGTTGTCACTCCTAATGATCCGCCCGGAATTGAACCGGGCTTCATATCCCGCATCCATGTCCCAGTGCTTTCGGTCTGTCAGTTCCATGACCATGCTTTTTGTAGGGACGGAGATCGGTTTATCCGCCAATCCTCCAGATCAAATCCTCGAATGACAACCTTTGTATAGTATAATATAATTAATATTTTTTGTCAAGCATCTATAAAAAAACCTATTTAATAGCCATAATACTATGTTTTTATGAAACACATACTTTCGTTAAAAGATCAAAGTAAAAAAGACATCACCGACATTCTTGCAATGGCGCAGGATGTGAAGAAAAAACGAAAAGCGGGGAAGCTGACGAATTTGCTTTCGAACAAAACTTTAGTGATGCTTTTTCAGAAAGGTTCCACCCGCACTCGGCTCTCTTTTGAGGCGGCGATGACGGAGCTCGGCGGACATTCCATTTTTTTGGATATGAAAACCACGCAATTCGCGCTGACAGATTTCAAAGACGAGATCAAGGCCGTTATGCGTTTTGGTTCGGTGCTGATGTTCCGTGCTTTGAAAGCGGCGGACGTACAATTGGCCGCCGATCAAAACCGGATACCGGTCATCGATGCGTGCAGTGAGAGATATCATCCGGCGCAGGCACTCGGCGATATTCTGACCATGATCGAACATTCGGGGAGCTTGAAGAAAGTGAAAAAGGTCGTTTGGCTCGGCATTGAAAATAAT
>JALNYN010000024.1 GCA_023229825.1 Minisyncoccota bacterium
TTGTTGTCACTAATGTGGCGACAGCCGCGCCCGGCGACGCGGAATCGCCGATCTTCGCGTCGACTTTTGCTATGACCCCGTCGAACGGAGCGCGAAGGGTATAATCGCCGAGCGTATTGCGCGCATCAGAAAGCGCGTTTTGTTTTTGCGTAATGGTTATCTGCGCATTTCGTATATCGAGAGTATCTGCGCCTGCCTGAAACTTTTGAAATGAGAGTGTATTTTCCGCGATGGTTCGGTTCGCGTTGGTTATCGCGATTTTGTCCGCCGTGATGGAGTTTGTTGAATTGAGAAGATTCGTCAGGTAGGAATTTGTCTGGGAGGTATAAGAACTTAATGTGGAAAGATGCGTGTCGGCAAGCGGTTTCGCGGTCGTGTTTCGCAGCGCCGATTGGTCTTTGTAGTATTGAATAAGATTGTTCGCGGATTTGACCGTGTCGGCGATCTTTTTCGTCGTCTCATAGGTTTGAACGATCAGCTTTTCAATGTCGGTAACGCTTGATGTCGTTCGGCTGGTATTTTTGTATTGCTGAAAATTCGCGTCGTACGCGGTTCTCGCGGCACGATAATTCGCTTTCACTTCAGCGGCATACTGATCGGCCTTGCTGTTCGTCGAATCCGTTTCGTTCATTTTTGCGTACGAAGCGTAGTAATCGACATTCTCCTGCCCGATGGTGCCTCCGAGAGAATTGTCTTCATTGAAAAGCAGCTGATCGAGTCCGGTCATAATGCTTGGCAGCTGCAGAAACGCATTTGAAACATTGTTGAATCCGTCATCGTAGGTTTTTTGAAGATCGTCTTCATTGCTTTGTTTCGATTCTTTTGCTTTATCAAGTGTGTTTTGCCATTGCAGCTCGGAGAGCGCGTCGTTCGGTGCGATCAGCTTTTGGTAGGAGAGCTGCGCGGTTTCAACGCTGACTTGCGCATCACGGACCGCTTTTTGCGCATCGGTGGAGTCGAGCCTCGCGATGATATCGCCCGCTTTTACGGTCTGCCCGCTTTTTACGCTTATGGAAACGATATCGCCGGAAACTTTCGGTTTTATGTCGATCTGGTTCGACGCCGAGACCTGACCGGAGCCGGTCACGGAAGAAATAAGCGTGCCTTTGGTGACGGCTGCCATCACATAGCGGGGTTGCATGCTGGTGTCGGTTGCTTTTTTAAATCCGTAATATCCCGCAATAACGACGATGATCAAAACAAACCACATCGTTTTTTTATGCGTTCGCGCAAATGTTTTTATTTTTTGGAAAGAGCTTTTCATAAGCTAGTTTTTAGTTTTAAGTTTTTAGTTTTTAGACGGTGTGCTTGTTGTTGCCGTGGCATTTTGAGTTGGAAGTGCCGGCATGACGCGGATGAGTTCGGCATTGATCTCTCCGGCATCGGTTGGTTTCCCGATGACCGTTATAAAATCTCCGACTTTGAGATCCGACGGCTTGATGGAATCGCGGAAGCGGCGTACGTCGGTTTTGTCATTCACAGATATTGTTTTTTCCACGCCGTCTCGGTCGGCGACGATGATCTTCGGAAGCGCGATCGATGCGATCTTGCCGATAGTTCCGTGTGCGTTTGACGGGTCCATTCGTTGCGTGCCAAAGATCGGCGGCATTCCCCGAAAATTTCCGCGTTCGCCGAATGTGCGGTAATAATTATCGCCCAGACGTCCGGAAAATTCAGCCTTCTTAAAACCGACTACCACGCCGGCTTGAAAAATAAAAAGCGCGATCGCCGCCATCGCAATGTGCTTGAGTACGCGTTTCGTGATCTCTGATTGAAGTATTTTTTTAGGCTCCATAAAAAATTTAATTGAATTTATAAAATGCTACCGGCATATTTTTGATCGTCAGCTTGAGCGATTCAAGCAGAGCAAAAATAACCGCGAGTAAAAGCGATATCTCAAAGGCGGGCAAGGATTCGGCGAGCGTCATAATGAATTCCTTCCAGTAGGGGAGGATCGCGCCGCCATCGGAGAAGGCGAGCGATATGTATTGGTAAAAGCCCGTACTGACGAAACCGGATACGGTGTAGGAAATAACCGGAAAAATTGCCGCGGCGGAAAGTGCTGATGACAGTCCGAGTAGCGTAAATTTAATGCGGGCAATGCGCCGTTTATGGTGTTGAATGCGAAATAGTACGGCAGAAACGGCTCCTTTTTTCGGCTCCAGCGTTTCCAGAGTATTAAAAAGCTTTTGAAAATCTTTATCCATACTTGGTAGTACGGAGCGAAAGACTATTTTGGTGCAGATGAAAAATTATAACACATATACCTCACGTTGTCTGGAGGTTTAACCTCCAAAAGACGCGAGCATTTTTCGCAGCAGAATAAGCGCTCGGCGATGCTGGGATTTTACGGTGTCGAGGGGCTTGCCGAGGATCTTTGCTATATCGTCGAATGTGAATTCGTTGGCGTAACGGAGGAGCAGAACTTCTCGGTACGCCGTCGGGATGCGTTCCAAAAGTTCTTGGATTATTTTTTTATTTTCCTCTTTTTCAAATAGTTCAGGCGGAAGCGGTTCGCTGTCGGCAAGCGTGTCAGATAAAAAATTTTCCCCGCTTTCGGTATCGAAGTCGGAAAACACCGACTCGCGATGTTTTCGCAGTTTGTCGTAAGCGGTGTTTCGCGCAATGGTAAAGATCCATGCGGTAAAATTTTCTTCGGCGCGGAATTTTTTCAGATTTTTCCACACCTTGAAAAATGTTTCGGAAACGATCTCGTCAGTATCGACGTTCGTTGGAACAAGCCGGTACACGAAATTATAGACCGCTTTAATGTGGCGCTTCATTAACACCTCAAAAGATCTTTCATCTCCGCCCAAATGATCGCGGATGAGCTGTGAATCGTCGCGTTCCATAAATATTACCGTTATCGTAACACCTTTATTGTTATTTTAAAAATGTTATTGTTTACAACCGGAAAAAAATAGTATAATATTCATACCATCATGTCAAACAATCCCGAAATAGAAACCGGCCTTTCCGAAGCTCTCGTTCGGCGTATTTCGGCTGATAAAAAAGAACCGGAGTGGATGCTCCAAAAACGGCTCACGGCGCTCAAAATGTATAATGAAAAGCCTTTGCCGGATTGGGGTCCTTCGCTTGACGGTCTGGATCTTGAGAACATGATCTACTACGTTTCTCCCGAGGTTGCGGAAAAAACGGAATGGAAAGAATTACCGAAAGAAATTTCAGACACCTTCGATAAATTGGGAATTCCCGCTGCTGAACGCGATTATCTCGGAGGCGTCGGCGCGCAATACGATTCCGGCGTCGTGTATCATCGCATTAAAAAAGAACTTTCCGACAAAGGAGTTATTTTTGAGAATATGGATGTCGCTCTCGAAAAATATCCCGACCTCGTGAAAAAATATTTCATGACGAGCTGCGTTCCCGCAAGCTATCATAAATTTACCATGCTTCACGGAGCGGTTTGGAGCGGGGGAACTTTCATCTATGTTCCAAAGGGTGTGAAAGTCGCGCTTCCGCTTCAGGCCTATTTCCGCATGAATCGCGAAGGCTCGGCGCAATTCGAACACACGCTCATCATCGCCGACGAGGGTTCATCGGTCGAGTATATCGAAGGGTGTTCCGCGCCGCGATACAACTCTTCATCGCTCCATGCCGGATGCGTTGAACTCTGGGTGCATAAGGGTGCAAAGATCAAATATTTAAGCATCGAAAATTGGTCGAGGAATACGTATAACTTGAATACTAAAAAGGCGCTCGTGTACGAAGATGGCGAAGTGCAGTGGGTCAACGGCAATCTCGGTTCGGCCGTTACGATGCTGTACCCCGCTTCCGTTCTTCTTGGGGAGCGCGCAAAGTCGGATAATCTCGGCATCGTGTTTGCGGGAGCGGGACAGGTGCAGGATTCGGGCTCGAAAGTTTTTCATGTGGCGCCGAATACGACATCCACTATTCGATCGAAAAGTATTTCGAAAGACGGCGGAATTTCCAACTACCGCGGATTGGTACAAATAGCAAAAGCGGCGATCGACAGCCATTCTTCGGTCGTCTGCGATGCGCTTATATTGGATGACCTCTCGCAGTCAAATACCTACCCGTCGATAAAGAACGAGAACAACCGGGTTGAAATTTCACACGAAGCGAAAGTGGGGAAGATAAGCGCGGCAGAGATCTTTTACTTGCAAAGCCGGGGAATTTCCGAGAACGAAGCCGAGCGCATGATCATCTCGGGATTCGTCGATCCAATCGTGAAAGCGCTGCCTTTTGAGTACGCGATCGAGCTCAATAAACTGATCGAGCTTGAAATGAACGGGCAAGGGTAAGTAAAAAAAGAGCCCCGGAATACGGAGCTCTTATTGCTGTCATTTTTTTTCGGTTCCGCAGAACAGCTGTTTCATTAAAATTTCCCGCGCTTTCTCTGCACCATCGACCGTGAGCGAAAGCGGGCAGCACGAACCTTTTTGATGACATTGATAGAGAATATATCCCGATATCACCAGACTATTTTTAGCATCGTCAAAAGGGACATCCTCGATCTTAAGCTCATTTTTAAGATATTCTTCCATTCTGCAATCAGACCCGAGCTTTGTTATCCTTAACAAAAGCAGGAGTACAAGTATCTTTTTTTCATTCTCATTCATTGGAATAACTCCGCTTGGGTTTACTTTTCAGACTTTATAGTATAATATAAACATACAAATGTCAAACGTCAAAAAGACAACTGAAGAAATATCAAAACGCCCGTACGGTCTCGGGATCTTTGCTACGGCTCCAAAAATGGAACAGACGTTCGAGAAGAACGCGGCTAGGTACCAGTACGAGGCGGCCACAGGTATTCGCGTTTCCGCTTGGATGGATGAAATGAGGGACGAAAAGATCATTTCGGAACAGTTCGATGGTTTGAAATTTTCCGATGAATATTTCGCACGATCTTTTGAAAATTTCGGCGGAGGGTTGGTTGTCGTTGCGGAAAAGGGGAGCGATATCTATTTTGAATTTTCGACCATTATTGAAAAAAGCGGTTCTGATCTTATTTTCATCATAGCTGAGGAAGATGCCGTCTTGCGCGTTTTTGAAACAGCAAAAAGCGAGGTGCCTGTTTTCTTCGGACGGAATATTTTTGTTTCCGTAGGGAAGGGCGCGAGCGTTACTTTTGCTGGAACGGCGGAGATCTCGGCGGGCAGTTCATACTTATCGCGCAGATCATCGCGCGTTCTCGCTGATGGAAAAATGGAGTGGTTCGATCTTCACGCCGGAGAGGAGATGGTGCGCTCTCTTTCGGAAGACACGCTTGCCGAAGCGGGCGCAGAAAGTTATTCATATAACATGTCGCTCTGCTCGGAGGGGCATTTTGATCTTTATAACACCGCGCACCACGCCGCGGATCACACCGCATCCCATATTTTTTCTCGCGGTATCGCCGGAGGCGGAGGGAAGATCGTCTATCGCGCGCTTTCCGATATCAGCAACGGCGTGATCGGCGCAACAGGAAGACAGGAGGGACGTTTTTTGATCACATCTTCCGGTGCGGAAGTCGATGCCATACCGTCGCTTGATATCGGAAGTTCTGAATCCAATTCGTCTCACGCGCTCTCGATAAGCCATCTCACCGACAAAGATTTTTTCTATCCCGCCCTCCGAGGGATCGCCCCGTATCGCGCCCAAGCCATGCTCCTCTCCGGATTTCTAGCCAAACCGCTTCTGCGCCTTCCTGAAGAATGGCAGAAAAAAATTCTTGAAAAAATTAATAAAAAACTCTCGTCGCCGGTGTTCCGCATGGGAGAATGAAATAAAAATCGCTCAGCTTTGGCTGAGCGATATATCTATTCTCTGCATATCGTACTTAGTAATAATCCGAAGCCGATGATCACCAAGTTGATCGCGAACACGTGCGTTAAAAACTCGGATGTGCCGTCGTTGATCAATGGCGCGTCAGCAAGGCATAAGCTGGCTATGGCATAACCGAATCCAAGTATCAGCATACCTAGCAAGAAACGGACAACATGATTTCTTAAAAATTTTTTCATCGGATATCCTCCGCTGTTTTCCACCCGTATACAACTTACGACATTATGATCGATACGTCAAATACGTTGATAAATATAATATTGCTAATGAGTCAACTCTTTCGCCGGACGGGGTTTGTAACCCCGTCCGAAACGTTTGCATGAAAGCAAGAAAAAGAGTGTGATTATAAAATTCGGAAGTGGTATCATAAGTGATTTTATATAAATGCATGGACGGGGTTACAAACCCCGTCCGGCAACAAAAAAGGAAAAAAGCCCCAGATATCACTCCGGGGCTTTGCAGACTTATTTAGTTTTGTACCTCATAATACTTTTTGCCGGTATGGGGATAAGTCTTAATCCGCACGCGTTCTAACCAAGCAACTCCCAAAACTCTATCATCATCTAAAAGGGTTTTTGTGGAAGACCAAACAAACACCGGGTACCAAGCAAACCAAAGATGATTGTCGGGTTTTGGTGCTTTCGTTTTTTGTGACTTCTGTTTCGGAAAGAATCTCATTTTTTACTCCTGAACATAATATTAACTACACAAACACTAGCACATTGTTGATTTAAAGTCAATACCGTTGTGAAAATTTCCCTTTTTTGCTGCAATTTGGTACAATGTCCTCACTATGTTAGACACCGAAACGATAAAAAAGGATTTTCCGATTTTTTCAGGCAAGAACGGAAAAAACCCTGCTTCGCCAAGGCTACGCAGGGCGAGCAAGCTCGTATATCTGGATAATTCAGCGACATCGCAGACGCCGGCTTTTGTGGTGAATGCGGAAGTTGAATACTATAAAAAATATCGGGCGAATGTGGCTCGGGGGCTGTATCCGCTTTCGGTGAAGGCGACGGCCGCTTATGACGAAGCACGCGCGAAGGTGGCGAAATTTATCGGAGCAGGCACCCGTGAAGTTATTTTCACGGCGAGCGCGACTGCGTCTTCAAATATGCTGGCGTATGCGCTGGAAAATTCCGGTTTTTTCCGCGAGGGCGATGAGATCGTTACGACGATCATGGAGCACCACTCGATGCTTGTTCCTTTGCAAGAATTGGCGAAGCGGAAAAAATTGAAACTGAAAATTATTTCAATGACGCCGGAGCGAGAACTTGATTATTCGGAAGCGGAAAAACTCATCACCAAAAAAACCAAGCTTGTTGCTTTCACCGCCGTATCGAACGTGACCGGAACGATCAATGATATGAAGCGGCTGGTTCTGCTGGCGAAAAAAGTTGGCGCCTATTCCGCGATCGATGCGACGCAGGCCGTTGGACATATGCCGGTTGATGTCAAAGCGATCGATTGCGATTTTCTGTTTTTCTCCGGACATAAAATGTGCGGACCGACGGGGATAGGCGCGCTCTATGGAAAGAAAGAACTGTTGGAAAAACTGCATCCCGGCTTTTTTGGCGGCGGCATGGTGGAGGAAGTGATCGGCAATGATACATTTTTTGCGACTTCGCCGTCAAAATTTGAAGCGGGAACGCCCAATATCGCGGGCGCGATCGGGTTCGGTGCGGCGTGTGATTACCTCGACAATATCGGCATGGCGAAGATCGAAAAGCACATCCGTGAAATTACAAGGTACGCCCTTGTAAAAATGGCAAAAATACAAGGACTAACCTTGTATTCAGAATTGAATGCGGAGAAAAATGCGGGCGTTATTTCTTTTCTTGTTCATGGCGCGCATCCGCATGACACGAGTGAAATATTGGCTAGACACGGCATTGCAACGAGAGCAGGACATCACTGCGCACAGCCGCTCGTAAAGGCGATGGGAGAGTACGCCGTGACGCGGGCGAGTTTCTATTTGTATAATTCAAAGGAAGATGTCGATGAATTGATAAAAGGGATCGGAGAAGTGAAGAAAGTATTTAATTAATTTTCAATTTCCAATTTTCAATAAATTTTCAAAACGCAATTTTCAAACCCGACGGTGTCGTTAGTGTTTGAAAATTAAAAATTGAAACATTTGTAAATTGATTGAAAATTGAAAATTGAAAATTCTTGTAAAATTATTCTTATTAACCAAGCGTACCAATAATCACATGTCCTCAAAAAAGAAAAACGAACTGAAAAATGTACCAAACGCTGAAGCAAAAAATATGAAAATAAAGAACCTTCCCGATTTATACAAGTTTTCCGTCCTCGCCGGCATATTTATTTGTTCGTGGATTTTCGGTTTTCTTTTCTCCGGCGCATTACCGCTTTCAGTCGCCGACACGAGGGCGGTTGCGGCCGTATCGCTTTATGCGGCGTCGGGAACAGTAGATGAAGAAAGAACGGAAAGTTCCGCAAATATATATTTCTTTGGAAGGGAAGACTGCTCATTTTGCAAAGCTGAAAAGAAATTTCTTGATCCGTATATCGCCGCAAATCCCGGAGTGGTGCTGACCTATTACGATATCGTAAAGGATCCAAAGGCGAAAGAGCTTTTTGTGAAGATCGCGGCGGCAAATGATCTTCCTCAGGTTACGCCGCTCACGCTCGTCGGCGGACAAGTGATACAGGGTTACGGAGGCGAAGAAACGACCGGAAAAGAAATAATCGCCGCAGTAGCAGCCGCAAAAGACGGAAAGAACGCGCCGCTTGCCTCGTACGAAACAAAAGGATCGGTCTCTAAATCGGGCTCCGGCTGCGACGCCAGCGGGGAAGAGTGCGGGATCGAGGGTCCGGGAAAGCCTAATCTCGTTTTTAATGTTCCGTTTTTTGGGCAAGCGGACCTGAAGGATCTTTCGCTCTTCTCGCTTTCTGCCATGCTCGGTTTTATCGACGGTTTTAATCCGTGCGCTTTGTGGGTTCTCATCACTTTTCTTATTGCGCTCATGCAGATTGGGAGCCGAAAGAAAATGTTCTACGTCGCCGGACTTTTTCTTCTCGCCGAAGCTATCATGTATTACGCCATTTTGACGGCGTGGTATAAGACCTGGGATTTCGTCGGTCTTGATCAGGTTGTTACACCGCTTGTCGGGCTGCTTTCTCTGGGGAGCGGGATATTCTTTGTTTATCGCTGGAAAAAAGCCAAAGACACCGTCACCTGCGATGTAACCGATATTGATCATCAGGAAAAGATCAGCAGTAAGATTCAGGCGCTCGCCTCGGCTCCGCTCACTATCGCCACCGCGTTCGGCATCGTTGGAATTGCGCTTTCCGTCAATGTGATAGAGTTTGCCTGTTCGATCGGGATCCCCCAGGTGTTCACAAAAACGCTGGAGTTGAATCAGCCGTCATTCTGGCAATATCAAGGCTACTTGCTGATCTACATGCTCGGATATATGGTGGATGACATCGTCGTGTTCGGTTTCGCGCTCTATGGGATCAACAAGATCCATGAAAGCGAGAAATACTCGAAGCTTTCTCTGCTGATCGGCGGTATTCTTATGCTTATCTTGGGAACGCTGCTTACATTTTTTCCGAATTTGCTCGTGTTCTAAAAATGAAAAGCTTCCGACCGAAGTCAGAAGCTTTTTTTATATCTTTCTCTAGTTGCTGTTTTGTGCAAAATGGATCGGAATGGCGATCTTGATCGTTCCGGCGCCAAGCGCTTCAGGGAAAGGATCAAACGGGGACGCTTCGGCGATTATTTGAAACGCGGCATTTTCGAGATCAGACGACTCGAAAGAGTCCGCACTTTTTTCAACTACTTTCCCGTCTCCGCTGATCGTCAGATGGAGAATAACCGTACCGTCCTCGCTCGCGCGGTTTGATCGGTTTCCGGTTTTTGCGATCTTCTGACGGCATCGGTCGACATACGATCGATAAATATGCGATACAGAAGTGCTTGAAGCGTGGACCGGATCGATCTCTTGATGGGGAAACGCGATGTTTTCCGCAAGCGACCGGATATCGTTTTGCAGGTTCTCACGGCTTATGTGAGCGGCGCGCACCGCAGGTACGGCGAGTTTAAACTTATTTTTAGGGGAAGTTAAAACGGGCCGGTTTACAGGCGGAATTTCTTGTGTGAGCGAGGACGTCTTTTCTTCAGAAAACGAATTCGACGAAAGTATTATTTTTTTTGGTTCTTCTACCAATCTTGCCTGAATGACAAAATTTTCCGGCGCTGCTATTTCGCGATGGATCGGAGAGAAAAAAATAAAGAACGAAAAAATAAGCGCATGAAAAGAGATCGACAAAACAAAAGACAAGCGAAATTGTTTTGCCGCGTTTTTTTCGGTTTTTTTAAAAAAACTCATAGCCCCTCTGTTTTGGGAATGTTTGAATGAATTGATGTTTTATATTGTCCTCGAGTAGAGTAACATACTAATATTTATATTGTCAAACACAGAAAAGGAGGATCCTAGATCCTCCTTCTTTAACTATTTGCTATATGTATGCGTCCGGCGGTACATATTTTCGGTTTCTTTTATTTTCGTCTCTGAGCCTTGCTTGTGTGGCGATAGCTGCGATCAGATCATTCCATTCGAATACATGATCGCATTTTCCGCATCTCGTGTCGTTCGGACCGACGGGCATTTTACATCCCTCACCCTTGCAAAAAATTCTGTCGAGGAACGGTTTTTTCTCGTGATAATTCGTGAGATCGACAAAGTTCGCGCTGCCTTTTCTTACTTTCTTATTTCCCATTCTTGACTCCTTTTTTTGCGGTTGAAATGATTCTAGGCTCATTGTGATGTATTATGGTGAATAAGTCAAATATCGTTCTCTATTTCAAAACGTTGAGTTTTTTGCCTACTTTTATGAACGAAACAAGCGCTTTTTCAAGATCTGTTTTTTCAAGACCCGCCGACATCTGCGTGCGGATCCTTGCCTGGCCTTGTGCGACGACGGGGTAGAAGAATCCGCGGACATACACGCCTTCTTCAAAAAGTTCGCGGGCAAAATCTTGGGCGAGTTTGGCGTCATAGAGCATGATGGGAATGATCGGAGTGTTTCCCGCCTTAACATCAAAACCGGCCGTGACGAGAGACTCTCTCCAGAATTTTGCCAGATCCGCCAGTTTGTCGCGGCGTTCAGTGCTCTCCGTGAGCGTCTCCAGCACTTTTTTTGTGGCGGTGACCACGGCGGGCATGAGAGCGTTTGAGAAAAGGTACGGGCGTCCGACCTGCCGAAGCATCGCGATCATTTCTTTTTTTCCGGAAATGCATCCGCCGGTCGCACCGCCAAGAGCTTTTCCAAATGTGGTGGTGATGATATCAACCTTGTCCATGACGTTAAAATATTCGTGCGTACCCCGGCCGGACTTTCCGATAAAACCGGTCGCATGGGAATCGTCGACAAACACCATCGCTTCGTATTTTTCCGCGAGAGCGGCGATCTCATCGAGTTTTGCCATGTCGCCGTCCATGGAAAAGATGCCGTCGGTGACGATCATTTTGATCCGGGCGGAACTTTCCTTCAGCATTTTTTCAAGTTCCGCCATGTCGGAGTGAGGATAAATGGATCGCGAAACTTTTTTTGCGAGCCGCTCGCCGTCGATGATGGAGGCATGCACAAGCTGATCGGAAAAGATCGCATCTTCCTCGCCGAGCAATGCTTCAAACACCGCGCCGTTCGCATCAAAACACGAGCCGAAGAGGATCGTGTCTTCCGTTCCCAAAAATTCTGACATTTTTCGCTCGAGATCGCGATGGATATCCTGCGTTCCGCAGATGAAACGGACCGAGCTCATGCCGTATCCTCGTGAATCTAACCCCTCGTGTGCGGCTTTTACAATATCGGGATGCGACGACAATCCCAAATAATTATTTGAGCAGAGGTTCAGAACTTTTTTCTCCAGTGCCCCCTCGGGGAATTGCACGGTGATCCATGCTCCTTGCGGGGACGTGATGATATATTCATCTTTGTATAAACCGGCCGCTCGCTTTTCCGCAAGCGCATCTGCATACACTTTTTTTGCTTTTGGTGAGTAAGTCATATATTTATTAGAGTTCCTTCAAAAGTCATTTATCTGTATTTTGTCATTCTGAAATTGATTCAGAATCCACATCCGTCGGTATAACGTGGATCCCGGGTCGCTGCCCGGGATGACGACAGGCGACTTTTGAAAGAGGTCTATTATAATTTGCTTATGCTTGGTCCCTCGCTTCCGTCGACTAATTTATATCCCATCTTTGTTATTTCGTCTCGGATCTCATCGCTGCGTTTCCAGTTTTTCTCTGCGCGTGCAAGTTTACGATCGTCCAACAGTTTTTTTATCGCTTCTGGAATTTCTTGTTCGGTCAGGTTCGATTCAATTTTTATTCCGTGCTCGGCGAGTTTTTCTTTACTCCAGCCAAAACCAAGACCGAGGACTTTTTCGTATTCAAGGAATGTTGCGTGTTTTTCCGCTGGTGAAATGGACTCATCTTTCACAAGGTCCCAGAGCGAGGCGATCGCGCCCGAAGTTTCGAGGTCGTCGTTTAGAAAGGAACGCAATTTTTCCAGATATTCGCCATTCGGCGCACTCGCAGAGGCTTCGTAAGTTAGGAAAGTCTGATGAAGTTTTAAAAGTGCGGTTTGAGCGCCTTCAACGGCCTCCCAGGTGAAATTTATCGTCTTTCGGTAATGTGCGGTCAGGAGCCAGTAGCGATACGCGAGCGGAGAAATTCCTTTTTCTTCAAGCGTTGCCATGCGAACAAAATTATCCGCGGATTTTGCCATTTTTCCTCCCTCGATATTGACGAACCCGGAATGCATCCAATAGTTCACAAATTTCTTTCCTGTGGCGCATTCGGCTTGGGCGATCTCATTCGTGTGGTGAATAGGGATATGATCAATTCCTCCGGTGTGGATGTCGAATGTTTCGCCGAGATATTTCATCGACATGGCGGAACACTCAATGTGCCAGCCCGGAAAGCCGATACCCCAAGGCGATTCCCATTCCTGCTGGCGTTTTTCATCCGGCTTGGAGAATTTCCACAGCGCAAAATCGGTACGATGTTTTTTTTCTTCGTTGGCTTCCACTCGCGCTCCTTCTTGTAACCCGGCAATATCAAGCCGTGCGAGTTTGCCATAGCCGGGAAATTTCGCCGTATCAAAATATATACCGTCGCTTGTACGATATGTGAAGTCCTTTTCTTCCAATTTTTGGATGAGCGCGATCTGTTCGGGAATGTGTTCGGTGGCTTTCGTGTATCTCGCCGCCGGTTCAATGTTCAATTTGGCAAGATCCTGATAAAAAGAGTCGGTATAAAACTTCGCAATGTCCTGCGCCGTTTTTCCTTCCCGCGCCGCGCCTTTTTCCATTTTGTCTTCACCCTCATCTTCGTCGGAAACGAGGTGCCCGACATCGGTGATATTTACGATCTGAGTCACCAGAAGGCCGTTATATTCCAGCGTCTTTCGCAATATATCCGCAAAAACGTACGCGCGGAGATTGCCGATATGCGCATAATGATATACCGTCGGTCCGCAATTATACATGCCAACCGCCCCTTCATGGAGCGGCTTGAATTCGTCTTTTTCGCGCGTGAGCGTATTGTAAAATTTTATTACAGCCATTTTTTATAAAAGAAAAAAGCGATGATCATCAAAGTCGTCCCGAGCATGACGGCGATGATCCACCAAAAATCATTGACGTGGCCCATAAGAGGGGTGTCGATCGCGTTCATTCCGAATATGCTGGCGATCAGCATCGGAGGAAAGGTCGAGAAACTTACGAAGGTGAGTCGTTTCATGATCAAGCCGGTTTTATTCGTGAGAAGCGAATCGTTGGTTTCGCGCAGGTCTTTCAGCATTTCTTTATGTCCGTCCATCATATTGGTCATTTTGCTGTATTCTCCGAAAATGGAACGAGCATAGAAAGAAAATTCGTCTCCGAAAAATTTGATCGAAACGATCTCGAATGATTTGAGCACCTCCGCGTGCGGACGTATGGCTTGCTTGAAATCGAGCAGGTCGCGGTTTATATGAGAGAGCACGGCAACCATTCGATCTTCTTCTCCTTCAAAGATCATGGCTTCAGCCGTACGGAGACGCGTTTCGACGCTTTCAAGTTCGTGTTCCAGCGATCGGTATAATTTTTTGATCATTGAGAAGAAAAGATATCCGGCATGATTTCCTATTTTGTGCTTGTCGAGAAGAGTATTCACTTCGAATTCTTTGGAGAATTTATGCAAAGTATCGATCATATCGTAATGCACCGTGATCAGATATTTTTTGCCGATGATGAAATCGATCTCTTGGCGGAATTCCTTGCAATGAGTATGGCGCAGCGCCGGAAAATGAAGGATCAAATAGAGTGCGTCTTCATAAATATCCATCTTTGGACGCATGGTCGGCGCGGTGAGTTCGCTCGCCGTCAGAGGATGCAGATTGAATTCGCTGGACAATGAAAGCACTTCTTCTTTGGTCGGGCTTTCAACGTCGATCCATGTTAATTCTCCATGTTTGTATCTTGTGATCATGATTTACATTATACAGCATTCAATGGAAATTCAAAATGCAAAATTCATGAATTCCGCCGGATTGACCATACGCGATATTTTTGCGATAATTTACCCAATGACACGTAAAACAAAAATAATTATTTCCGTTTCAGCGATCATCGTGCTCGGGATCGTTTTTTTTCTCGGATTATATACGGGCTCGCAGATGCGTCCGGAAGAATCTAAGATCGTCACCGTTTGCGATAAAGATTCTGTTAAGGCCGGCATGGTGGATTTCTCGCCTTTCTGGAAGGTCTGGAATGAATTGGATGAGAAATATATCTATTCCGCTTCAACGACCGATCAGGATAAAGTGTGGGGTGCCATTCAAGGACTCGCAGAATCGACCGGCGATCCCTATACGACATTCTTTCCGCCCGCAGATGCTTCCATTTTTGAGGGCGATATAGCAGGTACTTTCGAAGGGGTCGGTATGGAGATCGGCATACGCGATGATATTCTGACGGTTATCTCTCCGCTGAAAGGATCGCCGGCAGAGAAGGCGGGCGTGCGAGCCGGAGATAAAATTCTGAAAATAGATGACAAAATTACGATGGATATGAGCGGAGATGATGCCGTGAAATTGATCAGAGGAAAGGGAGGCACGAAGGTTGATCTGACCTTGCTGCGCGGCGATAAGAAAGAGCCGATCGTTATCACAGTGACTCGAGGAAAGATCGATGTTCCGACCATCGAGACCGAAAAAAGAAAAGATGGGATCTTCATCGTCCGCCTCTTTAGTTTTTCGGAACAGTCTCCGACGCTCTTTCGGAACGCACTGCGCGAATTTATCGTTTGGAGCGAAGAAAAACCGGAAAATACCAAATTGATCCTCGATCTTCGGGGAAATCCCGGCGGTTATCTTGACGCCGCAGTCAGTATGGCGAGCTGGTTCCTTCCGTCCGGAAAAGTGATAGTCAAGGAAGATTATGGGAAAAAGGGGACCGGCCCGATACATCGAAGTCAGGGATACGATATTTTCAATGAGAACTTGAAATTTGTCATTCTCGTCGACGGAGGATCCGCTTCCGCATCTGAAATATTGGCGGGTGCGCTTTCCGATCACGACGTTGCGAAATTGGTGGGAGCAAAGACTTTCGGCAAAGGCTCTGTGCAGGAAGTGGTTCCGATCACGGAAAATACCGTGCTTAAGGTAACCGTTGCAGAATGGCTGACACCGAATGGAAAATCCATCTCGCATAATGGGATCGTTCCGGACTACGAAGTAAAAATGACGCAAGAAGAGTTCGACAAGGGGAAAGATCCGCAGCTTGATAAAGCGGTTTCCGTACTGAAGAACTGGAAATAACGCCCCCTTTTGCTTTTTTTCACCTTATGCTAGAATGATAGTGCTTAAAATTAATACATAATTGCAAAAACCATGAAAGTTGTTTTTCTCAAGGATGTTCCCAAGATGGGGAAAAAGTACGACGTAAAAGAAGTTGCTGACGGATATGCGCAGAATTTTCTGTTGCCGAAGAAGTTGGCTGAGGTCGCCGATAAAAACACGGAGAAAAGAATTGAAAAAATGAAGAAGTCGGAAGTCGAGATGAAAAAAGTCGACGAAGCGCTTCTTCATAAAAATTTGAAGGAGCTTGGAGAAACGGTCATTACCATAAAAGGAAAAGCAAACGAAAGAGGACATCTTTTTGCCGCTATTCACAAAGAGGAACTTTCTCTCAAATTGAAAGAAATGGCCGGATTGGATATTCCGCCGGAATATATCAATATGGAAAAACCGGTAAAAGAGGTCGGTGAGCACGAGATACATGTCGCCATCGGCGACAAGAAAGGGAAGTTCAAGCTGGTGGTTGAAGCGGTGGAATAGACTCAGTTTATCAAGTTAGAAAGTTTATCAAGTTCATAAAGTACGACGACTAACAAAAAAAGACACCCGAACTCATTCTGAGTTTCGGGTGTTTTACAACTCGCTTTTAAAGACAAATGATGCGCATGGCTTTCAAGATCGCTGCATCCGAGTCAAAGTAAAGGTACAAAAATTTTGAAAAGAAATGTTTATCAATAAGAGACAGTCTTGCTTTCGTGAATTCTTCATCGGATAAGCCAAGGTCGCATTTGATACGCTTTTCGATTGCAGCATCCTGACTTGGGTCCGGTCGAAGAGGTGCCAAGAAGAGCATTAGTCTTAATATGTCTTTCTCAGCTTTGGTTAGGTCGCGTTCCCGCGTTGTTTTGTGTGATTCAGGACCGCCCGTCCATTCTGTAGACATTGTTTACCTCTCCAGTAAAGAACAACTTCCAAGCGGGGAAGTGATAGCCGCTTTATTCTTCTCGTATTCGAGGAAGAACGACCTGCTTATACCGGCAGGAATTTCAATGCAATGTAGCAAAAAAACATTATTATGTCAAACAAAAAACACTCCGCAGAACGGAGCGTTTTTTAGAGATCATTATTTTGCGACGGTCTTTTTCGGCATTTTCCTAGCAGTTGTTTTCTTTACCTCGCCGGTGACAATGTGGACGACTTTCTTCGTGACCATTCGATTATTGAAATTCATTTTTCGCTTGGTGCCAAATTCCACCCTTCCTTCCTTGAGCGCATAAAGCGTGTGATCTTTTCCCAGTCCGACATTCTTTCCGGGCATGATGACCGTTCCTCTTTGGCGGATGATAATGGCGCCCGCTCCGGCTTTCTGTCCGGCGTAGAGCTTCGTTCCAAGATATTTCGGCTTAGAATCCGTAAGGTTTTTTGCGGAACCGCCCGCTTTCCTGTGTGCCATGTTGTTATAATATTGGGTAAATGTATAAAGGTATGGGAACGACACAAAAAATGTGATACCATACAGTGAATATGAGTATAACGGAGATTTGGAAAAAAATCAAGGGGCGGCTGGGTTTTGTCGATTTTAGCGAGATGATGGATAAAAACACGTTTTTGACGGCGATGGCGATATTGATCGCTCTTATTTCTTTTGGATTGGGCAGACTGTCGGGATTGGAAACGGTGCGCAAAAATGTCGAGATCGAATTTCCGAAAGGACAGGAAGCCAGCGCGTTTCTAGGAACATTTGCCACAACAACCCCGAAAGCGCCGATAGCAAAAACATCCGGTACTTATGTAGCGTCTAAGAATGGAACAAAATATTACTTACCGACGTGCGCTTCATCCAATCGAATCTCCGCACAAAATAAAATTTGGTTTGATACCAAAGAAGAAGCACAGAACGCCGGCTATTCACCAGCTGCGAATTGCAAAGGAATATAAAATAGTCCATAAAGTCAAAAATTCCTGAAGTGTCTGCTGTCGCCGGAGCGGGTTTGCAACCCGGTCCGAAACGTTTGTGATTCTGGATAAATTTTGTGAAAATTGAAATATGAGATATTCCAAATGGGTTGCAAATTAGACTAAAGTGTTATATAAA
>JALNYN010000025.1 GCA_023229825.1 Minisyncoccota bacterium
AGCGGCGGGCTGATGGTAAGGGAGAAGGAATCGGCATCGGCGGCGGAACACGGAATAGAGAATAGAGAATAGAGAATGGAAAATAGAAAAGCCGGAAAGCTCTTTCGATTGAAAAAATGAGTCATGGGGATATTATAGACCAGAGTTCATCAAGTGGAAAGTAAAAAGAGTTATAAAGTTTATCAAGTTTATCAAGTTATAAAGTATGGACGGACGGGACGAGTATGGGTATGTGGACGACGACGGCATAACTTTACGACGCTCTGCTAACCGAAATCGCTACCCAAGGTCTCTCCTTTTCCCGTCGCTCCGCTGTGCTACGCTCCTCCTTAAGAAAAGACCTTGGTCCGCGATTTCTGAATTCCTTACGTGCGACGCGAACGTGGATCCCGGGTCTCGGCCCGGGATGACGAAATAAAAAAGAACACTATCCTATTCGTCATTCCGGACCGCGATCCGGAATCCACGTTGTTGTTCGAATACAAACGTTCCGGACCGGGTTAAAAACCCGCTCCGGCGACGTCCGTACTTTATAGCTTTGATGAACTTGATAAACTTTTTACTTCTTTAAGTTGATGGTGTAGTGATGCTCATTTCTTAGGTCGATGGTGTCTTGTTTTTTGGGTTGGATGCGGAGCGTAGCTTCCGGGGTTTCGGTTCTTGTTATGGTGCGTACGGATGGGGTTCTGCGCTCAGGCTCTTGTTCGGGGGCGAAATAATTTTGTTGCGGAGGTACGGCAGGCATGGTTCGGCGTACGGGCGGTATCACCTGATTTTGGACCGCGGGCGCATCGGCTCGGAAATCGTGGGGGATCGCGTAGGCTAAACTGCGGCGTTTGCGAAGAGAAAAATCATTGTGCCAATACGTAACGAAAGAAAGGAATATCAGGAGCAGACACGTGAAGATAGTAAGGATCCCTTTCCAAGGTATGAGCCAGAAAAAAACGGTATCCTGAAGAGTTCCGCGAGAACCCGCGCCATATTCGATATTGAGCATGGCTTTGTATTTTCCGAAACGGCTTCCTGATTTCCATACCGAGGCAAGCTGGCTCGATGCGTTCGGATCGAGAATCTCCTCTTTCTCGTTCACGGGGATCGTGGCGACTTCCGCACCGTTTTTATTAAAAATACGCACTTCCCCTTTCGGTGAGAGCGGTCGATTGCCGATATTTTTTAGATCGTAGGAGAACATGGCATCTTTTCCGGAAATAAAAGTTCCGTTCGAGACGAATTTGGAGAGCTCCATCACTTCTTTGGCGTCATCTTCCACTTCAAGATTTATGGCAATGGAAACGCCTTCTTGTATTCTTTTTTCCGCATCGGCGCGAGTGCCTCCTTCTGCAAAGGTGACGGTTGCGTGATACAAGCCGGGTTTTGCGTGAAGATTGACTTGAATAAGAAGCGGAAGTTCTATTTTTTCATTCGGCGGGATCGCTAATGTTCCGCGCTTTATCTCAATCCAATTCGCCAAAGAATCGGATGCGTGAGCACTCGATGTAGACTGCCATTCCTGCATCCCGAGGACCGGATCCGTGTTGTTTACAAAGGCGTAAATATTGCCGACATGGCTGGAGCTGTTCATCACCCCCACAGTATTTTTCAGAATATCGCGCGGCTTTGCTTTGAGATCGATAATGAGCGGCGTCACAGAAAAATCGGCTGCAAAAACCGAGTACGGCATGCACGCAAAAAGAACGAGCAGAACAAAAAACATGGCGATTCGATCAGACACCCATCGCATATGTATTTATTCTACCATACGGAAAGAAAAAGATGGGTGTTAATAAGTCGAAAGTCAAAAGTCAAAAGTCAAAAGTCTAAAGTCACGGACGGCACGAACGTGGATTCCGGGTCAAAGCCCGGAATGACGAATGAGAAGTAATAAAATTATTTCGTCATCCCGGACCGCGATCCGAGATCCACGTCCGTCTCGTATCCGTCCGTCGTGACTTTCGACTTTTAACTTTTTACTTTCGACTCGTTAAAAGACCGGCACTACGGTATATAACAGAGCGGTTGAATAGTTGCCCGGAGGCTGGATGCCGGTTACTTTTGTTTGATACACGATGTCGATGGATTCGTTGATCACGGGAACAGAACTGAAAGCGATCTCCTCATGTACGATGTTCGATAATTTTGCGAAATTGCCATCGATCGTAAAGCGCGTCGAACCGCCGGAGAGAATATCGTCGCCTGCGTGATACCCGAAACATCCGGAAGCGAGAGCGATGCATCCGACCGACCAGAGCGAGGGCACGGCATTCGTTCCGGTAACCGGTTCGATGATATCGTTATTGTCCGAGATAAGATCGGAAAGCGCGCGCACGAATATCTGATATCCCTCCGTCGCGTTCGTCGACAAAGTGAATCTTTGAGCTGCGGTAACGTTCTCGCTCAAAGGCAGCGGTCCGAAAGGCAGAGATGTGGCGCTCGTAGAGATCGTAGTGACCGTTCCTTCCGTGTTCGTTCCCTCGGGAAGCCCTGCAACGCTGAAAGAAAGCTGCGCACCTTCCGTTGCCAAGCTAGGGTAACTCTTGCCAGTATCCTTGGGGACAGGAAAACCGCTCACGGTATCGAGCAGACGGAAATAATAGGTTCGGTTGGCTCGCGCACCCGCGTGGCGAATGGTAAATTCGTATTCCGTCGTCGCCGACGAGGTCTGTGTGAAAGTGCTGGGAGTAGAAGGTGTTTCGTTGTGGGTACCGCAACCGGCTCCGACACCGCCGGAACAGGCACCGACGCCGGTAAGTTTTTTTGAAGATATAACGGCGTTGTCTGCTCCCGCGCCGTCCGCAAAACACCACAGTGAATTTTCAGTACACGTGCCTTGGTCGACGACATCAACCACTCCTTTGGAAAAATCCGAGTACTCCGAGAACTGAAGTTTGAATTTGACGTTGGACCCTGCGACGGCTGCCGTTTCTTTTACCGCCACGCGAAGCTTGATCGAATTGTTATACGCAATATCGGAAGGTGAAACTTCTTCGTTCCCGAGAGAAACCGACGGGGTTTCGCTTCCTTCATCGTCGAACCATTGCCAATTTTCGGTCTTAGGTCGGAAACCGGCAGTTCGTATCGTCGGATAATACGCGCGCGAAGTAATGACGGCAGCGGTAGTGGACGCCATGCGGAAACAATAATCGCTCATTGCGTCCGCGCCGTTGTTCTGCAGGATCCAATCGTACTCGATCTCTTCGCCGATCGAAACAAGATACGGATTTGACACACTTACTCCGCCGGATTCTTCATACGTTCCGGTACGATCGGAACCGCTTATCAAGAGGTCGCCCGCCGTCGGAGGGTTGGCCGCCGACAGAGCGGTGCCGGAAACAGGCGTCGCATTCACTCCGCGCCAAGCCGTCGCGCTTCCGGGCGCGCCGATGTTTGCCCAGCTCCCCTCTCCAAGCGCGCTGCAGGTGGTAACTTGTTTTCCGTACTGCAATCGAAAACTTTGCGATAGCGCCGGAGCATTTACGGTGGTTGAGAGAAGCGTCATGCGGAGGCGCAATTTCTCGCTGACGGCGAGCGGCTCAGTGGCGGCGGTGATATTGGTGATCTCCCCAAGCCCCGCCCACGGAAGCGCCGGTTTGAGCGCATCGTTATCCTGATAAAATCTGAAATAATTTTGGGTGAATGTCGGCATGGGCGTCGTCGTAATTTCCGGTACGACAGAATAGCTTTCAAGCGGAGTGTTGTCCGACTTTACCGCGCGAAAACAATATTTAGTATTTCCGGTCGCCCCGTTGTCATACAGCGCAAAATCCCATTTTCCGTCCTGATCCACAGGAACGGCAGCGATGGAATTGGTAAAATTATTCGCTTCTTCGTACGTTTGGTTCACGATCGTATGTCCCGCGTGCGGATTTCCTGCAACAGGCGGGTCGTTCGCGTTGTTCGTAAGCGCGGCACCGTCGGCGGGAGTATTGTTTTTAAAAGAGATCGCAGTCGCGGATGTCACATCGACATAATTCTCGCCGACAAAATCGGTATCGCACGTATCGGCGGTGCTCGAAAATTGTAGTTTGAAATTTTCTTCGCCGGTATCGAGCCGACCGCCCGTGTCGCCGTTCACATGGATCGTCATACGCAAACGGAACGCATCGCCGGTGTTTGCCAGCGTCGCGCCCGTATCGCCGGCTGCGAGCGCCGCACCAACATTGGTCGTGTCGACATTTGCGAACAAGCGGTACGCCGACTGCTGAAACGTAAGCGGAATCTTCCATGCGACGTAGTCATGCGTGAAAGTATTTTCATTTACTAACACGCTCCGCCCAATTTGAAATCCGTTATTAGTTCCAAGAAAATTTTGTATCGCATCGATTAGCGTTACGACGACATTTGTAAACGGCCTTGTTTCTTCTCCCGAGTCTGTCTTGGCTTTCATTACTCCCACCTGAGCGGTGCCGCCAGATCGCTTTTTCACCCAAACAAAATCAGGGTTGAATCCGACAGTGTTTATATTTGTGTTGTCGGTATTGTTTCCAAGATAGGAATTGACGGTCATGTTCGGACCCGACTTGAAAGCAAAATAATAGTAGAACTGATTAATGGGAGCTCCCGCATTGATCACCGTATTATTTCCAAGCGTAAAACCATTTGCATCAAGAGAGGTAATGGAACCCGTGATAGCGGCTGAGACAGAGAAAGTATCGGTGATATCGCCGACCATCGTTGATGTTCGGAAAACGCCATAGTTCACTCCGTTGCGCTTTATCACCAACAGGTCGGGCTGAAAAGGAAGAGTCCTAACCGTTAATGGATTGACATTATGTGAAAGATACGCTCCGATCGCAAAGTCCGCCGCTCCGCTGTTCGTATCCGGCCGCCATGCGTTACCGTACGCCACCCAATGATACGTATCATTGAGTGTGTTCACCTGCGCCGCTGTCCCAAGATCAAACCCCGTCGCCGTGAGAGCGGTAATTCCTGCGGTGAAGTTTGCCGTTGCAACTCCAAAATAGGCGGTGCTGTTTCCCGGCATGAGTCTGGTTCGGAAAACGGCATGCTGATACGTTGCGGCTCCGTTTCTTCTCTGTATCGTTACCAGGTCGGGAGGAAATGGAACAGTAATACTTGTTACTCCTCCCGTTCCCGTATAAGACCCTTCCGCCATTCGAAACGTGCCGCTTGCCGACGACTGCGGTGCTCCTCCGAAAGCGGCATAATAATGATTTACGGCAGCGTTTGATCCGGTGCCCACCTGAAAACCTCCGCCGGGAAGCAAACTTTGAATATAATTGACGGCACGCAAAGCATCGGTAAACAAAAAAGATCCGTCGCCTCCCGACTCTCGGGAATTGTAGACGGCCGCCGTATTCGCGGCACTTTTATTGAACACAAAATCCGGCTGAAAGGTTAACCCGGCATCGACGGCGGAATTTATGTTTCTATTGTCGGCACCATTTCCGGCGTATGTCCCTACATCCATTGCCCCGGCAACCTGTTTGAAAGCGAAAAAATAATACGTATCGCCGTTTCTGTTTACCGTGGTATTGTTCCCTACGGTAAAACTCCCATTGGCATTCAACGTCTGTATCATTGTGCCGCCGGTATCCTGAGCGGTCGCAGAGAAATAGCTGGTAACATTCCCCGCCATCGCAGAACTTTTCCATACCCCGAGAGAGTTTGCGTTTCTTTTGACGGCCACGAGATCGGGTTGAAAGCCGGTGGAAATTGATTGAGCGCCGCCGTTCCCTCCATAAGTCCCAACGCAAAAAGTTCCGCTCGAAGTGCAATCCGAGCCCCCGAAAGCTATCCATGAATAATACGTGTTTAATGTTCCCGTGTCGGCATTGGTGCCGACAGTAAACCCATCTGAGTCGAACGATTGTATGGCATTGGTACTTATATTTGCTGATGAATTCGTCAGATAAGCCGTTTCCTCTCCGGGCATCGATGAATTTTTCCAAATAATGCCTCCTCCCGCCGTACTGTTATCTTTCATCAGGACCAGATCGGGGGAAAAGCCCAGTCCCGTTACTGCACGATTGTCGGTATTATTTCCTATATAATATCCGGTTTGAATGGAAAACGTGGCTGCGTTTGCCCGCTCGATTCTCGGCTTTAAGAGATCGCTTAAACCTTTATCGATCACGTTCCCATCTTTCATCGCCCAGTACATGGGATCAATAATGTTTCGTTCTGAAATTTTTTCCACGAGATATTGAGGCGGAAAACCGACAAGAAAAAAAGCCAGGGCAAGCAGTCCCGCCGTCAGGGGCCTCCATAATTTTTTAATGGTTCGTATTCGCCACATACTTATAAACGGCCGATGATATTTCTTTCATGGCCTCTTTCGCTTTTTCCCTTCCTCCGCCGTCTTTTATTTGCACCATGACCGTGATCAAATACGGGCGGTTTGACGCATAGGCGATTCCCGAATCGAGATACGTTACGGTGGGATCATGCTCGCCGATCTTGTGCGCGAACGGCACCCCGACGGGAACCCCGCTTCCCAAAAATTCGTTGAATTTTGTGCCGGAGAGCCACTCGAGAAGCATTGAAGAATATTCTCTGTTCAAAAAACTGGAGCTGTAGAGCGTGCGGAACACGCGCGAGTATTCCTTTGCCGTGATGTTGTATTCTTTATCGTACATTTCTTCCATGCCGAGCGCTTCAAGCATTTTTTCAAAATCCTCGCCTTCGAGATTTCTTATGAGTATTCTGTGCGCCGTATCGTCGGAATTCAAAATGAGTTCTTTCAAAAGCTCCTCGATCGTGAGCCGCGTGCCCGCCGGTTTTTTATAGAGCGTGCCGAATGCATCATTCCGGTCTTCGTACATAAGTACCAGCTCATTCGTAAGTTTCCATTCTTTCCGTTCCACCTTTTTCATCACGGCGAGCGCGGTCGGCATTTTGGAAAGCGAAGCCGGCCAAAAACGCGCTTCCTGATTGATGGAAACATTCGCGCCGGTATTCAGAAATTCAAAATATAATCCGACGCGGTTGCCATCTTTTTCGTATTTCGCCGTGATCTCTTTCAGTTCTTTCCTGAGCGGTTCGATGGTACTGAAATAATGTTCCTGTCCGATAAAACTCCGCGACGGATCGACGAGCGGATACGGATTCACGAATGGCCGGATCGCGTCCTTGCGGTTTTGATACAAAAAATAACCCAAGGTAATAATATTGAGCGCGACAAGAAATGCGATAAATATCGCCAGATATCCGGTCTTTTTATTTTTGGGATCGTGAAATAAATTCATGCAAGAAAAAACTGCAGCAATGTTTTTATTATACAGCAAAAAGCCAAAGAAAAAAGGAGGTCCGCACTAGTCCGTAAAGTCGAAAGTCACGACGACGATACTACGTGGATCCCGGATCGCGGTCCGGGATGACGATTAATAATTTTACTGCTTCTCATTCGTCATTCCGGGCTTGACCCGGAATCCACGCCAGTATTTATCCACGGGTCCATTCTTCGCCAAAGTCTACGGCACAGCAAAGCGTCCGTTGTTCGGACTTTATAACTTGATGAACTTTTTACTTGATGAACTACTTACGCCTCTCCTCCTTCTCCGTCTTTTTCCGGATTTTTTACTGAGGTCGTTGTACTTGCGGATGTGAGCGGAAGCGCTTTGTCATTGTCGGCTTGGGGTATGGGCAGAAGCGGTGCCGAGGCGGTACCGTCGCCGTGGCTGATGGGAATTTCTTGACCCGTCGCAATATCGTAGCCGATGGTCTGCACCACTCCGTTCTCATCTCTTTTCTCAAAAAGGAGCGCGAAACGCGGATTTTCATATTTTCCGTCGGCGGTTTTTGTTATTTGCGAAGTCTCCCCTGTTTCCAAGTCATACACGAACACGTGCCAAGTATCATCAAAGAATGATTGCCATGTGATGAATTTTTCAGATAAATGCGGGAACATATCGTTCTGCGAGCTCGAAGTGATCTGTCGGATCTCGGGCGATGGAATAGCCGCATCTTTTGTATAAAAGATCTCCCAATTATCATTGACCCAGCTCTGCCAAACCGCGCTTTTGCCTTTTATATACGGGTTGGTATTACTGTAAGCCGTACTGGTTAATTGCCGTGTCTCGGAGGAGGATGCATTTCGTTCAAAGAGCATGATCTGATATCGCCCGTCGATAAGCGACTGCCAGACGATAGTCGAACTCCGCTCATCATAAGACGGCGCATCATCGTCATAAGTATTGGAAGTGATCTGGGTTTTTCCGTTTACATCCTCGTAATAAATTTCTTTTCCGTTCGGTCCGACCTCAGAATACACTCTGGATGAGATTGCGGGTGTCGAAGATGCTCCAATGCCAAGTTTCGGCGCAACGCAATAATATCCGCCGTCATCAGTCGGAGTGCATTCATTGTCTTTGAAAAATACTTTCGGCTGCGCGATCGGGGTCGGTGTTTCAGGCATGGGGATCACGGAAGCCGGTGCGAGATCTTGATCAACGGTCTCTGTGGTATCTTCCGCTACCTCTTCGGATATTTCCTCGGTAGCATCTTCGGAAGTTTCAGCCTCCGTTTGTTCTTCTTCCGCAATAGTTTCTTCTGTATTTGTCGTTTCCGGTTCGCTCGATATTGTTTCATTCGCCGAAACCTCATCATCGGTTTCCTCAGTTTCCGTGGGTGTTTCCGCAGACGTTTCCGTTTCGTCGAGAGTTGTTTCTTCGTCGGGGGCAGTAACTTCCGGTATGACGGGATCGGTCGCAGTAATTTCGTCTGAGGTGTCTTCTTCCGTCACAACTTCATCTTCACTTTCTGTAACAGGATCAGTGCTTGGTGTTACCGTTTCCAAAGGATCAGTTGACTCCGCAGATTCCGCAGTATCTGCACTGTCCGTTACTGCGTCATTATTTTCAATTGACGGTTCCGCGATGGTCGTATCTTCGACCGTCGTTTCGACAGCTTCCTGTTCGCTCGATGTTTCATCGGTTAAAGTTTCGCTCGCTGGCTGTCCCGCCAAATCTGAAAAATCCGGAGGCAGTTCATCGGCAAAAACGGGAACGAGAGGATTCCCAGCTACAAAGACAAGAAGCAGAGAAGCGGCGATCTTTGAAAGCGAACGAATGAAACCGCCCCCGCGATATTGCTGCGAATGATGAGACGTTGAAATTTTTTCTGTCGAAGTCGGCAGACTCTTGCGCGACAAATTTACCACAAGTCCTTTTTTCGGAATTAGTGTTTCTTTTGCAGTAAAACCGCCGAGAACTACCTGATAGCTACTCGAAGGATCTCCAGAGTATTTTTTTGTTGATCTTGGTTGTATCACCTTTTGAGGAATCGCTCGAAAAATAAAGATTTTTAGGCAGACTCCTGTGTATATAATACACCACTTTTCCACAAGTTTTAAACAAGTTATCCACAGAAAAGTCCGTAAAGTCGTTACGACCTTACAGACTTTATGTTTGCCCGTCCGTAGCTTTAGCGGAGGCGGGGACTTTATGGACTTATTTAAGTACTCCCCACATTGCTTGATCTTCGCCTCCGTCGAATTTGAAGACGGCTACACCTCGCACTCCTAATTTTTTTGCCAGCGCGACTTTATCGGCAATAGCTTTCGCATCGCTCCATGATAAATAATTAAAAGGCTGAGAGCTGCCAGTTTGCGAGCCTGCGTTTTGCGCTACGGCGGAGGATACGATCAATTGCTGTGTTTGCGTTGATTCGCTTCCTGTCGGCGCTACCGCGGCAAGTCTTTGCGGATCATAGCTGAATCCGATCTCCCCCGCACTGTTGCGGACCGGCGTAATGCCAAGCTGTTTGGCAATATCGGTCGCATATCTATAATTGAACGGCCAGAGTACTTTATATTTATAACTGCTTCCTGAAACGGGAGTGACCTCATATTCATATCCGTAGGTAGGAACCCCGATGATTATTTTGTTTTTCGCTATGCTCTCCGATGCCAAGGTGACCAAACTCTCCACCCAAGCCGGATCGGCGATCGGCGCGTACGGTGCGGTTCTGGCTTTGTTGAGTCGCAGAGCGATCGTGCCTTGATCGTATGCCATGATCTCCACTCGATCGCAATATTTATTCATTTCCTTGTAATCGTTGGCGTAATCCATTGCATCGGCGGGAATCGTCGCGCCGGGGCTGTAGCGATCGGACAGCGGCATGCGCGCTTCAATGGTGCAATACACCCACTTGTTGCCCATTCTCTGATAAAGACCTTTCAGGAACAATGAAAAATAATCGATCGTTTCGTGTTTTTTCGCTTCAAAGTCGATATCGATGCCGTCAAAGCCGTTTTGTTTTACCACGTTCGCGATCTCATCCTCGAGCGCCACGCGAGTGGTCGCATTGCTTAATATGCGATGTATGGCTTCCCCGTCGCCCCACATCACGGTAGGAATGACCCGCACTTTATTTCTTTTCGCTTCCGCAATAAAACTCGTCCACGGTTCTTGCGTGAGCCGCGCGGTGTCGGCGAGCGTACCGTCGGTCTTCATCGTGTAACCGAAAGGCATCACGCTCGTGAGAGATGAAAGATGAGGCAAAACATCCCGCGTGCCTGTCGCGGAGCGCCAATACGGAATCCATCCGGAAAATTCAAATGCACCGCTGGCGTTCGATGAAACCGGGATCGAAGGTAAAGAACTTCCGGTCGAGAGCATGATCGCACGAGTCCTCGGACCATACACGCCGTAGCCCTGCGCGCTTGAACCGGAGCAGATAATCGCTTTATCGCATTGGAATTTTTTCAGCGCCGTTTGCGTAAGCGCTCCAAAATAGCCGGTATTTTTTCCGGCAGCGAGATATCCTTTCGCTATAAGAGCGGTCTGCAAAGCGGTCACATCGCTCCCCGAAAGTCCGAGCGAAAGCGAACGAACGGCGGCAAAAGAGTTCGTCGGCACAAAAAAGACCAGCAGAAAAAAGATCGGCGAAATAAAAGTTAAAGTATGTTTCATATGATGACATACTAACAGATTTTCGTGTTTTTCGCACCATTTTTTTAGGAATAGTAAAGAATTCCGTATTTATACTTTAATGTATCTCCTCACACCCGCTCGTCATCCCGGGCAGCGACCCGGGATCCACGGCGAAAAACAACGGACGTGGATTCCGGATCAAGTCCGGAATGACGAATTGGAAGCAGTCGACGCTTCGTAATTTTTATAAAAATAAGGATTTTTAAAGAAGTGTGAGCAGCAGTTACACTTTAATTCCTAGAAAAAAGCCGATTTGTGTGCTAATATTTCCTCATAAGGACATCACTTCCGCTTTTCACACTGTAAAAAATGAGTACAAAAAAAATTATTATTCTCGTTCTCGGTATTGCCGCCATGGCGATTTTTCTATACATGTACGCGGTAAAAATACCGAGAGACAACGCGAGTAAAGGCAATCTGCATGTTACGGCGAGTTTCTACCCTCTCGCTTTTTTGGCGCAAGAGATCGGCGGTGATAAAGTTTCTGTTACGAATCTTACTCCGGCGGGCGCGGAACCGCATGATTTTGAACCCTCCGCCCGCGATATGGCGGAAATAGAACGAAGCCGGGTTGTCATCGTAAATGGGCTCGGACTTGAACCATGGATAGACAACGTCAAAAAAAATATCGATCCGAAAAAAACCGTTCTGCTCATTGCAGGAGAAGGAAGAGATATTTCCAGAAAGGGTGATCCTCATATTTGGCTTAACGGCGGCATCATGTATGCCATGGCAAAACAAATAGCCCTGACCTTTGCCGAGATGGATGCCGCGAACGGAGCGGAATATTTCAACAATTTGGCGGAGTTCGGAGATAAAATAAATGTACTTGGCGCTGAATACCGTTCAGGGCTTGCCGAATGCGACACGAAGAGTTTCGTCACTTCGCACGATGCTTTCGGTTATTTGGCGGAGAATTATGGATTAAAGCAAGTGCCCATTGCCGGACTCTCCCCTGACGCGGAACCTTCGTCAAAAGATCTCGGTACGATCGCGGCTTTTGCAAAAGAAAATAACATAAAATATATTTTTTTCGAAAGTCTGGTCAGTCCCAAACTCGCGGATACGATCGCGAACGAGATCGGAGCAAAAACACTGGTCTTGAACCCGCTTGAAGGACTCACGAACGAAGACCTGTCGAACGGCAAGGATTACTGGAGCGTCATGAGAGAAAATCTCGCGAATTTAAAAATAGCATTATCATGCAAGTAGACCCCGTTAGAAAATCAGCAATACCTCGGTCACAATAAAAAATCAAATATGGAAACAAAAGAAGAAAATGAAATAAAACCCCCTTTGAAATTTTCTAACGGGGTAGATCACACAAAAAAAGTCATTGAGATCATTGATGTATCGTTTTCTTACGGAAACGATGAAGTGCTTTCCGGTATTTCTCTCGATGTTCACAAAGGCGACTATCTTGGATTGGTCGGTCCGAACGGGGCGGGTAAAACAACGCTGCTCAAGATCATGCTCGGACTGCTTCGTCCGACAAAAGGAGAGGTGAAAATTTTCGGGACGGAATTGAAAGAATTCGATCGGTGGGCGGACCTGGGGTACGTGCCTCAAAAAGCGACGAATTTCGATCCGAACTTTCCCGCGACCGTCAAAGAAGTCGTTCTCATGGGCAGGACAGGAAGAAAAGGACTCCTCCGCCAAATGAACAAAAAGGATGAAGAATTGGCTGAAAAAGCCCTTCGAGAGGTTGGTATGGAGCAGTACGAACACCGCCTGATCGGAGACTTGTCGGGAGGACAGCAGCAAAGAATATTCATAGCGAGAGCGCTCGCGGCGGAACCGCAGATCATTTTTCTTGATGAACCCACTTCCGGAGTGGATATGAAAACGCAGGATGATTTTTATGCGCTCATGAAAAAACTCAATCAGGAACTCGATCTGACCCTGGTGCTGGTTTCTCACGATATTGAAAAGATAATGGGAGAGATCATGCATGTCGTCTGTGTGGACAAAACACTCGTCTGCCACGAAACGCCCGAAGAATTCTTGAAAGACAGCCATAGTCGGGTGATCGCGGGAGAAAATGTGAAGTTTATAGGACACCATCACTAAATTTAAAAAGGAAAAATGAAAAAGAAAAAACTACAAGTAAAAAGGAAAAATTACCGCTGAGTAAAGCTTGGTGAAAAATTTTTAATTTTCAAGCGAGAGAGCGAAATGAAAGCATCAACTTTCATTTCCGAACGAACGCAGAAAATATAAGAATGTAATTGCTTTTATTTTACCTTGTCGTTTTTAGTTTTTCGTTTTTAAATTTTAATTTGTAAATATGGATCTAAACATTTTTCAATACAGCTTCATGGTGCGGGGTTTGGAGGCGGGCATTATCGTCGCGCTTATTGCGCCGGCTATCGGAATCTTTCTGGTTCTTCGAAGATATTCTTTGATCGCCGATACGCTGGCCCATGTCTCGCTTGCGGGCATCGCACTCGGACTTCTTTTGGGGATCAACCCCATTTACGGCGCCATCGGAGTGACCGCCCTTTCCACGGTCGGAATTGAACGCTTGCGCTCGACAAACAAAGTGTACGGAGAATCCTCGCTTGCGCTTTTTCTTTCCGGAAGTCTGGCTTTTGCCGTCATTCTTCTCTCGTTGGCAAATGGTTTTAATACCGGTCTCTTTTCCTACCTTTTCGGCAGCATCGTGACCGTCACGCAAAACGACGTGTATACGATCCTCATTCTCTCCGGCATTGTCGCCGCCGTGTTAGCTTTTTTTTACAAAGAGCTTATCTATATTTCCTTCGATGAAGAGGCCGCACGCGCCGGCGGCATTCCCACTCGTACCATAAATTTTGTGCTTATTCTGCTGACCGCGCTCGTCGTATCGCTCTCGATCCCGATCGTCGGCGTTTTGCTCATTTCAGCGCTGATGGTGATACCCGTGGTATCCGCCCTGCAGTTCAAAAGAGGATTTGCGACTACCGTGCTCTATGCGGAAATTATTTCGATCTTTTCAGTGATATTCGGGATCATTGCCAGCTTTTATCTTAACCTCTCAACAGGCGGAACCATAGTCCTCATCATGCTCGCGATCTTTTCGCTGATCCTCTTGGTTGCCCCGGGGACGAAAAAAGGAGTATAATGCGTTATTAACAAAATAATAATCTTTAGTTTTCAGTTGGATAGTTTTCAGTTTTTAGTCTGCGATCCGTTTGTCGTTTTCTAAAAACTAAAAACTAAAAACTAAAAACTCGTTAACTTTATGGCCTTACGAGAAAAAACTGTGATCATTACCGGCGTCGGACAAGCCCTGCCCCGCGCTATCGCCATCGCTTTCGCCAAAGAGAATTACAATGTAGTACTGGCGGATCCTGATTATATAAAATCGGGAAACGTCGCAAATGATATCGCCGGAACCGGAGGAGAAACGCTTTCGGTAAAATGCGATGTAACAAAAAAAGAAGAAGTCGATGATATGATAACCAAAGCGATCTCTCGATACAAAAAGATCGATGTGCTCGTTTACGGAGGAGAGATCGCGACGCCAAAATCGTTTATGAATATTACCATCACCGACTGGGAAGGAATGATGAGCGTCAACCTGCGCGGAGCGCTGCTGGTTTCTCAATCGGTACTGAAAGAAATGAAAGAAAAAGGGAAAATTGTCTTTTTGTCTTCGATCGCTTCTACGGTCGCATGGAACGAAATGTCGAACTATAGCGCATCCAAAGGAGGACTCGATGCGATGATGCGCGCCATGGCAGTCGAGCTCGCACCAAAAAATATAAACGTGAATTCCGTGGTCGCCGGAGTTATAGATACTCCGGAAACGAGCATGACGGTCAAAAATGAGGCTTCGGAAAAAATGGATACCGTCAACCCCGATCGACGGATCGGAAAACCTGAAGATGTCGCGGGAGCGGCAGTCTTCCTTGCATCCGACAAAGCGGACTTCATTACCGGACAAAGCATCGTCGTCGACGGAGGATATACCCTGCGGTAAAAAAATATGAAAAATAAAAATTTTCTCTTTCCAACGCTTTTAGCGTCCGGTGCGATGATCATATCCGGAACCAATAATTTCATTACCAAGATCGCCGTTTCCGCCGTTAAAGACCCGATACTTTTCACAGCGATCAAGAATTCGCTTGTGGCGATCCTTCTTATCGGAATAGTAGTCGGTTTTAAAAAATGGCCGGAGATCAAAGGTCTGACAAAAAAACAGATAGGAGGATTATTGGCCATCGGAGGTATCGGCGGTGCTCTTGCTTTCGCGCTTTTCTTTACCGGACTTTCGGAAACCAGCGCGATAAACGGATCGCTCATTCATAAAACGCTTTTTCTGTGGGTCTTGCTTTTTGCCGCCCCCATACTGAAAGAGTATTTCACTCTTTGGCAATGGGTCGGAGTCGGTTCCCTTTTTGCGGCAAATATTTTTGTCGGCGGTTTTACCGGTTTTCTTCTTAATCGCGGAGAATTGCTGATCTTATGCGCCACGATGCTGTGGGCGGTTGAGAACATTATCGCAAAAAAAATGCTCGCTGATCTCTCCGCTCTGACCGTAGTCAGCGCTCGCATGGTTCTCGGTTCAATATTTTTGCTATTATTTCTTCTCTCTCAGGGCCGCGTCGATCCGATCGCAAATATAAGCGCGGTCGCATGGGGCTGGACGATACTCACGAGCGTTCTTCTCTTCGGTTATGTCCTTTTATGGTACAGCGCTCTCAAAAGGGCTCCGGCAACCTATGTCGCTTCCCTTCTCGTTCCGGCAACCATGATCACGAATGCGCTTTCTGCGGTCTACGTTACCCATACGTGGACGACCGCGCAGACCATAAGCACGATCCTTTCACTGGTCGGGTTCGCTCTTGTTATTCTTTTCTCTCGTTCGCGAGCGTTTCATTATGGACGGCATATTACGGTGCAGTAAATACGCTTTCGGTCCGAATCGTTTGCATTATTGCGGTCCCGACAGGAACAGCGAGATCTTTTCTTATATAGAAGAGAAAGAAACGGATGACGGGCTTGTTCGGCTTATGTCGCAATTCGAAACGATGCATCCGTATCTTCTCCACATCGCCGAAGCGAATCATATTCAAGATCCGCTCGATGATCGCGTCGTCGAAGCGTATTGGATCGGAAACGATCTTCTGGAAAAAATTCCGAAACAAAAATTCTATGCGCATCTTCTCGACGGTTTGCACCTCAAAGACAAATTCGGATTAAAAGGATTTAATGCGATCGCCGGCAAGATAGATCAGGGTGCCGTTCCACATCACTCCTTCCACGTTTTCGATATTTGGCGGAGAACCGGACACGTCGAGCGCGAACATACGCTGGAAAGCATGGATGCCTGCCGCATCAGTTCAGGAAAGATCGTTTCCGTGAACGGTCCGTTCATCATAGTGCTTACAGAACCGCTTCTCTACGAAAAGGGAAAACTTTTTCTCGGACCCGCTTCCGAGAAAAAATTGGTCCGACAGCTTGAATCAGACTACGATATCGAACAATTAAAAAAAGATGATATCGTTACCATCCACTGGAACGTGATCTGTGAAAAGATCACAAAAAGACAGGAAGAAAACCTAAAGAAATATACGCTGCGCCATATTCGCCTGGCGAATCTGACGATATAACCCCGTCGTCATTCCCGCGCAGGCGGGAATCCAGAGCAAAACGACAAACAAAAAACATGAAAACCAGCTTTGTATATATTTTAGCAAACGAAAGAAATGGTACATTATA
>JALNYN010000049.1 GCA_023229825.1 Minisyncoccota bacterium
TCGGACAATTCTCATTTTATTTCCTCATTTTAAAAAACAAATGTTCTTTGCAGAAGCAAATCCGTTCGTAGTATACCATACATGAATAAGTTCTGTCAAGCGTAGCACCAATATAAAAGCTAAACATACTTGTGCTTTTCTTCGTCGCCGGAATACAATTTCAGCATGGTAATATCATCTTCAATTAACCCATTCACTTTTGTTGTCATTCCAGCCCGCGAGCTGGAATCCACGTCCGTCATTAATCCCCATGGATCCCGGGTCCCGGCCCGGGATGACGAATGGGAAATGATTAGTTAGAGATGGTATATATACGTGTCACAAAAAAGAAGACATTACCGTCCCCTTTTTGCTTTTCCTTATTGCTTGTTGCTTTATTATACTCCTCGGACCTTCTGTTTAACCTTATCAATAATACTCGCGATATCCCAGTCGGCTTTTACGAGATAGTCGCTCACTCCTTTCTTGGAAGCGTACGCGATCTTTTCCGTGTCGCTTAAGTTCGTCAGCATCATAACGTTCGCGGTTTTTCCCCACTCATCCTCTCGAAGTTTTTCAAGCATGGTGATCCCATCCATTCTCGGCATGACAACGTCAACCAGCATAAGGTCGGGGTGTTCCCTGAGAGCCGTTTCAAGACCGATCACTCCATCTTCCGCCTCCAAAGCGGCAAACCCTTCTGCCTTCAGATTGTCGAGAATTACGCGCCGCAATACTCGGTCGTCCTCGATTACCAACACTTTTTTGTCGCTGTAGTGATTCATAAATATATTATAACTAATTTTGAATTTTATGCCAAGTCTTTTGCGCCGGATAACGCCGTCATTCCGGAAAGCGGCATCGTAACATAGAACGTTGTCCCCTTATTTTCCACGGAATCGAACCATATTTTTCCTCCCCCCTTCTCCACAACCGCTTTTACGATATACAAACCAAGTCCTGTTCCTTCGGACTCGACGATACGCGCGTTGTCTGCACGGAATAGTTTGGTAAACATTTTATCCTGTACGCTGGCAGGGATGCCGACGCCGGTGTCCGATACTTTAATGAAGATGCTTGTTTCGTCTTTCGTAAGAGAAAGCGAGACCTGACCTCCTTTTTTGGTATACTTGACCGCATTCGAAAGCAGATTTTGGAAGATGATCCTGATCAGTTTCGGATCGGCGTTGATCTTCGGAATACCCTCCTCGTATGAAGTACTCACATGCATTTCGGATTCTTGTATCTTTACAAAGAGTTCCTTCAAAACGCTTTCGGCGATCTCACGGAAGTCGGTCGGTGACGGTTCGATCGCGAAGGTGCCGAGATCGATCCTCGAAACATTGAGCAGCGAATTGACCAGCTCGATCATATGGCGATTGCTGTCGTAAATCTCCTGCATGTAGCTTTTTTGCTGTTCATTGAGAGGGCCGAGCTTTTCCGAATTAAGCATTTCGGAATACCATCTGATGGCTGAAAGCGGCGTACGCAGCTGATGAGACGCGAGAGAAACGAATTCCGTTTTGCTTTTATCAACTTCTTTTTCGTGCGTAATGTCGCGAAAAACAATGATCGCTCCTATCAGCCGCTCTTCCAAAAAGATGGGTGCCGATGTGACAGATGCCGGAAATTTCGTACCGTCCGCGCTAAAAAGATATGAGACTGTTTCTATGCGTATCCCCTGCACCAGCGTTTTCATTACCGGCCGGTCGCCGAGCGCGAGCGGTTCTTCTTTATCGTTCTGTTCAAGTGAGACCACTTCCGTAATAAAGCGTCCCAGCGCCCAAGAAGCATTTCTTCCGAGCATTTTTCCCGCCTGCGGATTCATGACCATGATCTGACCGTCTTGATTTACCGCGATCATTCCGTCCCCGATACTGGTCAAGAGAGCCTCATACTTCACTTTTTCCTGCTTAACGATATCATTCGCCCGTTCAAGTTCTTCCGTCTTTCCCTGCAGGACCGCTTCAACTTCTTTTACATTGGAAATATCGGATGTAGAACCGGCAAGACGCAAAACCTTTCCATCTTTATCCCAAACGGCATGACCATGATCGAGCACCCATTTATAATCGCCGCTCACGGTCCGTACGCGATGTTCGGAATGGAAAGTGGCGTTTCTTTTTTCCAGATGAAGCGTCAGATCCTGCTGAAAAGAAGCAACATCATCGGGATGAACGATAGCAAGCCAATCGGCCGGATTATCTGACATCCCGGTCTTTCTATAACCGAACATGTCATTCCATTGAGGAGAAAAATATATTTTGTTTTTCTCCATATCCCAGTCCCAGATAGCATCTTTTCCCCCCTCCAAAACAAGCGAAAACATCTGATCCTGAAAAAAAAGCGTTTTGCTCGTTCTCAGCACGAACAAATACGATCGGATGAGAACAACGAGAAGATACAAAATAAAAACGGCAAAGATCGCGCCGAAGGAAAGCAGAACGACGACCGGCAAGGAAAATGCATTGATACCGTACTCGGAAGTTATGAATTTCCAAGACGAAAAAAGGCCGCTCAAGAGAAGCAGGAATACGGCGTAAGGAAATATTTTCCACTGAGTCGGCAGATGCGAATCCGCCACTTCCTCCGCACGTTCAAGGATGGCATTTTTCGGCGCACCCACGCGGGTTAAGTTCTGATATTTTTCAAGCGGTTCCATGTCATATAATTATATATGAAACAGAAGTTTAAGGACAGAGGAGAAATGCACAACGGGTAACGCAACGAGAATAGAAAATAGAAAATTGAGAATAGAAACGGACGATGAAAAAAAAGCCGGTCAAGATGACCGACTTGTAACAGGTGATATTATCAGTATAGAGGTTTGCCATGATTGTTTTTTTACAAAGAGATCGAGCGAATTTTAATTTACTTTCTATAACCCCCTTTT
>JALNYN010000026.1 GCA_023229825.1 Minisyncoccota bacterium
ACTCCGTTTTATACCTGAAAGGGATCCGCGATTACATAACCGCAATGCCGACGAAAAACAAAGGAATAAAAACTGCCTATCTTGCACAACTCTCCGTGATCGAAAGATCGCTCTCAAAAAAACAAACCAAACCGGCGATCTCTCAGATACAAGCGCTAGAGAAAGAAACGAATTCATACATCAAAACCAAACTTATTGCAAAAACCGATGGGGAAGCGCTGCTTGGGATGCTGGGGAGGTTGAAGAAATTGATGGAGTAGGTGTATTTTATAACACAAAGAAATGCCCGGGAAAAGTTCCGGGCATTTTTTATTTGTCAGAATTCATCGTGGGGACACAAAAAAGGCCCCATCCGTGGGGCTGTTATTATCATTGAGCGTAAAATATATTCATTTGCGTGAGAACTGAACATGCCGGTAAGGGGACATACAAGCTCACAATTTCAGGAAATGTTTTTGTGCTGTCTCCGTACTCGTTTATTGTCCAAGAGTAATGATCGGCTAATTTTCCGGCTTTTTCTCTGGAACACAAGACGAGCGTAAATGCTGCCCGGCATGATTTTATGTTTTTTTCAAAACTGAGCAGACCAACCCCTCCTTCAAGCGCCAGTTGTTCGGCTTCCGGCAGCGATCGATATATTTTACACGTCTTTGCTATAGTCATTATATATTTCCTCGTATAGTGAAATGATCGACTGGGGTATATTTTATCATAATATATTTATTTGTCAAGATATCGGAAGGTGTTGAAGCATAACGACGGAGTTTGCTTTGTGCTATAATAAAAAAGCCCCGTCCGTGGGGGCGGGGGCGGAGTTATTCCTTTGTGTATTTGTAATCGGCGAACCATTTTGAATTTCGCCACTTGGTTCCTTTACGAAAGATCTCAACATGCACTTCACACGGCTTATGTTGTTCGGAAACAAAGAATGCATGTGCCGTAAGCGTATTGACAGCGAGCACATCGTTCATAAATGCTCCGGTCGAAACAGTATATATCATACTGCCCAAAACCTTGGGAATTTTGTAAATGGTCAGTTGTAAAGTATACTCATTCATTCGTAGCTTCTCCTATTGAGCCTTGTTCTATTTGTTGTACATAATATAGTAATAATTATAGTTTGTCAAGTTTTTTCAAAAAGTTGTGTAAATAATCCAAACGTTTCGGACGGGGTCGGAGACCCGCGTCCGGCGACAGAATGACGGACTGAAGGGGTGGGCGGTCAGACAAAATAATTCAATCTTTAATCATAAATCGTAAATCCTTAAATCTTTGTATGCTTATCGGCGGATTTCAAAAATTAACATTACTCGATTATCCTGAAAAAACGGCGGCGATGGTCTTTACTCGCGGATGCACGTTTCTTTGTCCGTTCTGTCATAATCCGGAATTGATCTTTGCAGACCAAGACACAGAACATGTTACCGAAGAGGAGGTTTTGGATTATCTCAAAGAAAAGAAAAAAATGATCGACGGGCTGGTGATCACTGGCGGGGAACCTACCATTCACAAAGACCTCGGGGATTTTATCAAAAAAGTGCGAGCGCTCGGACTTTTTGTGAAACTCGATACGAACGGAACGTCTCCCGAAACGGTCGAACGATTTTTGAATGAGAAACTTGTCGATTACTTCGCGATGGACCTAAAACATACGTGGGAGAAATATAATTTGATCGGGCGATCGAAAAAAGAGGGAATGATCGATGATGTCCGCAAAACTTTCGCGATGATCCAAAGCTCCGGCATCCCCCATGAATTCCGTACCACTGTTTTTCCCGGGTGTCACAGTGAAGAAGATTTTTTCACGATGGCGGGATACTTGCTGCCCGGTGAAACATATTTTTTGCAGAATATTCGGTATGGGAAGACATTGGAGAAAAATTTGGACCAGAGTAAGAAATTGGATGTTACGGAAATAGTGAGGGGGCTAAAAGAAAAGTTTCCGGAGTTGGCAATTGAGGAAAGGTAACAAAAATTTCTAATATCTAATTCCTAATTTCTAATGAACGACGACAGTTCGTGATTTTTTTGACATTAGACATTTAGATTTTTATTAGAAATTAGGAATTAGGTATTGGGAATTATTTTGAAAACATGAAGAAATAGAATAAAACGACGTGTCGTCGCGTATCAACCATTATTATCCCTAATTTTGTAAAAATATATGATGAGATATTACGATTACGGTTATCCTATGCATAGCGGTTTTGATGCCGTTTTGATGGTCCTTTTTTGGGTGATCATTGTTTCACTCATTGTTTCCGCGTTCAGATGGCACAATAAGGGGTGCAGAGGCGGATATTGCGGGCGGCCTCATGATAAAATGTTCGGCGGTTCTTCAGCCATTGAAATACTGAAAAACCGTTACGCGAAAGGCGAGATAGATAAAGTGGAATTTGAACAGAAGAAAAAAGATCTTATGGAATAACCCCGAAGTATCAGGGGAAAGTATCAGTATCAGGAAAAAAACGGAGGCGTTCGTCGGTTTCCCCGATACCCAATTACAAAAGCACCGCAAATAGCGGTGCTTTTGTAATTGTCGGGCTGCCGGGAATCGAACCCGGTCTACATCCACCCCATGGACGCGTACTACCGGTATACTACAGCCCGATGACGGAGATGAGTATCTGGGGACAAATAACGACGGCGTTCGTCGGCGTCCCTGATACTTCGTACACTGTACCAGAAATTTTCTTTTTTGGGAATATATTGTTATTATGAAGGAGAATGAAATACAGACAAATTTTTATTAACATTATTGTTTCTCTGCTTTGGGTGTATTTTTCATGGTTGTTTCTTTCTTCTTTTCTTATTACTCATAAACCCAGCACTCTCATCTTCTTTGCGACGGATACCGCAACAGTGATCTTTTTCCTCTTTCGTCGCGATCCTCTTTTTGTCTCCGCCAAGCCGTTTGATTGGTTTATCGCGATTGTCGGGTCGTTTTTTTCTCTGCTTTTTCGCCCGGCAGCCGGATTTTTTCTTTTTGCGGAAATCCTCACGGGAATCGGCTCAGTACTCCAGTTGTCGGGAATATTATCGCTCAACCGGAGTTTTGGGATCGTGCCCGCAAATCGCGGGATAAAGCAGAACGGGGCGTATCAATTTGTTCGGCACCCGATGTACTTGGGCGCTATCATTTTCTGTCTCGGGTATTTTCTCGCTAACGTTACCTTGTGGAATGGCGTGGTTTTTGCTTTTATCATCATGGCGCAAATTACAAGAATAATAAACGAAGAGGAGTTTTTTGCCAAAGACGAGGCCTATATTCAATACAAAGCGAAAGTGCGCTGGCGGCTCATTCCGTATGTGTTTTAGGCGGGCGCTACTTGTAAAAAATTGATTTTTCCGTATACTATATACTAATACAAGATACAATATGCACCGTTGCGGGTATAATTTAATGGTAGAATGGCACTCTTCCAAAGTGCATACCGGAGTTCGATTCTCCGTACCCGCACAAAGACGAAGTCTATAAAGTCAAATCCGCCAGCTGGCGGATTTGACTTTATAGACGGTATTGCGTTATCGTTTACCCAGCCGTATTTCGCGGCTCTTTGAGATCCAAGGGTGTTAAGCGTGACGCTTATCATCTTTCAATACGGCGTGACGCCGAGGGATGTTAGAATGAAAACACAGAAACAATTGGCAAAAATAAAGAATGAGTGGAAATCATGCCGCAGGGAAGAAGAATTGAAACGATGGTCCCATATGTCTCATTCTCAAATTAAGGGCTATCTTGAAGAATTTGGCGGGTGGCTTCAATATTGGACAAGGACAGTTGCTTGGTCCCCGTATTCTATTGATCGATATTATACTTCCAGATTGGAGCCGGAAATTCTTGAGCATAAACCGGAGCGTGTAAGAATTTCATGGAGCCCTTTTAAACCGGAATGGGAAAAATGGGATACGGAAAAAATAATTCTTATCGGAAAGACCACATTCAAGGTCCTTGGTGTGCATTACGAAGGAGAAATGGTCGATTATCTGAAAACGGTCGGAGAAACCATCGATGGATACCCAAATAAAGAGGAAATTACCCACATCTTTTCTTACTGGAAACATACCAATGCGGCAATTATCTACAAATCACCGCAAGGTATTTCCGTTCCCGATTGGATAGAGAAATTGGTTGCGAAAGAAAAAGCGAAAATTCACGCCGAAGTGGAAGCGATCGATGCGGAGTATACAGCTCAAGAATTACCGTTGTCACCATCGAGTAATCTAGAAGATAGCCCGTTATGGATAAAATACCCAGAAGATGGGGTACATTATGATGATGGACACTATCGAATTATTGATCCGCGCTTTTGTAAATGGTTACATCAAGAGCCGATACGACACGAACCTGAGCCGGAAATAAAATAATAGATTTACCCCCCCCGCAATCTTCTCCGCCTCGCCGACGGATGAGGATTGTGGGATTTTTTTGTGTCGTTGTGCCCCCACCCCTGAAGAGGTGGAGGGCACGGAGTCGTCGTATTCGTATTCATTCGCATATTGGTACCCATTCGTATATTGGTATCTCTATTTTTTTCTTGCATTTTGTGACAGTTTGTATTATGCTATCGGAATTGGAGAAACTTTCGAAAATCGCCTCAAGAGTGTATTTGGCGAGAAGCTGCGAAATTTTCTGCTATATTATCACAAATATATTATGCCAACCATACGACAATTAGTTAAAAAAGGAAGAAAATCTTCCGCAAAGAAAGTTAAGACCGTGGCGCTCGGAAGGAGTTTTAATACTCTCAAGAACAAACCGATGTTTTCTCCTTCTCCTTTTAAGAGAGGCGTTTGCATCAGGGTCACGACTACAACCCCTAAAAAACCGAACTCAGCTTTGCGAAAGATCGCGAGGGTGCGTTTATCGAACGGTTTCGAGGTTACTGCCTATATTCCCGGAATGAAACACAATTTACAGGAACACTCGGTGGTGTTGCTACGCGGAGGACGCGTGAAAGACTTGACCGGAGTACGATATACCATTGTTCGAGGAGTTTTGGATGCGTCAGGCGTAGAAAACCGAAGAAAAGGAAGAAGCCTTTATGGTGCGAAAAGGCCTAAAGCTGGAGCGGCTCCCGCTAAGAAGAAATAAACTAAAAAGCTGTTAGCTTATAGACGAAACGATAGATGACGGCGTTGTCTAAAAGCTAAAAGCTAGAAAAATATGCGAAGAAAACTTAAAGCAAAGACACCCATAAAGCCGGATATTAAGTATAAATCCGTGCGACTGGAGAAGTTCATCAACTACATCATGTATGATGGAAAGAAAGAAACCTCAAGAAAGGTGGTGTATGATGCGATGGACGCAATAAAAACCAAACTGGCGGTAGAAGATCCGCTCGAAACCTTTGAAACGGCAATGAAAAACGCCGGACCGGTCATGGAAGTTCGCTCACGCCGTATTGGCGGCGCCAACTATCAGGTTCCGCGTGAGGTTCGCGCTGAGCGTCGTCTCTCTCTTTCCATGCGCTGGATCATTGGCGCCGCTCGCGCAAAGAAAGGTTCTCCGATGTCCAACCGCCTCGCCGATGAACTGATCGCAGCAAGCAAAGGTGAAGGAGAAGCCATCAAAAAGAAAGACAACACCCATAAGATGGCGGAATCGAACAAAGCATTTGCCCACTTCTCTTGGTAGGCGATAGGAGAATAGAAAATTGAAAATAGAAAATAGAATAATGGCAAAAAACTCCTCGTTTCGGGGAGTTTTTTTGGTCTAAAAATTCAAAGGAACACACGCAATGAAGTATGCAGTTCCGTCGTGTTTGAAAATTGCGATTTGAAAATTTATTGAAAATTGCAAAATTGGAAATTGAAAATTACGAAAGAGAGGTTTGGTTTTTGGACTTTTGGGCGCAGTAGAGAACAGAGCCATATATTGCGTGAGCCAGATTTAAGATACGCCGGTCATCGCGCCGTAGGCGATCATAAATCTTAAATCAAATACGTTATCCACTTGACGCGTTACGTGCCTTTCTTTTTCGTATGGTATAATTATCTTATTAAAAGATTATTTTTTAAGCACATTTATTATGCCACCTGAAGAAACTATCCGCGAATTGGAGACCACTCTTCCGAAGGATGAGAAACCTTTCGGAAAAGTAAAAATGTTTCTCATTTTATTTCTTTTGATCGCAGCGGTTTCTGCCGGAGCCTATTACTATCTCTTGCCGAGCGAACCGAAAAAAGCCGATATTTCTCCGGTGGTTGCGGGAGAAAAGAACGCACCGGGGGTTTTGACCGATGCCATAACGGGCAAACCGATGCCTCAAGAGGAGGTCAACAGGATCAAGGCGGAGATAAAAGCCAACGCAAAAATGTATGTTCTTTCCGGTAATGTGGTTTCCATAGACGACAACGTTATCGGTGTGGAATACGGGAAGACGGTCGTGAAGCTTGCGCTGAAAGATGACAGCAAGATATTGCTCGGCGGAGAAGATATTCAGGAAAAACTGATTGAGCCGAATGAGATCGAGAAAGGACTTTTTCTCACCGTAGTGTTTCTGCAGGGAAAAACCGAGGCGGAGCTTTCGAGCGGGTCACCGATAACGGTGAAGAATATAAAGGTTTTTTCTGGGGAACGGATCACCGAAGCAGAATAATTTTTACTAAATCAATTTATTTCTTATGAGAAAACATTTTTCATTTTTTCATCTCTCGCGGTTTTTGGCTCCGCTTTTTTCAGCGGCTATCATTTTGCTTCCCATTGCGGGATCTTTCATTCCGAACGAAGCCGATGCCGCGCCAAGATGCGGAAGGTTTGACGGAGCGACGTACCGGATCATCAATAATGGCGGGAGCAGTAATTACGATTATGGAGAGCGTATAGAAACGAGACTTTCCTTATTTACGGCAGCAACCGGCGAACAATATCATCCCACCGATATTGTTCTCATGATGGACAGAACGGGTTCAATGAATCATAGTGGAAAAATGTGGGCCGCCAAGACCGCGCTCAAAAATGTTGTTGATCAAGTTGCCAATTCAGGAAATCCCTATGCGCGAATTGCCTTTGGTTATTTCAATATCAGTTCGACCATAGCGGTGGGTTTCACACGAGATTGGGGCGCGCTGAAGGTAGCTATTGATGGCATGGATCCCATCGACGGGACTTCGATCGGCGCCGGTTTAACCGCTGCGGGATCGATATTACCGAGTGATTCCGGGGGAAAAAAGAGATTTGTTGTCATTGCTTCCGATGGACAGCATAATACTGCTCCAAGTATAGCTGAGGGTCTTAGCAGAATACCCTCCGATGTTATGATCTACTCGATCGGTATCGGAGACGTGTATGAGCCGGAAATGAGGCAGATCGCTGAAGAGGGCGGTTCGAAAAACGGTCTTTATTTTCGTGCAACTTCGCAAAATTTGTCGCAGACATTCAGTAATATTATGGATCAGATCATGGGTTATTTCATTATTGAGAATATTTCCGTAAGTTTTACCAGAGATGATGCTTTATATACTTCTTTTATAGATTCCAACCCGGTGTACAGTTCATATAACCCAACAAGCAAAAGGATCAGATGGGATAATCTGGGAAACATGACCAACGACCGAAGAAAAGATCTTCAGCTGAATTACGGTACCGAGAGAGTGGGAACGGATATCCCGCTCAACACCCGCTCCCTTGTGGTAAGTTACGTGAACGAAGGAAGAACTTGCAATGATACTATTCCCGTGAACGTCCTTTCTGTTGTAATATTCAATAATCCGGTGCTTTGCGATGATCATGATTGGCTCGATGATCCGACGAATTTGGTAAGGTGCGATACCATAATGTTCCAGCAGACGAGCGCGTGCGGAAATCATCGCATGGTTCGGGGAGAGATCAATTGTCCGGAATGTTCAGATTACATCGATAACGATCGCGACAGAAAGATCGATTATCCGCTGGATCTGGGGTGTAAAAATGCTCTGGATGACCGCGAATTGAACTTCCTTTTCAACATCTTTGAGTTCTAGCCTTGGACGAAGTAGAGACCAACAGCCAAATATATAAAGAAAAAGGTGGAACATTACTAGTTCCACCTTTTTCTTCGCCGAAAGCAACCTGCGAGTGTATTTTTTGGTCGGCCGTTGTCCCCGATACTGATACTTTTCCCTGATACATCGTCCGTTATTGACAATCTGCACCTCTCTTGCTAGTATGGAAACACTGTTGTTTTTTCTGAAGAAAGGCTCGATGCAACCCTTTTTTACGAAAATCCGGCGGGATCACTCAGGATGTTCAACGTCCTCTGTTTTTTAGTGAAAAAGGATTCACAAAATTATATTTATACATTAAACACACATATGGCAAAGACTTCAGTCGTAGCGAGATCGTTAAAGAAACCGAAATTTTCCACGCGTGTCCAACATCGATGTTTTCGATGCGGCCGAAAGCACGCTTTTATGAGAGATTTTGGCCTTTGCCGCATTTGTTTCCGCGAGCTTGCCAATGAAGGCAAAATCCCGGGAGTAAGAAAATCATCATGGTAACAGATCCTATCGGAGACATGTTGGCGCAGATACGAAACGCCGGGGCCGCAAAAAAGGCATCCCTGTCTTTACCGTTCTCAAAACTTAGATTTGCCGTCGCGACCGCTCTTCTCAAAGAGGGATATATCGCTTCGGTAACGAAAAAAGGTAAAAAAGTCGTTAAGCTCATGGAAATTGGGCTCATTTTTGTCGATGGGAAACCGCGCGTGAGCGGTACCACCCGTCTCTCAAAACCCTCTCGCAGAATGTATTATGGCGTAGACGATATTAAGGCGGTTCGCCATGGCTACGGGCTTCTCATGCTTTCCACTCCGGACGGCATTATGTCGGGAAGCGAAGCCAGAAAGAAAAAGGTCGGCGGAGAAGCACTCTTTAAGATTTGGTAAATGTATGTCAAGAATTGGAAAAAATCCCATAGCCATCCCCTCAAAAACAGAAGTTTTAGTGAAAGATCTCACGGTGACCGTTAAAGGTCCTTTGGGAGAATTGACGAAAACCTTTGCAAAAGGAGTCAGCGTGGCGGTGGAAGGAAACGAAGTAAAGGTAGAGAAGACGGAAGATACGATCTTTACGCGGGCTCTGTGGGGCACCGTTGCTTCTCATATCCGAAACATGGTTTCAGGAGTAAATCAGCTTTTTGTTAAAAAACTTATCGTTGAAGGCGTCGGTTTCAAATCGGCGGTTTCCGGAAAAGATATTGTTTTACATCTCGGTTTTTCACATCCCGTCAACATGCAGATCCCGAACGGGCTCACGGTAACCGCTGAAAAAAATGTCATTTCCGTCTCGGGAATAGACAAAGAGTCAGTCGGTTCTTTTGCCGCTCTTATACGCGCAAAAAAGAAACCTGAGCCGTACAAAGGAAAAGGCATCCACTACGAGGATGAGGTCGTGAAGAGAAAGGAGGGCAAGAAAACGTCATAAACTATCATGAAGGCAATAAAATCACAAAAAAGAGAGCGAAGACACAGCAGGATCCGCGCGAAGGTCCTTGGAAACGCTGAAAGACCCCGTCTTTCCGTTTTTCGCTCCAATAAATTCATTTACGCGCAGATCGTCGACGATGAGACCGGAAAAACTTTGGCTGCATCTTCCGACCGCGCAGTAAAGAAAACCAAAAACGCCGGAAAAGTAGCGGGAGCCAAAACTGTCGGCATGGAGATCGCAAAATTGGCAAAAGAAAAAAATATTTCAAAGGTCGTTTTTGATCGAGGAGGATATCTGTATACCGGAAGAGTAAAAGCCGTTTCGGAAGGTGCGAGAGAAGGCGGATTATCTTTTTAATTATCACTTATATGGATCAAAAAACAACTCATAGTCAAGGTGCAAAGCGTCCGGGCCCATGGACGAAAGGTCCGGGACAGCGACCCGGCGGCGGTGCAGGCGCAAGGCCTCCCCGTAGCGGCGACGGAAGACCGGGAGGAAGGTCCGGCGGACGCGATCAGGGAAGACGCCCCGGAGGAAAACATGCACCGGAATTCGGTCAGAAGATCATTGATATCCGACGCGTGGCTCGCGTGGTCGCGGGCGGTCGTCGTTTCAGTTTTAGCGTCGTCGTCGTGATCGGCGATAAAAAAGGAAAAGTGGGAGTCGGAACCGGAAAGGCTTCCGATACCGCGCTCGCCATCGAAAAAGCCATCACTTCCGCTAAGAAAAATATGATCTTGGTGAGGCGTACTAAAGAAGGTTCCATTCCTCACGAGGTTAGCGCAAAATATTCAAGCGCCAGAGTCACCATCATGCCGGCAAAAGGACGCGGATTGGTCGCGGGAAGTTCCGTCCGTTCCGTTCTCGATCTTGCCGGAGTTACCAACATTACCGCAAAGCTCCGTTCCGGAACAAAAAATAAACTGAACAATGCTCAGGCGGCCATTCTCGCCCTTTCAACCTTGGCGATGCCGAAAGATCATGTCGTTGAAGAGCCAAAACTGGAAGAGCCGAAAACAGAATCCGAAGTGAAAGAATAAGAATCATTAAATTAGATCGATATCATGCAAACTCATAACATTACGCGCGCACATCCGAATAAAGAAGCTCGTCGTTTCGGACGAGGCGGAAAACGCGGAAAAAATTCAGGTCATGGCAACAAAGGACAGAAATCGCGCGCAGGGCATCGAATTCGTCCCGAGATCCGCGACATCATCAAAAAACTTCCGAAGAAACGCGGATACGGCAAGAACCGTGCCCGATCGGTCGTACCGGATGATCTCCGTTCGATCGTATTCAATGTCGGATTTTTAGAAAAAATGCTCCCAGCCGGAGAGGTATCTCACGCAGTACTCTTGGAAAAAGGACTGATGAAAGCGCAGAAAGGAAAGATCCCGCCGGTCAAAATTCTCGGAAACGGTGAAGTGACAAAAAAATTCGCATTCAAGAAACTCGTTGTCTCGGAAAAAGCGAAAGAGAAGATCACCAAAGCCGGTGGAACGGTAGAATAAAGTAAAAAGTAAAAACGAAAAAGGAAAAACGACAAGGTAAAATTAAAAACTAACGATGGCTCGTGTGTACTTTTTCCTTTTTGATTGTCGTTTTTAGCTTTTCATTTTTAAATTTTAATTTTTATGTTCAATACTTTTTTACAAAAAACCGATCTCGTATTTCACGACAGGATACTCCGCGGACGTATTCTGTTTGTTGGTTTTGGACTTCTCCTTTTCCGATTCCTGTCGGCGATCCCCGTTCCCGGAGTTCAGGCGGAAAGATTGCGTACTCTGCTCACGGACTTTCAGTTCCTCGGATTTCTTAACGTGTTTTCGGGAGGAGGCTTGAGCCAGCTTTCCATTATCATGCTCGGTCTCGGACCCTACATCACCGGATCGATCATCATGCAGCTCTCTACGGTAATGTCCCCTCGATTGAAGGCAATGTATCACGAAGAAGGAGAGCTCGGACGAAAAAAATTCGTACAATACGGACGTTTGCTTACGGTCCCGCTCGCCGCTCTTCAAGGATACGCGCTCTTAACGCTTCTGGTAAAACAGCAGATAATTGCCCCCTTAGACTTCTTCGGGATGGCAACCAATGTTATCGTCATCATCGCTGGCGCCATGCTTCTGACATGGATCGGCGAGCTCATGACGGAATTCGGCGTCGGTAACGGTACATCGATCCTTATCTTTGCCGGTATCGTCACCGCATTACCCACTCAGATCGGCCAGTTTTTCGTTACGTACGGAACGGCCTCCTTTCCTTTTGTTGATCCTTCCGTTATACCGACGATGATCGGCTTTATCGTCGTTGCGGTGGCGATCGTCACTGCCGTGGTGTATGCCACCGAGGCGGAGCGTCCTATTCCGATAACGTATGCGAAACAGGTGCGAGGAAGCAGGCAGTATGGCGGCATTTCAACCTATCTTCCGATCCGCATCAATCAAGCGGGAGTTATACCGATCATATTCGCTTTGTCCATGCTGGTATTTCCGCAAGTGCTCGCAAGCCTTTTTGCTTTGACGAAGAACGAAATGCTGCTTAATGCGGGAAAAGGAATGCTGTGGTATATTCAGAATCCGTGGCTCTACTCCATCACTTATTTCGTTCTCGTTTTTGTCTTTACTTTCTTCTATACCGCCATCACCTTTGAACCCGAATCGGTTGCCACCAACTTGCAGAAAAACGGAGCATTCATTCCCGGAGTTCGCCCGGGGCAGACCACGGCGGAATACATTGAAAAGATCGTTGCACGCGTCACCTTGGTCGGCGCCACATTCCTCGCGATCATCGCCGTCTTGCCGCTCATTATGAGAAGTTTGACCGGTATCCAGTCGCTTGCGATCGGAGGCACCGCGCTTCTCATCGTTGTTTCAGTGGTTTTGGATCTCATCAAAAAGATAGACGCGCAGATAAGCATGAGAGAATACTAAACACGTAAAACTTAAAACAAAGCCGTTCTGCCAGTCAGAACGGTTTTGTTTTTTTGTGTAAGGAGGGTTAAAAAATTTCCAATATCCAATTTCTAATTCCCAAAAACTGTGCAGAAATGAAAAACGTGATAAAATACGAATATTATGGAAAAACAACCGCTTCAAAATGAATATCCGCCGATAAAACCAGGCGAGATTTTTGATGCCGAAAAGGCAATACGCGAAATAGTAAAAGTACCTAAAGAAGAACGCCGCGAGAAACTTGAGGAATTTAAAGAAAAGCTCGCCTTTCAGCAGGTTGGCTTGGCTCGTGTGCAGGATATTGTGATCGATGAAATTCGCAGCAAACCTGACGGAAAAGCCGATGATTTTTATGATCTTGCGGTCGAAATGGGTGCAGAGTTCGGGATGAACGAAAGGCAGAAAAAGGAAACCGGAAAAATCATTGACCGATACGATATTTTACATAAAGGGGTTGAAAATATTCGGAAAAAATTTCCAAACACAAACGATTTGTTTAAAGAACTCTTTTTTGCGGTGCCGAAGGGGAGGGTGGAATTAATTGTCGGCCCAGTATCTTTATATTTTAAATGCTATGATTTTGAAGATTATTTAACCGTTTTTTATTCAAATCAAAGAAGCCATCATGGAAAGAAGCGCGATTTTACCGAAGAAGAAAAAAAGGAAGCAGAGGGGTGTAAAGCGATAAATGTTTTTTCAATGTCTCATCCGGAAATCGGCAGGGCGGTAATGGCTGAAAACGATTCAGGGGTCGGGAAAAACCCAAAAGAAGGAGAAAGTGCTGTTATTTTTGCTCACGAAGAACAACATGCTATAAATAGTCTTTTTGATAAAGAGATACTTGATCCGAACGATCCTATCAACGTCAGAAATGTCCGCCAAAGTTTTCTTGATGCGGAAACGATGGAAGAAAAAGAAAAAATACTCATGAATTTCTTCCGTCAATTCCGGAAAAACGCCGAAGCCTTTGCAAAGGACGAAATGATCGCGCACTACAAAGATGGGCACGATGACATGGCTTTCATAGAATTATTAACGGAGAAATCAAGGGGCGGCATTTATGATTATTTGGAAGAACAGAGAAAAGCAAATTATCTGTGGATGAAAGCCGATGATAAAACTCGCGCTCTTACAGAAAAGACAGTACAAAAAATCCTTGTTGAGGAGTATAAAAACAATATCAACAATGCATCGCTAGCCGTTTACAAAATGGAAAAAGCCGGGTACGAAAAAGAGGAGATCATCGCCCTGCTCACCCACGAACCGCTTGCAAAATGGGGTAAGGTTGTGGGAAGGGTCTTGGAGTCGGAGGGAAAATAAAAAATGCGAAAAATATCCTGAAAATTTCAGGATATTTTTATTCACAATACAAATATAAACATGTATGATATAGTTACAGTATTATCAAACAAAGGTTCATATATGGCACGACAAAAAGAAAAAGCGCAAGCGATAAAATTACGGTTGGAAGGTAAAAGCTATAGTGAGATCAAAGAAAAGTTAAAAATTAGCAAAGGTACGTTAAGTGGTTGGCTGCAAGAATACCCGCTTTCTTCCGACCGTATTAAAGAGCTCCGCGATGATAATCCGAAAAGGATAGAGAATTTTCGGAACACAATGCTCAAAAAACGGGAGGAGAGATTTGATGTGTCCTACGAAAAAATTCTCAAAAAAATCGCGCCTATTTCAAAAAGAGAGTTGTTTGTTTCCGGATTTTTTCTCTATTGGGCGGAAGGATCAAAAACAACTGTGGCAACGGTTTCTCTTTCCAATACCGATCCGGCTATGTTGAAATTTTTTATTCAATGGCTTGCTTTATTGGGCGTAGAAAAAAAGAGTTTAAAAATACACCTTCATTTGTATTCTGACATGAAAATAAAAAAAGCTGTGGATTTTTGGTCTGAACAGCTAAAGATCCCGCTTTCGCAATTTAGAAAACCCTACATAAAAAATTCAAAGGAAGCGGATATCACAAGAAAAGGGCGTTTCGGGCATGGCACTTGCAATGTAATATACGAAAACGCCCCCTTATACAGGGAGGTTCTTATGGGAATAAAATATCTTCAATCTCTATTTTAATTGTGCACGCACATGGACTTGAACCATGAACCTTTTGGATATAAGCCAAATGCTCTAACCAATTGAGCTATGCGTGCATATGTTGGTTATGTTCAGAATTTTAACGTATTTTCGTCGTTTTCGCAACGTTTTTGACGTTATTGAATAATACCATCTCCAATTAGCCTAAACACTTTCGTCGTCATTCCGGCCCGCGAGCAGGAATCCACGTCTATATAGTTTCTCCCCTGCGGATCCCGTGTCCCGGCACGAGATGACGAATGGGAAGTGGTTAGTTAGAGGTGGTATAAATTAACCGCAACTGCGGCTATTCTTTGTTGCCGGACGGGGGTTGTACCCCAACTATGAACCTCTGCTCAAATGTGTCACTCCATATATTCCAACACATTTTCGTCGTCGTTTCCTTCAAGGAACGGCGTCGTCTTCATTTTCTGCAATACGAAATACACCTTCCTTGCAAAGAAGAATATTCCAAACTCAATCGACTATCCGCGTTGAGCGAAAACACTTTCGCTTCGCAATTACATTAATACGGTATTGGAGAGTTTCCCAGTCGGTCCGACGGCGTCTATGC
>JALNYN010000027.1 GCA_023229825.1 Minisyncoccota bacterium
ATATTCACGGCTTCGCCCAACGCGCTTGCCTATTTCGTTGTGCTTCAAATTAAATTCACTTGCGAGCTGTCCGAACGCGCGTGCGCGATCGACAGGATTCAGATCTTCGCGCTGCAGATTTTCGATGATAGCAAGCTCGAGCTTTACGCGGTTGTCGTCTTCTCCGGTACGGATAACGGAAGGCACCTGTTTAATACCGGCAAGTTTGGACGCGCGCAAACGCCGTTCTCCTGAAATAAGCTCGTATTCAACGCCGATCCCGCCGTCCTCTTTTTCAAATTCGCGCCGCGTCACGACCAGCGGCTGCAAAACACCGTATTGGCGAATGGAATCAGCCAGTTCGCGAAGCCGCGATTCATCGAATTCCCGGCGTGGCTGGTATGGATTCGGCTTAATCTTCTCCACTTCGATCCAAAAAATGGAATCGTACATTTTCGGCTTATCTACATCATTTATTTCTTGTGTCATACCGTTATCTTATCACGAGAAAGCCGGTCGAGCAAAATGTGGATATACGGAACAAGGATTACAGATTACCGATTAAAGATTTACGAATAAGTACGAATATAAAAAGAAGCAACGAGCGGAAACAAGGACAGTCCTTAAAGAGGAGCGGAGCATAGCGGAGTGACGGGGAAAGGACTGTCCTTGGTGGAGCGGACACAAAAAAAGCATCTCATCCAAAAAGACAAGATGCCATCGATTTTACTTAAATTCAGCCCACGCGGTTGGCAAACGAAGTTTCATGTTCTTCTCCGCAGTTACCAAAAATTGTTTATTACTCGGCGTTCAATTTACCATCGTGTACAGCGACACCCAATAAGACCAATAGGTCATCTTCGGGTAGGTCCATTTGAAGCTCGATTTGCTCTTTCATTGGAAGCGCATCCAGTTCCTTGTTGATCGCCCGAAGCGCGGCATAACATTCTTCTTCGTTTTGGATATTTGTCGCTTCTTCAATCCGTTCATGTAAGGTTTTTTCTTTCATTTCATAATCCTCATAGTCAATGGAACAAGTTGACAAGTCAACCGTGTTATATGGTAGCAGAGTTATGATTCATTGTCAATAGCGTTACACGTTTTTGTGTTTGACTTGAATAATGATTTGTGTTATACTCTGTTCCAGATGTCACGTTCCTCAAAACGACGCGTTCATTCAAAAACGGCAGAGATGCCCTCATCCTTGAGAAAGTTTAACCTGAGAAGGGAGAATGAAAATGAAAACAACCGTAAATATGAAAACAGTGGAAGCGATCATCAATGGCTCGCGAAAAATCGATGAAATGAGAAAAAGGATTTGTGAAACGGTAAAAATGCTTAATGGGTTAGTAAACAAAAAATCCTATAACAAGGTTGGCGTCTTCGGGCTCATGATTTATACCAATAGCAACATGTTTTGGAAAATAAAGCCGAGTAATATTCACCGCCGCGGATTTATTGTGGAAACACCAACAGTTACTGAATCATTCCACGTTGAAGCATATATATCTGAGAACAACAAACCCAGATTGATATTTTCTGAACATGATTCGTCAGTCTTAAATTATCATGATGTTCAATTGATTTATGATAATCTCCACATGTTACTGTCAGGGATGATGGAAATTTTTCCCGAAATTGAAAGAAAAATAAAACCATTCCTTGAAGCGTCAGAAGTTGAGTTGTAAAAACAAATCTTACAAAGAGCAAAAAGGCTGTCCACGGACAGCCTTTTTTATATCGTAATTCGTCCCTTTTCCATATACTAGTCCCTTATACTTACAGTGCCGGAGGGGAGACTTGGTCAGGAATAATTTTTTTTGCGAAAAAAATTTTCCCGACCCGACCTCTTCTTACAGAAGCAGTATACCTTTTCAATATTCTGCTTCGTACCTCGCAAAATATTAGAAGAAGGTCTTGCGGAATGGGTCCCTTCCCATTCCTCACCTGTCCCTGCGGGGACATGACTCCGACCTTTCCGCCAGCGGGCGGACCCTCCCGCCGGAGGGCAAGTCTCCCACGCGACTGAAGCAGTTCAGTCGCTCTCCGGCGCAAAAAAATCGCCCTACGGGACGATTTTATTGTGCCGGAGGGGAGACTTGAACTCCCAAGCCTTACGGCACACGATTTTGAGTCGTGCATGGTTACCAATTTCATCACTCCGGCTTACATGGGTATGTTATAGTATTTTTGGTTAAAAATCAAACTTGAATTACTTTCGCCGGACGGGGTTTGTAACCCCGTCCGAAATGTTTGAAGATCTTGATCGAGTTTGTGCTTCAATATAACCATAAACGAAGCCTCTAAACATCTCGGACAGGCTACAGCTGCAGTCACGCGACAAGTTGTGTTGCCATACGCCATACCATCTATCGATCAGGCGGAACTTCATAGTACGACAGCAAAAACTTTGTCAGACTCATGAACGGTTCCGTGAGCGTGTGCGATGCATATTGTTCTCCTCGCGGATTCACTACATATAAAAAGACGAGAAATTTCGGCTCGTATGCGGGAAAATATCCGAAGAAAGAGTGCAGGTATTGATCGGCAGAGTACTTGCCGTTTATCGAGATCTGCGCCGTTCCGGTTTTTGCGGCAATGCTGTAATTCTCCATTTTCACCGTTCCGCCGAGCAGAGCTTTATCTACCACAGTCACAAGCATGCGAGTTATTCTCTCCGAAGTTTCCGGTTTAAGTACGCGCGTTCCTTCGGCAATGACAAATGGTTTTGTGATGCCCGCCGCATATATGGTTTTTGAGCGAAGATGCGGTTCTATAAGCATTCCCCCGTTTCCAAGCGTGCATAAAGCTCGAGCTATCTCTATCGGAGTAACGGAGATCCCCTGCCCGAATGATGCGGTCGCGTATTCAACGGTCCGATTTCTTCCCGCTTCAAGGTTGGCGAGATTTCCCGGAATTTCCGATGGAAGATCGATCTTGGTCATATCGCCGAGCCCGTATGCCGTCAAATATTTTTCGAGGTTCTGCTTCCCCATTTCTTTCATGACAAAAACCATTCCCGTATTGAGCGATTGATTCAAAACTTCCTGCATAGGAACGTTGTTACCTCTTGCACGCAGGTCATAATTATACAGCTTGAATCCATCTGCCGTGACATAGCCAAGGTTATCGTTGTAAGTCATACTTTCCGTAACTTTTCCCGTATCGAGCCCCGCCGCCATGACGAGCGGTTTGACGACCGATCCCATTTCGTATCGTCCGCCAACGAGCGGATTGTTAAAAACGGAAAGGTTGGTTTCCTTCGACGTGTCGTTCGGGTCGAAGGTCGGCACCGATTCCATCGCGTATATTTCACCTGTTTTCGGATCGATAATGATGCCGCCGACATCTCCGCTGTTATATTTTGCTTTGATCGCTTTAAGCTCTTTCTCAAGTTCGGACTGCACGGTCGGTTCGATAGTGAGTGCGATATCTCCCTTTGCTTTTTCCAGAGGATCGATAACCGGTCCGATAGAAGAAAATACTTCCGCAAAAAAATTGCGCTGCGTTCGACCGGTGTTTTTGCTTAAGATCCTGTCATAATAGCTCTCGATGCCGTATCTTCCGGAAAGCGTTATCCCATCGTCTTCATATCCGACAAAACCGAGCTCATGCGAAGCCAAGTTTCCGCCCGGGTAATACCTCCAATGTTCTGGAGAAACGAAAACTCCGGGAATGCGGAGCGCCTGAATTTTGGTCGCTGTTTCTTCATCCATTCTATGAGCAATGATCTCGGATGAATCATTCTTTTTACCCGCTTTTTCTAAAAAGGTCTTCTTATCGAGAGGAAGGATCGGGGATATCTTATTGTAAATTTCGATAGGGCTCATTCTTTTTGTTTCGGCGATCATTTCCGGATTCAACTCCAAAAGATAACCCGAAAGCACCGTCGCGGCAGAGACGAGATCGCCGTTCTTGGCGGTAAAATAAATAGTGTTTCGATCGAATTGATTCACCGCGATCTTGTACTGCCCCTCCGCTCTGACTCGATATTCATCGCCGTCAACGATCTGCAACAAATACAGCTGACCGATAAGCACGGCCGCTACGGCAATAACAATAAAATAGAGAAACCAAATTCTTCTGTGTCCGCAAGATATGTCTGCCATAGGTGTAATAAATTTGGTATTTCGAATATTCGTTAGCCTATAAAAAATAATAAAGAATATGAACTTCGAGCAGAAAGGCGGTTTTAGTCGCGCATCGTCAAGACGGGAGTTCGAGAAACATAATCGATCTTCGATATCTCATGATACCCCATCGTTTGAGCCAAATTAACATCCATCGATTTTCCAAGCTCAGTTATCTCGGCTTCCAACTCTGCAACTTTCGAAGACGTCTCACGGATCTGGGATTCGGCCGTTTTTCTCTCCACGATGTTCACGATCGTCGATTGGATAATGTACAAATAAAATGCGACCGTGCAGGTGATGAGAACTGTCAGGACCCAAAACGCTTTCTGCTCGTAATTATACAAAGATATTGATTTGATCTGTATATTATCTTGCATTTTATTATCGAATTATTTCTTTCAAAATTTTATTTCTTTTTTATAATGCGTAACTTTGCGCTTCTTGATCTCCGATTGGCGCTCATTTCTGCTGAGGAAGGAACAATTGGTTTTTTGGTGATCAATTCCGCTTCACCCTCCCTTGATCTTTCTCGGAAAAACTTTTTTACCAGCCGATCTTCCATGCTGTGGAAGGAAATGACGGCGATCCTTCCTCCTTTATCGATCACTTCAAATGCTGCTAAAAGCGCTTCCTGCAAGGCTCGAATTTCATCATTAACCGTCATCCGAAGCGCCTGAAATGTTTTGGTGGCAAAGTGCGACTTCCTTCCGTTTCGATACCATCCGGGCACCGCGCTTGCGATGATCCCGACCAAGTCCTGCGTCGTTTCAATTTCCTGCATTTTCCGCGTATCGACGATCCTTTTCGCTATTCTTCTTGCAAAACGTTCTTCACCATATCCGGAAAGGATCGAAACAATATTTTCTTCATCCCAAGTGTTCACGATATCCTTCGCAGTAAATGAAACTTTTTTACTGTCTGTAGGAAACGTCATCAAGAGCGGCTCATTTTTCTGAAATGAAAATCCTCTTCCTGACGATTCGAGTTCGTGGGTGGAAAGTCCGAGATCGAACAATATTTTATCGGCTTTTCCAATACTGAGGTCCGTCATTACCTTCTTTATATTCCGAAAATTGTCGGTCACGAGATGCACTTTCGCCGGGCAATCTTTGAGCCGCGCCCCTGCGCGAGTGACGGCGGTCGGGTCGGCATCGATCCCAATAACCGTTCCGGTTTTTCCCACCAATTTTCCGATCACAGAACTGTGTCCTCCGCCGTTTACGGTCATGTCAACAAATATATCTCCTTCGGAGATGGCAAGACCTTCTACTACTTCATTTAAAAGAACGCTTATATGGACAGTGTCGCCCGCTTCTTTCTCTGTTTGAATGTCTTTGTCGTTGTTCACTGTTTTTCCGATACTTAAATAAATTAAAAACTAAAAATGAAAAATTTAAAACGACAATTTAAAAGGAAAAAATAACTGGAAATTTTGTTTTGTGACAATTTCTAATTTTTACTTGCACTTTTTCATTTTTCATTTTTACTTTTTAATTTATTAGAACACCCCGATCTCTCCCAACTTTTGCGCCAATGTGTCAGCCTGGTCGACGATCTTCTTTTTGTAGTCGATCCAGCGTTGTTCATTCCAAATTTCAGCCCTATCATGCACTCCCGTGACCACCACTTTCGCGCCAAGTTCTGCAAAGTCTTTCAGAAAATCCGGGATCAGAATACGTCCGAGCGAATCAACTTCCACCTCAACCGCGCCGCCCAGCATAATGCGATTGAAACTGCGAGTATCAGCTTGTCCGGTCGAGAGCTCGGAAAGTTTTTGAGCCATTTTCTCCCATTGTTTGACCGGATACAAAGCAAGACACTTATCCAAGCCGTACGTCAAAACCACCTTCTTGCCCACTTCCTGGCGAAATTTCGCCGGCAATGAAAGTCGTTTCTTGGGATCGAGCGTATGTGTATATTCTCCAAGTAACATAAATATAGGTTTTAGGTTTCAGCTGTTAGGTTTTAGCTTCACGTCAACGACGAAAAGCCAACACCTGACAGCTAAATCCCGTTATGTCCTAACTTACAGTGCCAATACCAGAAAGTGATATGATGAAATTTGTATTCCACTTCTTACCACTTGATTATACTTTATACCACTTTCTTACATAATGCAAATATATTTATCCACAGTCTTTCGGACGTGAACCTTGACAAAATTCTTCATTAATGTATAATAATATCTTCATTGATCTTTTAAAGAGGTAATTTATATGAAGAAAATAAAGAGCGGATATTTGATGCTTTGTCCGAAATGCGGAGGATATGAAGAAGGCGAATTCTTCATGTCTCATGTCTGCAAAAAGAACGCGGAACAAATAAAACGTGAGTATCTGAATAAAGGAAAGAATGACATGCGGTTGGCTTTTTGGTTAAGCTTTTGGGGTGCGTTCATCGCCGCCTCTCTGTTAGGTTCTGGAGTATACTTCATCATCGGCATTACTGGAATATTTGGCATTGTTTTTTTTGAGAAAAGAAAAATGGAACAAAACAAAAAAGAATTCGAAAAAGCACAGCCGATCATCGCTAAACTTTTAGAAGAATAATATTCCGCAAACAATACAAAAGGGACGCACATGCGTCCCTTTTTTCTTTTTTTGGTTTCGTTTTGCTGCTACTGCGCCGCACAGGTGTTGTATGACTGCACATCAACATTATAATCATTCACTTCTGAGCGAACTTTTTGAGAAAGCTCACTGATCCTGCCGACAAGCTCATTATAAACGGGCACAAGATCATTATATTCTTCATATTTTTCATCATGCTTTAATGCGTCCATCTCGGCTTTCATCGCATCGGCCTGATCGATCAGAACCTCGAGCTCCGTTTTATCGTTATCAATTTGCATTTTTGCAGACTCAGACGGTAGCGGACAATCGGAAGTTGGTCGGCCGAATTCCTGCACCGACATCCACGCCCTCCTTCCCTGATAGGTTCCTTCAATAGCCGAAATACCGATCTCGTCAAATTGCGGTTTTAAAATATTCGCCCGATGTCCGGGGCTCGCCATCCACGCATCAACCAGATCCTTAGCGTCCGAAAAATTTCCTTCCGCCAGATTCTCCCCCATCAAAAGATAATCATATCCCGCGGCCGTTATAAGATCCGCCCCATCCTCTCCCGAGGGAGACACATGTTCGAAATATTGCCGCGCGAACATATCTTTCGCCTTCACCAGCGCCGCCGCATCAAGCTGCGAATTTCGTGCAAGCAAAGGCAGTCCTTCTTTAGCGCGATAATAATTCGTCCAGCTCAATACCTCATCTTCTCTCACTATTCCGCCGCTTGGAAACTTCGGCGAAACATAAGTCAATGGCTCATCTGTATTCGGAGTTGTTTCGTTCGGTTTCAAAGAGAGATCGGACACATTCGGAATGTCGGTCTTTTTCTCAACGGTTTTAACGGAAACGGAAGGAGTCTCTGCTTGTTTCACCGGCGCGGCAGAGGCACTTACTTTCAAAGTTGATGTTGCAACGGCAGGGATCGGCGACTTTGTTTGTGTAGCCGTTGTCGTAGCATTAAAAAGAATAGTGTTTTCTATTTCCGGGATCTTCACGAACCCAAGAGAAAAGTACGCGAAACCCGCACCTGCGACGACGATAAAAAACAATGAAAAAAACTTTTTCATAAGTTCATTATATCAAAGAAAGATGAAAACCAAAAAGAAAAGGCCGTCCTTTCGACGGCCTGTTTATTAATGAACTATAAACTTATATTTCGGATACACTGTTTTCAATACGGACCTGATCTCCTCTGCAGCGCCTCCTTTTGTCATTCCGAGAGAAACAATAACCACCGTTATTTCAATAATTTTTTTATCCGGATAGAGTGCCATCTGGCCCACAATGTGCGGATCCAATTCAAATTCCTTCGTCGGAGGAAGGCCCTCTTCATTGAACCATTCAGCCGTCTCCTTCCGGAATGTCCGAAAAACCGTTTTTTTCTCCTCGGTTACCGGATCGATAATATCCGCTAGAACATAAAAAACAAGCGTATTTTCAGGAATTTTCTTTACTAATGGTAATTTATCAAGCAACATCTTTCTTCTCCTTTTTCTGTACCGTCCAAGTTTACGCTAACATACAAAAATGCGGCATGCAACAAATTTACAAGGTTAGTCCTTGTACAAGGACTAACCTTGTAGAATTCCCCCGCCGAGACATTCTTCGCCGTCGTACATCACTACGGATTGTCCGGGCGCGACCGGTTCTTGATCCTCCGAAAATTCAACAACGACCTGTTCCCCATGGGTCACGCGCGATACTTTGCATGGTAAAAGTTCTCCGCGATAACGAACTCTTGCTGAATATGTTTTTTCAGGATCAGGCAGAGTTCCCGAGATCCAATTTATATTTTCAAGCAAGAGAGCCCTCTCTCCTTTGCCTTTCAAACTTCCCTTCTCTTTGTGCGATACGGTCAAGGTATTCGCGCGAATATCTTTCGCAACGACAAAGTACGGCGCATCGCTCGTTCCCTTTTTTGTAATAGTAAATCCGTGGCGCGCACCGAGCGTATAAAAGATCGCCCCGTCATGCCAGCCGATAATTTCACCCGCATCATTCAAGACATCCCCGCGTTTTTTTGATTCATAATGTTCCAAAAATTCCGCCATATCAAGTTTTCCCAAGAAACACACACCCTGGCTGTCTTTCTTCTCTGCCGTCGGCAATCCGAATTTTTTCGCAAGCCTCCTCACTTCCGGTTTTTCAATATCGCCCACCGGAAATAAAATATGTTTGAGCTGTCCTTGTGTGAGTGTCCAAAGAAAATATGACTGATCTTTATTCTTATCCGTCCCCGCCAACAGCACGTACTCGTCGCGACTGTTTTCTATTCTCGATTTTCTATTTTCTATTCTCGTATAATGCCCCGTCGCCACAAAATCCGCACCATTCACGAGCGCGTACTCCATGAATCCACCAAACTTCACGTTCTTATTGCACATAACATCGGGATTCGGCGTTCGTCCGCGCTTATATTCTTCTATCATGTAATCCGCCACTTCTTCTTTGTATTCTTTTTCGAGATCAAGCGTTACGAACGGTATCCCAAGGTGAGCCGCAACGCGCATGGCATCGAGCCGGTCTTCTTTCCACGTACACGGCAAAAAATCCGGATGCCACGTCTTAATAAAAACGCCCGTCACCTCATACCCGTCTTTCTGAAGTAAAGCCGCCGAAACGGAACTATCCACCCCGCCCGAAAGCCCCACAAAAACCCGGCCTTTTTTCTTCATTTGCCTATTCTACGCGATTTGACAAATAATTTCAAGTATGACATCCGTAGTCATGGTCATCAGTTATCGTTATCGGTCATAAGTCGTTTATACACTTCAAAAGTCGCGCGCGCATCGCTTAAAGCGGTGTGCGCGTTTTTGTTTTCTACGCCGAAATATTCGCACAAAAAGCGGAGCGAGAATTTTTCCACTTCCGTTTTATCGTAGAGTTTTGCGAAGGCAATGGAAACCGTATCCAACCGGTGATAGTGCATGAAATTTTTCACACCGGTTTTCTTGAACGCATGTTCTATGAATGCATAATCAAAAAAAGCATTATGCGCGACGAACGATGCGCCGCGGACGCGTTCGGAAAACTTTTCCATAGCTTCCGCAAGCGGTATCGCATCCGCCCAATTCTCTTTTTTAAAACCGATGATCGCGAGCGATTCCGGATCCGCGGTCTCCAAATGTTCCGGCATGATCTTACACTCGAATTCATCAAGCATAAGCAGCGCGGGCCCCTTTCCCTCCTGTGCGATCTGCCTCGCGAGAACACAGCCGATCTCTATCAGTTCATGGCGATCCGGATCGAGTCCCGTCGTTTCCACATCTATAAAAGCGAGATTGTGTGTTTTCATTTTTATTAGCTTTTAGGTTATAGGTTTTAGGTTTTAGCTTAACGACTCCGCAATTTTATAAACATCGCCAGCCCCCATGATGACGACGGCGTGATAGTACGGGAGCATTTTTCGCACGATCTGTTCCGTTTCTTTCAGGGATGATCCGTATTCAATATTTGACTTGCGAAGTTTCAAAACCTCCCGCACGAGGTCCTGCGAGCTGACTTCTTTTTCCGATTCATTTCGTCCGGCGACTTCATAAATTTCAGAGAGGATCAGATCGTCAGCATTTTTCAAAACATCAGCAAATTCATGCATGAGTTTCAATGTTCGATCCTTTTGATGAGGCTGAAAAATGAAGAGTATTTTTTGGTCAGGATACAGTTCCTTCGCCGCCTGTATCGTTGCGCCGACGCCGGCAGGGTGATGCGCATAATCAGAAATAATGACGGTTTTGCCGACCTTCCCAACCCTTTCAAATCTTCGCCAGGTTCCGTGGAATTTGGCGAGTGCTTTTCGCGAGCTCTCAGTCTTTGCCCCGAGCGCAAGTGCTGAGCCCAAGGCTTCGAGCGCGTTCATCACATTAAAGATACCCGGAACGCCGATCTTGAAATCCCCTAAGTCTTCTTTCTTCCAAAAGACCCGAAAAACCTGACGGCCCTTTTCATATCGAATATTCGACGCAAAAATATCGGCGGTTCTTTTCCGAAGCGAACAGGAAATTTTATGCGCTTTGATATTTTTACAAACTTCGACCACATTTTTATCGTCATCATTGTACACCAGAAAACCATCTTTCGGCAATTTTCCGACATATTCTGAAAAAGCATTTTTGATGTCCGCGATGTCTTTAAAATAATCCAAATGTTCCGCCTCAATATTTGTAAGAATGATCATCCTCGGAGCAAGTTTAAGAAAATGCCGCCGATACTCGCACGCCTCCGCCACAAATATTTCCTCCCCGAGGACCGCCCTCGGTTTTTTACCGAGGGCGGTCCTCGGGGAGACGGGTAACCTCAAATTCGCGTCCCAGCCGGGGACTTTTCCTCCGACGATCACCATCGGATCCATTTTGTCCGCTTCCAATATCTTGCCGAGCATCGCCGTCGTACTCGTCTTTCCGTTCGTGCCTGAAACACCGATGCCGTACTTTCCCTTCATGATCTCACCGAGAGCTTCAACGTATTCAAACATCGGAATTCCTTTTTCACGCGCGAGAGCGATCTCCGGATTATCCGCCGGTACAGCCGAAGAATATACCACCGCCTCCGTTTTTGGCGACAAATTTTTCGCGTCATGCGAAGTGAAAACTTTGATCCCGTGTTTGCGCAGTTCTTGCGCTTGATCAAAATCCGCGCGGTCGGAGCCTGAAACTTTTGCGCCCTGCGACGCAAAATATCGAGCAATGGCAGAAACGCCGATACCTCCGAGACCGATAAAATGAACATTTTTAGCTTTGAGAAATTCCATGGTCTTTTCATAGTAATGCTTTTTGCATCATTTTTCAATAAAACTGAGGGCCCAAGTAAAATACCCATTCATTTTCATGAATGGGTACTCATTGTTTTTTCAATCAACAGACTCTGATCTCTATCCGGCTACCGCAGTTCTTAAAACTGGGATGTGGCGACGATATTTTTACAACCTCAGCGTTTACCTGTTGTCTGCCAAATTCAACGATTACTTTTGTTCCGACAGGAATCTGATCCATCCCGGGAAGGAATTTTTCAAAAGTAAACAGTTTGGAATCAGATGTTAATTGTTCAAAAAGAGCCTGATTTGCTAGTACAAATACTCTCTCATTAATTGTGCTCATTTTACGCCTCTCTCGTTTATCATCTTTTTAAGCTATTTTTATTATACACTAAAAAATATTCTTGTCAAGTTTTTCAAATGATAATATCATATCTATTTATCGACTTTGAACCGGAATAACTTCCCAAAAAAATGAAATACCTCCCAAAAAATCGTCTTATTTCCGCAATGCTTTCCTCAAATATTTACCCGTGTACGAAGCCGGGTTATTTGCCACTTCTTCAGGAGTTCCCTTTGCGACTACCTTTCCGCCGCCGACCCCGCCTTCCGGTCCGATATCGATCACGTAATCGGCGCTTTTTATGATGTCCATGTTGTGTTCGATCAACACGACCGTGTGCCCTTTTCGAACGAGCTCCTGCAGTATTTCGATGAGCTTTTTTACGTCCTCGTAATGCAACCCGATGGTCGGCTCATCCAGAAGATAGATCGTTTTTTGGATATTGACCCGGAACATTTCGGAAGAAATTTTCACGCGCTGGCTTTCTCCTCCGGAAAGCGTCGTTGCGGATTGCCCGAGTTCGAGATAACCGAGTCCGACCTCGTTGAGCGTTTTAATGCGGTCGGAGATCGCGGGAATATCTTCAAAAAAGGTCATCGCTTCTTCCACGGTCATGCGGAGCACATCATAAATGGATTTTCCTTTGTATTTTACTTCCAGAGTTTCTTTCATAAATCGCTTTCCTTGGCATACGTCGCACGGCACATATACGGTCGGCAAAAAATGCATTTCGACGGCAATTTCTCCGTTGCCCTGGCAGGTCTCGCATCGTCCGCCTTTTACATTGAAAGAGAAACGGCTCGCTTTCCAACCCCGAACGCGAGCTTCCGGCGTCGCCGCAAACATATCGCGAATGTGCGTAAATGCTCCCGTATACGTGGCGGGATTCGATCGCGGAGTGCGCCCGATCGGGGACTGATCCACCATGATCACGCGGTTTAAGGTTTCCGTTCCGTCAAACTCCGAGCAATTATATATTTGCGCGGTGCGATATTTGTGCTCAAGCTTTCCCTGCAGATTTTTATGAAGGATCTCGTAGAGGAACGTTGATTTCCCTGAACCGGACACGCCGGAGATAACAATGAATTTATTGATCGGAACATCGATGTTCATTCCTTGTATGTTAAAGACATTTGCGTTTCGTATGCGGATCGCGCCCTTGTCTTTTGTACGGCGTTCATCGGGGACTTCTATCTTTTTGTCGCCGCGAAGATAATCGAGCGTGACCGATCCCGATGTATTTTTCTTGGCTGTCAAAAGTTCTTCGAGATCACCGGCAACAACGATATGTCCGCCGTGCACCCCGGCGCCGGGTCCGATATCGACGAGATAGTCCGAGGCATAGATCGTATCCTCATCATGCTCAACGACGATAATAGTATTGCCAAGATCGCGCAGTTTGAGCAGCGTATCAACCAGCCGATCATTGTCGCGCGAGTGAAGTCCGATGGTCGGTTCATCAAGCACATAGAGCGCACCGACCAGCCGAGATCCGAGCTGTGAGGCAAGCCGAATGCGCTGCGCCTCCCCGCCGGAAAGAGTGTTCGCACGGCGATCAAGCGCGAGATATTCTATGCCGACATTCATCATGAATTGCAGGCGATTGATAATTTCTTTAAGCAGTACTTCGGAAATTTTCTCGTCGCGCTCGGAAAGTTCAAGATGCGTGAAAAAGTGATACGCGTCAGCAATGGAAAGCCCCGCCACCTCCACAATATTCTTTTTTACTTCGATAGCTTTTTCAGGCTCGATCTTCGCGAGATCGTTTTTCCCTTTTTGCTTTTTGCTTGTTGCTTTTTGCTCCGTCGGAACTTCTCCATGTATAAATACGTTCAACGCCTCCGGACGAAGCCGTTTTCCTCCGCAAGTATCGCAGGGCTCATCGCCGAAAAAATATTTTGTACCAAGTCCGTTGCAAGCGGGACATGCGCCATAAGGAGAATTGAACGAAAATAATCGCGGTTCGATCTCGGGATAAGAAAATCCATCGTTCGGACAAGAAAATTTAGATGACGTGAGAAACTCTTCCGTCGGTTCTTCCGGATTTCCAAATGAGACCACAACGAGACCATCAGACTCCGTAAGAGCCCGCTCGATCGATTCCGCGATCCTCTCGATGAAATTTTTTCGATCGGACTGCATTTCCGCCATATCCAATTTGTCGACGAGAATATCAATATCGTGTTTTTTTGTTTTCGTCAGAATGATCTGCTCGCGGAGTTTTTTCATTTTTCCGTCAACGCGCGCTTCGACATACCCCTTGCCGAGCATATCGTAGAGCAGCTGATAATATTCTCCTTTTCGTCCGCGGATCACGGGAGCGAAAATTGAGATACGGAACGTGTTGACCGATACATCAAAAACTTTCTTTTCATGCGCCGAAGTATCGAGCTTATCAAGACGTTCCATAACCAAATTCAATATCTCCTCGTTGGAAAGTTTTGTGATCACATTGCCGCAAATAAGACAGTGCGGTTTGCCAATGCGTGCGTACAGTACGCGAAGATAATCATATATCTCGGTAATGGTCGCCACGGTGGAACGCGGGTTATTGGAACGGCTTTTTTGATCGATCGAAATGGCCGGAGAAAGACCTGATATTTCATCAACATCGGGTTTCTGGAATTGGCGTAAAAACTGCCGGGCGTACGAAGAAAGCGACTCAACATAGCGCCGCTGACCCTCCGCAAAGATGGTGTCGAAAGCCAGCGAAGACTTTCCCGATCCGGAAAGTCCGGTGAAAGCGATCATTTTATTGCGTGGCATTTCAACGCTAATATCCTTAAGATTATGCGTTCTCGCACCCTTAATGATGATCTTATCAAGAGGTGAATTATCTTTTTTTGTCATAAATTTTATGGTAACGCATTATATCATATTTTTGGCTTTTTGGGAAGCATGCGTTATAGGCCAAAGAAAATGTTACCGAAAATTATCGGATAGTCCATAATTCGGTTACCGTAGTCTCATGACTATGGACACAAGAGACAAAGTTTTTAAGGAGAGTTTGAAGGAATGGCTTTCCGCA
>JALNYN010000028.1 GCA_023229825.1 Minisyncoccota bacterium
GCCCTCCAGCGGGAGGGTCCGCCCGCTGGCGGAAGAGGGATATGTCCTAGCGTTATCTTACAAAAAACCGCTATTGCGGTTTTTAAGTTGTGACCCTACAGGGAATCGAACCCTGGTTTTATCCGTGCCCTCCAGCGGGAGGGTCCGCCCGCTGGCGGAAGAGGGATATGTCCTAGCGTTATCTTACAAAAAACCGCTATTGCGGTTTTTAAGTTGTGACCCTACAGGGAATCGAACCCTGGTTTTATCCGTGCCCTCCAGCGGGAGGGTCCGCCCGCTGGCGGAAGAGGGATATGTCCTAGCGTTATCTTACAAAAAACCGCTATTGCGGTTTTTAAGTTGTGACCCTACAGGGAATCGAACCCTGGTTTTATCCGTGAGAGGGATATGTCCTAGCCGCTAGACGATAGGGCCAATATTATATTTTTACAAATAACTCATGCCGAGCTCCTGCTGTTTTCTTTAAATAAATTTCTCGTTTTCTTGCTTCGGTCTTTGTGGAAAATTTTTCATGATAAGCCATTTTCCACGGACGATAGGCTTTTGTCGATTGTACACCGGCACCATTGTGTTTAGCAAGGCGGTTTTCTAGATTTTCGGTAATACCAATGTAGTGTCTCGGGAAATTAATGCTTTTCAAAATATACAAATAATACATGACTGTACGTTTTATGCGTGCCCTTCTTTGGATGAGCCGCTTCCGCCAGCGGGAGGATCCGCCCGCTGGCGGAAGACGATAGGGCCGCGCAACGTAGTATCGGGGAATAGTATCGGGGTCAGGGCGACGGCGGCTATTCCTGATACTGATACTTTTTCCTGATACCCGTAAAATATATCACATTTCTTTAAAAAAGCAAAAAACTTTCTAGATCTTGGGGCGAAGGACTATCTGATTCTCTTCGATCTCGGCTTTTCTTTTTCTGCGGATATGCACGGCGATCGATATGATCAAGATCAGTAAGAAAGAGACTGCGCCGATGGTTATGTAGAGCAAGTTCTTTTCGACGAATCCCTGCGCGGCGGACACAACCGCTTCCGCGGAGATCGGGGGAAGTTCAGATCCCGGGTATACGCTTTCATTGGTTTTCGTGAATGAGACCGGCTCTGATCTTACGAGTATCTTTCCGTCGCTTTCGGTCAGGGCGGCATATATTTCGTGTTTGCCGTTCTCGAGTTCCCTATCCGCGATGTATGACCACGTTCCTTCTTCGTCAGACAAAACGGTGGCGGCGATCTGGGTGCTGAAAATAAAGAGGGTTACATAACTTTTGGGATGAGCTTTTCCTCCGAACATAATACCGACTACTTTTGACGGAGCTCCTCCGATCGAAGGTGAAACGATCGCTTCGATCTTATCGATGGTGTAAAGATCGGGAGTGGTGCTGGCGTACACCGTGTTCTTTTTCGGATCTTCGTAGGTAACGGGCGAGGCTGTTTTATCGCGCGGATCCATTCCCGCGAGCAATTCTTCCGAATCGGTAAAGCCGTCGGCGTCGGTATCATTCAACTTCGGGTTTGTCCCGTAGATATTTATCTCATCATAATCCGGTATTTCATCGTCGTCAGGATCGGTAGCGGCCATCTCCGGCGTTCTGTTCGCCAGTACGCCTGCGATCTTTTCTGCGGTCTTTTCAGGAGAAGTTATTCGGGATAATAACGAGGTTCCCAGCGTAACCGTTTCTGACTGAGGAGCGAATGCGTACCCCAGCCTGATCTGTTGTATGATGTCGAGCTTATCTGAAAGCGATGCGGATGCGGGAATATCCCGAGCTGCCTCAGCTTTTATTGCCGCGTCCGTTTCGGCGTAGGTGGAAAAAACTTCAAGCACCGCTTCCGTCGATCCTTTTTTTGCCGCTGAACCGAAAATGCTCGGCGATGCGGTCGGCGCAGGTTCGGTCGGAATAACGATGACTCTTTTTTGTTCGGCGCATGTTAAAAATGGAATAATAAGATCGCCGGTGGAATCGCCGGTAACGACGTGTCTTGGCTTTGCCGTTGCTTCCCAATTATAGCGCCCATTTTTTAATTCGATCGTCTTCGGATCAAAACTTTGTTCTTCTATGGTTATCCCGTTCAGTTTAAATTTTCCGCCTTCATACGGACTTGCGGAGAAAGTCACGGGAGCATAAGTGAATCCGTCTTTTTTGCACACCGGTCTTCCAACCGTCACTTTGAAAGAAACAGGGACGCCGGTCGGTAAAGGCAGGGTGGTCGCGGAAACGGTATCGGAGCGTTCGGAAACATTTCCCGCATAATCGTATGCCGATACTTGATAGGAATATGTTTTCTCATGAGTTCTCCCCGTATCGGAAAATGTGAGTCCTTTTGTCGTGCCGATGCGATCGCTTCCTCTGTATACGTGATACCCATCCACGCCGATCTTATCGGTCGACCCTTTCCACGCAAGAGTGATCTTTGAATACGATACCGCCTTTGCGGTCAGTCCGCCCGGGATCGATGGCGGGGTCGTATCCGTTTCGACGACGGTTTTAACAGAAATGGCCGCGGATTCCGGACTGAAATTTTTGCTGGCGTCAAAAGCCTGAACGGTGAAACGATACGTCGTGAGTTCTGCCAGATCGGTGATCTGCGCTTTTGTGTCGGGCACGGTGGTTATCAATTCACCGTTTTTATAAACATTGTATCCGGTGATCGCGTTATTATCGAGCGCGGGTTTCCACGAAAGATTGATGCGGGAGAAAGAGACAGCGACACCGGTCAGACCGCTCGGCGTGGTCGGCGGCGTAATATCGATCGGCGTTTTTACGGTAATGGTATTGGACTTGGGACTTTCGTTGCCGACTACATTGTACGAGGTGACTTCAAACGTATACGAGGTGTTCGGATCAAGACCACCGAAAGAATATGAATTGATCTTCGAAGTTCCCGCTTCGGCTCCGTTTTTATATATCTTGTATCCGGCGACAGAGGTCGTATTCGTCGGAGACGCCCACAGGAGTTCGATCCGAGAGGATGTAACGGATTTTGCGGAGAGATTCGACGGCGCATCCGGCACTACGACCGAAGATATCGTCGTAGCGGTAACGGTTTCGGAAATGGCGCTTTCGTTGCCCGAGTAATCGAACGCCTTCACATTGAATGAATATCTCGTGTTTTCAGAAAGGTTCGAGATCACCGTACTCACCGCTCCGTTCGTAACCGAATCGATCTTTGTGCCGTCTTGATACACTTCATATCTCGCAATGCCAACGTTGTCGGACGAGGCGTTCCAAGAAAGATGGATCTCCGAAAGCGAGGTCGGGGTCGCGACGAGAGAAGATGCGGGCGTAGGTGCCAGCATATCGCGCGGCGTTCTGACATAAAGGTTATTCGAAAACTCGCTTTGGTTGCCTGCGAGATCGACCGCCCGTACTTTGAATTCATAGTTGGTATCAGGAACGATGCCGGTCGAGATCGCGGCGGATTCGTTTTCGACGGAATACACGGATACGCCGTTCTTGTATATTTCATACGCGGAGATCTCGCCGCTATCATCGGTGGATGCATCCCATGATAGATTTATCTGCGATGCGAGAACCGAGCTTGATATGAGATTTGCCGGCGCGGTCGGCGGAACGGTATCATCGGCGGCAAGAACTGCGCGAATGTCTGTGACGGCATAATGATAAAACGAAGCAAAGCCGAAAACAAAGAAAAAGGACGAAAGAAACAAAAAAACCGCAGTTTTTTGTTCTTTCGTCTCTTTCTCTTTCCTGTGAAAAAAATTCATTTTAATGTACTGCTTTTGTTCGCTTTTTTAACTTAACTTTTAGCGTTGAGCCGAGCTCCATATTTGTTGTAAAGATAACCGGCGACGACCGCTCCGATCAGAAGGACAGCCAAAGCCTTTTTTTGCATTTCTCCGGACAAGAAGTTTTGAGATGTCGAAGCTTTTTCTTCAGACCCTGTTGCGAGACTTTTTGTTAAATCTGCTATTTCAGAAGAAGTGCTCACGACCGGTTGAGAGATGATCGGTTCATCTTTTCCGCCTTCCAATGTCTGCATCGAGGGTGCGGTCTTCGGACACTCCTTGATGATGACGGTGCCTGAGGAAGGACTCGTCGTCGAATATCCGGTCTGAGGGATCCCGTTCCAAAAATATGTTCCCGTCGGGAGAGGTACTTCCCTGCTCAAGCTGATATTATTCTTTGTGATCATTTCGCCGGTTATTTCGTAATATCCGCCTTCCATTGGAGAATTTTCAAATTTCACGATGGACTGCGCTACGCCGTCTTTACATTCGAGTTTTCCGATGGTGACGGTGAATGTGACGTTCTTGGAAATAGGAGCTTCGGCAAAAGCGATCGAAACTGATCCGCAAAAAAGAACCGAGACCAAAGCTAATGTTCCAATAGAGAATGTTTTAGTTTTCATATGCATGTTTTCACAGTTGATATATAAATAATTTCCAATATCCAATTTCAAATTTCCAATAAAAATCAAAATGATTAAATTTCAAAATAACATTTTTTGAACATTTTTTACATTCTGTCATTAGACATTTTATTGGAAATTGGATATTTGAAATTTGGAATTTTTTTGATCATCTCCCCAATATCTTCCTCGCCGCTTCTTTGATCGCTTCCTCATTGAGACCGTAATGCGCAATGAGTTCTTGCGGTTTTCCGGATTGTCCGAACCGGTCTTTCACGCCGACGAACTCGATCGGCAAAGGGTGATTTTGTGCGAAGAATTCAGCGACAGCGGAACCCATTCCTCCGTGGATCTGGTGCTCTTCAACGGTAACGATCCTATTGCCCGATTCCTTGGCAAAATTCAGAAGCTCGTCGGCATCCAGCGGTTTTACCGTCGCAAGATTAAGAACGGAAACGGCGATCCCTTCTTCCGAAAGCGCCTTCGCCGCCATGATACTATTATACAAGAGCGGACCCGTCGCCACAATTCCGATTTGTGCATTATCGGCGTGAAATGCGACCCATGACTTCCCTATCTCGAATGGAGTTTCCTCTGTCGTGATAACCGGCGTTTTTGTCCGGCAAAGTCGGATGTAAACGGGAGTGTTCGTTCGCGCTGCCGCGATGGTCGCTTTTTTTGCTTCGATCGCATCGCAAGGAACGATCACCGTCATATTCGGAAGCACGCGCATGAGCGCAATATCCTCGAGCGCTTGATGCGTGCCGCCGTCCTCACCGACGGTTACGCCGCCATGGCTCCCGATAATTTTTACGTTCGCGTTATTATAACAGATCGTCGTGCGGACCTGTTCCCAATTGCGTCCCGGCGAAAAAACCGCATACGAAGCCATAAACGGCACTTTGCCGACCGCTGCCATTCCCGATGCCACGCTCGCCATCGATTGTTCCGCGATCCCCATTTCGACGAACCGCTCCGGATATTTTTTCGCAAAGTCGTCCATCTTTACCGATTCGGTAAGATCGGCGCAAAGCCCGACGACATTCGAATTTTCATCCGCCGCAAGAACGAGTCCTTCGGAAAAACCATAGCGAGTAGACTTGAGTTCGATGTCTTTATCAAAAAGTTTTGGGTTTAACATATAAAAGATTTATGATTTACGATTTTCCTCCAGCGGGAGGATCCGCCCGCTGGCGGAATGATTATGATTATGAGAAATTTCGAGGGCTTTGTCGCCGGAGCGGGGTTGTACCCCGGTCCGAAACATTTGTAAGAAATCACGTTTTTTCGATAACACTAATTACGGTGAGATGGTTCCAAACGTTTCGGTTCGGGGTGCAACCCCGAACCGGCGGGAAAAGTTTGGGATTGAACATATAAAAGAATGATTTACACCTACATTTGACAAAAATTAAATTTAATATATAATCTGTCGTAGAAGTTTCGTGCACGAACGAGAGATAAGAATGAAATTTAAAATTACTTACCATTTTATTGAATACGCACTGTATCTGTTGGGGATATTTCTTTTTCTATCAATGTTTATTTTTCCCAGTTTAAGATGGGAATTTATGGTTGCTCTTGTCGTAGTTACCATAACTCATCATTTTGTGTGCAAAAAAGCAATGAGCAAAAAATAATTTTCAAGGCATACCTTCACCGGCATGCCCTTTTATTATATCTCTTTCAATCTGTATCGGCAAAATATTTTTATTTAGCTATTTGCACTTCTTTCCATTGCTCGGTTTTAGGATCAAAACATTCGCATTTTCTTATGCCCGAATCTTTCGGTGATTCTGAACTTCCGGAATATCCTTTTGCACTGCAGGTATTTTCACAGGCGAGATCGTCACTCGACCCGATGTTTCCCACCAGCGACTGATGAAGCAGCACCATCAACAGAAAAAATGCGGTAATCGCGGAAGAAATAAGAATATGTTTTCTGCTGAAAGCGGTTCGTCCTTCGCTGTCCATTTTTTTTCCGGCAGAATATCCGGCTTGAACAATAAAGATCCACGAAGTGAGAAACGTAGCCAAAAATACGATGATTATCGCATACTCCACCCATGCCGGCCATGAATCGTCTCCGAAAACGAACAGCCACAATATGCCGAGAATTCCGCCGCTCACGAGCCCGGAAAGGATCAGCGAAATGATAGATCCGGGCACGCCGTATAACAACAGATATGAAAATTTTTTATTCACGATTTTGCATTTTGATCGCCGAGACAAATCTTTCGGCTTCCTCTTTATCAGGAGCTTTGCCGTGCCAGCGATAGCTTCCTTCGATCTCAGGAACGCCTTTTCCCGAAACGGTTCGCGCTATGATGACGCTCGGTTTGTCGGAAATTTCGTGCGCTTCTTGGACCGCGCTGTGGATCGCTTGAAGATTGTGTCCGTCGATCTCTATCGTATGCCAGCCGAACGATTCCCATTTTGTTTTGAGCGGTTCGAGCGGCATCACTTGGTCGGTCGTTCCGTCGATCTGGATATTGTTTCGATCGACGAGAGCGGTGATCTTCGCCAGCTTTTCTTTTCCTGCTTGCATCGCAGCTTCCCAGACCTGACCTTCGTCAAGTTCGCCGTCGCCCATGAGACAGTATACGCGGTTTTCTTTTTTATCCATCCGAAATGCGAGCGCCATCCCTACCGCCTGGGAAAGCCCTTCGCCGAGCGGACCGGAACTCGTTTCCGCCATCGGCAGAAATTCGCGATGCGGATGACCTTGCAGACGAGAACCGAATTTCCGGAGCGTCAGCAATTCTTCCGTCGGAAAATATCCCGCGTGCGCCATGGCCGAATACAGGACGGGACAAATGTGTCCGTTGGAAAGCACGAGCCGGTCGCGTTCTTCCCATGCGGGATCTTTCGGATCGTGTTTCAACGCATGAAAATACAGATACGCAAAAATATCAGCCATTCCAAGCGAACCTGCGGTGTGCCCCGACTTCGCTTCCGCAAGCATCTCGACGACCGAAACGCGAATATCGCGACTTTTTTCCTTCAACGATCTTATTTGGTCTTCATTCAAAATATCTGACATAGCTAAATAAATTATACTCCAAGTTTTTTAAATTCTTTTATCGCATCTTCGGCGCTTAGATCTTTTTTGTCATATATATTTCCGACATCAAGATCGTTTCCCACGTTAAAAGCCGCGTCGGCGGAAATGTCGAATGCTCCGAGAGAGGAAATTTCTTTTTTCTTGTTGAATATCGCAGAACCGATAACCAAACGATTCGCTCCGGCCGCGATCAATTGCGGTGCGGTTTCCAGATTGACTGATCCGTCGACGCTGATGGGAAGATTCGGATATACCTCGCGAGCGGCTTTTACTTTTTCGATCGCCCGAGCATCGAACGGATTTCCCTGAAACCCTATTTGGTAGATACCCATGAACTGTAAGAAATCGACGCCTTCATCGACGTATCTATATGCCTCGTCGTTCGGCGTGTCTACGCTGACCGCAAGACCGAGCTCAATGACGTCTTTCCATTCTTTGATAACCGCGGAAAATTTCTTCATGTTTTCCATGTGCAGGATAACGCGATGAAACCCGGCGTTCACCCATTCCGCCATGCTATCTTCCGGATTATCCATCATAACATCCACTTCAAAATCCACTTCTTTCCAGAACGGCAAAGCGAGTTCTCCGGTTTTTATCTTTTCAAGTTCTTCAAGGCCTTCCTTGGTGAACGGCCAATTTATAGAATGCGTCATGCTTCCGTTCATCGCATCGATATGGATCGTTTTTGACTGACGATAGACCAAGCCGACCTTGTCTTTCAAGTCGTTAAAATCTTTCGGCATTATTGCGGGGATGATTTCTAACATAAAAAATAATAGCTTATAGCTTTTAGGTTTTAGCTTATAGACAATTTTTCAATTTCTTCAATCTTTTTAATTCTCCTCACATGTCTTTCTTCTCCCGAAAATGGCGTGTCGAGCCATTCGCGGACGGCGCGTTTGGCTGTTTCCTCGCTGATGAATCTGGCGCCGAGAGAAAGAATATTGGAATCATTGTGGCTGCGCGTCAGGAAAATTTCATCGGGAACTTCGCTGCCGTCTTTCGGTTCGTACTGCCCGTTAAACACCACCGCGCGAACGTTCGGAAATTTATTGGCAACGATCGCCTCGCCCTGACCGGACCCGCCGAGAATAATGGCGCGCACATCAGCGGAATTCGCCGCCGAAACTTCCCTCGCCGCTTCAGCGATCATATCTGGATAATCATCGTTCTCGTCAAACTCAAACGAGCCCTTGTCCGCAACCTCATGCCCCATCGCGAGCAAAAAAGGCACAAGTTTTTCCTTAAGTTCAAATCCTGCGTGATCGGTGGCGAGATAAATTTTCATATACTTGACAAAGTATTTTTATTAATATATAGTACTTTTCAGTAAATTCGTACTGAAAAATTGAGGAAACATCGTGCTTTTAAGATTCTTGAACATCATTTGTTTTATATTCATTGTATTTATTGTTTTTGTGGATTTTTTGGGGTTTCTAAAAATCGCACCACTTCAAACATCCATAATTACTCTCGTTATTCTTATCGCTCTTTATTTTTGGGGACACCCAACATGGGCTGATCTAAAAAATTGGCTGAAACAATAACTTCACAAGGCATACCTTAACCGGTATGCCTTTTAATTTATGCTTTTTGCATTTCTTCCACTCGCAACAAGCGCTTTTCAAGCAATATTACGCTTTTTTTGTCCGCCTTTTCATCTAAAATATCTTTTATTTCTTGAATATCCACCGACATTTCACCGATCATTTCGGTATGCATATCAAGAATTCTTTTGTGTTCATCAAGTTTTTTTCCATGTTCATCCAGTTTTTTTCCATGTTCATCAAGTTTTTCATGCAAGCTTGAAAACTGTTCCCCGATCGCGGAAACTCTGTGTTGAAATTCTTCCGATAACGCACCGATGTATCGTTTTATTTCTTCCGTATGGCTTTCTTTTTTTGTCGTTGGTTTTTTAGTTGTTGCCGTAATTTTTTTCATAATATTTAGTCATTGAACATTTCATTGGAAATTAGAAATTGGATATTGGAAATTATTTTATGAATGATGCCATCTTCACCACATGCTCCACCAATGCACTCGTGTACCCCATTTCATTATCATACCATGCACAAACCTTCACGAGATTTCCGTCGACCACTTTCGTCAATCCGAGATCGACGATCGAAGCGACCTTCTGCCCGATAATATCCGAGGAAACAAGCTGGTCTTCGGTCACGGCAAACACCTTGTTCCATCGATCGCTCTTTGCCGCTTCTTTCAAAATGCTGTTGATCTCCTCCACGGTCGTATTTCGTTTCGCGAGAAAAGTCACGTCGGACATGGAGCCGGTGATGACGGGAATGCGGAAAGCGAGACCGTCGAATTTTCCTTTGAGATCGGTGATGACTTCGGTCACGGCGATCGCGGCTCCGGTCGTAGACGGTACGATATTTTGCGCGCCCGCCCTGCCACGGCGCCAGTCTTTCGCATCGGGAGCATCGACGAGTTTTTGCGTTCCGGTATAGGCATGAATGGTTGAGAGCATGGCTTTTTCAATGCCGATCGTTTCGTGCAGAATTTGGATCACCGGACTGACGGAATTAGTCGTACAGGAGGCATTGGAAGAAATTTGGCACGTCTCGAATTTTTCTTCGTTTATCCCGCTCAAAATGGAAGCGCCTACGATTCCCTCAGGAGGAGTTCCTTTCACTGGCGCGGTCACAACGACCCTCTTGGCTCCCGCATCCAAATGCAATTTCGCTTTTTCATATTTCTCAAAAAAACCGGTCGCCTCGAGCACGAGATCAACGCCGAGGTCTTTCCACGGCAATTTCGCGGGATCTTTTTCCGCCAGCATCAAAATTTCCTTGCCGTCTATGACCAGATACTTTTTCCCGTCTGCTTCTTTGGTTTCGACGGAAAACGCACTGCGTCCGTAAGCGGTATCATATTTCATGAGATAAGCAAGATTGTCGAGTTCGCCGAGATCGTTCGCCGCCACGACCTCTAATTCCGGGTGGTCATGCGCAAGAGTGAGAAACGCGCGTCCGATGCGTCCCATTCCGTTAATTGCGATTTTTGTTGCCATATATTTTTTCGGTTTAAAGCTGGATAATGTTCCTTTTAGTATATCAAAATATCCTCAAATATGAAAAGAATAAATTGAAATATAAAAAAGCCGCTCGGATGGAGCGGCTGTGCTAAAATTATCGATGAAAACTCATTACTTCCTCAATATCGGCTATCTCTTTTGGCGCATCCGACGTCAATACGAACGGTTCGCCGAACTTCTCAACCAAAACATCGTCCTCAATGCGAATACCGATGTTCCAATATTCTTCGGGTACGTCCGGGGCCGGTTTAATATATATTCCCGGTTCTGCCGTCAGCACCATGCCTGCTTCAAATGCCCGGTGTGTTCCGTCGGAGTTAAAATAACTTCCAACGTCGTGAGTATCGAGTCCGAGCCAATGTCCCGTTCTATGCATAAAGAATTTTTTATACGAAGCTTCGGGAGGGTTCTTGCTGTCCATTCCAAGCGCGATCAATTCCTCGACATCGCCGTCTAGAATTTTCAGATCCGCCAGACCTTCCGTTATGATCCGAGCGGCAACGGCATAACAATCCGCGAGGCTGTTTCCAACAACCACTTTCTGAATGGCGGCTTTTTGCGCTAGAAGTACGATCTGATACACGCGTTTTTGCGCCTCGCTGAATTTTCCGTTTACCGGAAACGTCCGTGAAATATCGCCGGAATAGAGTTCGAACTCTCCGCCCACATCAGTAAGCACGAGATCGCCATCTTTTAATAGACAATTATTGTCGACATAATGCAGCGTCGTAGCGTTCGCACCTCCTGCAACGATCGCGGAGAATGCCGGCATGCCACCGCAGCCGTGATACCGAAACCATTCATGTATCTTGGCCTCCAGTTGATATTCCATCATTCCCGGGCGGCATGACTGCATCGCTTTGATGATCCCGCCTCCGGTGAAATGACCCGCCCTGGTCAAGAGCCCGATCTCTTCCGGACTTTTTATCAAGCGCATTTCAGAAAGAAGAACATCCAGATCTTCGATCGCCGTAATGGGCGGTGCTCCGCGTCGATATGATGCAGACTTTGCTTCTCCGACCCAAGACATCACACGGCGATCCAGATCGGATCTTTGTCCCATGTGATAATAGAGCGTATCAGATTCACAAAACATTTTTGGCATGACGGCATCGATCGTATCGATCGAAAGCGCCGTATCGAATCCGAATCGTTTTTTTGCTCCGACCGTCCCAATGACATCGCCATCGAAAGCGGCTTTCACAAAATCTACCGACTCTTGACAGAAGATCACCGATCGCGATCCTTCGCCATCGGCCGCCAAAACTAAAACGGCGCCCGGTTCCGAAAATCCGGTCAAGTACCAAAAATTCGAATCAGCGCGAGCCGGATATTCATTATCCCGCCCGTTGCGCAGACAGATCTCCGCATTGGCGATCACGGCAATGGAATTCCCTTTTCCTTTTGAAATTTTTTTCAGCAGCCGCGCACGGCGTTTTTTGTATACAGAATTTTTTATCATTAAGCGTCTCCTCTTGGTCATGATGTAAATCGGTCAAAAAAACCTTTAATTTCATCGTTTTTCGTCATTTATTCTCTCAAGGTTCAATACCTGTCGTATATAATCATAAATGAATACTTCTGTCAATTTACATTTTGCCCGCTTTTACTGTATTATAGTGGCATTATGCAGATGACATTCAAAAATATCGTTAAGGAACAAGTTCCCCCTCAGGTTATTATTTCCATTATTTTTGTCGCCATGCTCGCCATCGGATACGGCGTGTGGTCGCAGGAAACAAGCGGCACCATAGCACTCTCCGCTCCGACTTACGGAACGGAACTCTACGTTGACGGACAGATCGCGGGAGTATCAAAAAGCGCCGGAGAAAAAATGTCCTATCAATATATTGAAGGAAAACATTCCGTCATCGTTTCGCGCGGCGATTTTTGGCCATGGACAAAAGACGTTACGCTTTCCGCAAAAGAAACTGAAACCCTTCGCCCGCTTCTCGTGAGAAAAGACGTAAAACCTTCTCTCGTCGTTGCAAAAGTTTACAACAATGGCGTCATTTCAGAAAGCCCCGAGTACACCGATGCGCTCGCGCGAATAGATGGCGCGGTTATCAGCGATCAAATAAAAGCTGCGCTCGCGCCGATACAATTTAAAGATGTCAGATCCGCAGATTATTTCCCGGGAAGAACCGATGTGCTTTTGGTTGCCGTCAACGACGGAGTGTTCGCGGTTGAGACCGGAACATCCACGCCCCGAAATTTCCTGCCGGTTTACAAAGGAACGTCTCCTGAATTCGTACTATCCGATAATTCTTCGATACTCGTGAAGGACGGAAGTTCCATTTTCCGCATCGTCGGATTCGATAAATAACACCGAGCTTATAAAAATGAAGATCGTTAACGCTTCACCAATTTCGCAAGGAGTTTTGAAAGAGGTCTTGACCTACTATACGTCCAAAGACATAGAAAAAAATTCTCTTGTCGTCATACCGATCCGGGGCAAATCCGTCCCCGGTATCGTTGTGTCGTATGAAGACGCCAATGAAGTTAAATCGCGGCTGAAAAGTTCGCGGTTTTCGTTAAAGCGAGTGGAGCGAGTTGCCGAGCGAAATTTTCTGCTTCCCGAATTCATCAGTGCTGCGAACGAAACCGCCATGCAATACGCCGGTACCGTCGGAGGAATTATCTCCGGGCTCGTTCCGGCCAGAATTTTTGAAGATTATCTGAAACAGAAAGGCACGCTTGCGGAAATGCTCCGGCCCGATGCGTTCCGCATAAAAAAACCGATCCTTGCCGACTGTATTCTGCACGCCGACAAATACGCCATTCAAGCCAGCCATGAAGACCGGTTTTCGATATACCGCGGGGTCATTCGCGAGGAGTTCGCACGCGGTTCTTCGATCTTCCTTTCATGCTCCACCGCAATGAGCACCGAAATGGTATCGAAAGAACTTTCGCGCGGCATCGAACAATACGTGTTTACCTTGAACGGAAAAATGCCGCCGAAAGAAATGACCGCCGTCTGGAAAAAAATTCTTGAAACACAACATCCCGTTCTCATTATCGGAACCCCAATGTTCTCGTCGCTCCCGAGAGAGGATCTCGGCGCTTTCATTATCGAACAGGAAAGCAAAGATTCCTACCAGACATTCTCCCGACCTTATTTTGATTTCCGTTTTTTCCTCGAAAAATTCGCCGAAAAAATGACCGCGCGATTCATCGTCGGCGATTCCTTTCTCAGGATCGAAACGCTCCATCGCTACGAAGAAAAAAAACTTTCCGCCATCATACCGCTTCGTTTTCGACTGCTCTCGACTCTGGAGCAAGCCGTTATCGATACCAGAAAAGAAAGCCGTTCGCGAACCGCTGCAGCCGCGCAGGAAAAAGAATCAGCGTCCGACAAAGGCTGGAAAGCCCTCTCCGCGCCGCTCCGCCGTTCCATGACGGAAACGCTTGAGTCCGGAGGAAATATCTTTCTCTTTGGAGTTCGGCGCGGAGTGACTCCGCTCACCGCCTGCCGAGATTGCGGAAATATCCTTTCCTGCCCGCGATGCCAGGTCCCCTACGTGCTTCATCGCGAAGGAACGCGCAATATTTTCATCTGCCACAAATGCGAGGAACGAAAAAAGACGGAAACCACCTGTCCCGTCTGCGGCGGCTGGCGGCTCCTGCCTCTCGGCGTCGGCGTGGAACTCGTCGCCAATGAAGTGCGCGAATTATTCCCGAATGTTCCTCTTTATGAATTAAATTCCGATGCCGTAAAAAATGAGAAGAAGTGCACGGAGATATCATCCTCTTTCCGCGATTCGCGCGGCACGATCCTCGTCGGCACCGAATTCGCGCTTCCTTATGTCGACAAGGCTTCGCTCGCCGCCGTCGTTTCCGTAGACTCGCTTTTTTCTCTGCCGGATTTTCGCAGCAATGAAAAAATACTCAGGAAACTTTTAGAAGTGCGCGCTAAGGCAGACAAAACATTTATCGTGCAGACCAGATATCCCGAAGAACGGATCTGGAGATCGCTCATGCAGGGAAACCTCATGGAATTCTACAAAGAAGAAACCAAAGACCGAAGCCGTTTCTTCTATCCGCCTTATTCCGTGATCATCAAGATCAGATTCGAGGGAACCAATCAGGAAGTTTCCGAAAAAGCCGCCGTGATCGAAGACATGTTCAAAAAATTCAACGTGAAGATCTTCCCGGCATTCATCCCAAAAATAAAAGACCGATATCAGGTCAACGCGATCATAAAAACCGCCGTTGATAAATGGCCCGACAAAGAACTGG
>JALNYN010000029.1 GCA_023229825.1 Minisyncoccota bacterium
GGCTACTGCGGTTACCGTTTTTAGCTTTTGGATGATCTCCTTAAGCTTTGTTTCTTTTAAATTCATATATTGCGAATCAAATGAGTTCATAGGACTAGTGTAAACTCTTTTGCTGCAATGTTAACAAATTTTACTCAAAATGACTGATCTCGTGTTTATTGGCGAGTTTTTCGGCGATAAGCGGGTATTTTTTTAAGCTCGGGTTCTTTTTTAACATTTCTTTCGCCTCATTTCTGGCGGCTTCTACCATTTTTATATTTTTTATGGCTTCCATACCGAGGTCGCTGACACCCCATTGTTTTTTGCCACCGAGTTCGCCGGCGCCGCGCAGAGCTAAATCCATTTCCGCCAATTCAAAGCCGTTTTTGGCGGTTTTTAGCGCGTGAAGGCGGTCTTTGGTTTTTTGACCGAAACTTTCCGTAAGGAGATAACAGTACGCTTGATGGTTGCTTCGAATAACGCGACCGCGGAGCTGGTGGAGCTGGGCGAGCCCGAAACGTTCGGCGCCTTCGATAACGATGATCGTGGCGTTTGGAACGTTGACGCCGACTTCGACGACGGAGGTGGCGCAAAGGATATCGATCTCTTTTTTCTCGAAGCGTTCCATTGTTTTTTCTTTTTCTTTCGGAGTCATTTTTCCGTGCAGGATGTCGATATGGTATTCTTGAAAAACATTTTTCTTGAGGCGTTTTGATTCTTCCGTTACCGACTTTGCTTGAAGCGACATTTCTTTTTCGGGATCGGGTTCGTCGATGCGCGGGCAAATGACATACGCTTGCCGTCCGGCTTTTAATTCCTTGCGTATATCCTCGTACATCTTTTCGCGATTTGCGGCATAAATAATATCGGTAATGATAGGTTTTCTTCCCGGAGGCATGGCATCCAGCAGCGTGAGATCGAGGTCGCCGTAGATCGTGAGAGCGAGTGTGCGCGGGATCGGCGTCGCGGTCATGGAAAGGAAATGCGGAACGGGCTGTCCTTTTTTTACGAGTTTCATTCTCTGCGCGGTGCCGAATCGGTGCTGTTCGTCTATGATGGCAAGCGCGAGATTTTTGAAATTGACGGTTTTTTGAATGATAGCATGCGTGCCGACGAGAATGTCCACTTCGCCGTTTGCTACCCATTTCATAAGCTGGGTTTTGGAAATAGCCGTCCATCCCGTAGGATCAACTTTTGACGGAAATTTCTTACTGCCGGAGCCGGTGACAAGCCCGATCGTTATGGGAAGATGAGAAAAATATTTTATGAAATTCTCAAAAAGCTGGGTGGCGAGAATTTCGGTCGGCGCCATGTAGGCGGTTTGGAGTTTGGTGAATTCGCCTTGTGTGCGCTCTTGAGTGAGAGCGTAGGCGATCGCGGCGGCGACAAAGGTTTTTCCTGAACCGACATCTCCTTCAAGCAGGCGGAGCATTGGTTTTTCAGAACGCAGGTCTTTATATATGCTTTCGATGGCATTCGATTGCGCGTCAGTAGGGCGGAAAGGGAAGCGGGAAATGAAATCATTCACGTCTTCTTCTTTGGCATGCACAAAGAATGACTTGTTCTTCTCATATTCTTTTTTCGCTTTTTGGCGGAGAAGCTGGATGAAGAAAATTTCCTCGAAAGCAAAACGTTTGCGTGCGATCAATCCGTGGGATTCTTCTTTCGGCATGTGCACCCACACGAGCGCGGTTTTGAGGGCGGGAAGGTGATATTTTTCCAGAATTTCAGCGGGGATCGGGTCGGCGAGAGTTTCCACCAGCCCGCTTTTGATGATCTTATCAATGGCGTGATATATCCATCGGCTCGTGATACCCTGTGTTTCGGGATACACCGGATACGAAACTGCGCCGAGCTGATCGGTGTTCCGAAAAAGCGAATTACCCGCGTCGATCGGCATATCTTTTGTTTTTTCGATCTCCGGATTGTTGAGGTATTTCGCGCCTTTTCGATCAGTTATCGTACCCGAAAGCTTCACCAGATCGCCCTCTCCGAACATTTTGGCGATGTACGGCTGACGAAACCAAACCGCTTTGATCTTTCCTGTGCGATCTTCGATCGTCGCTTCCGCATAGGTCATTTTGGACTTGAACCCTTTGGCGGTTTTGAGATTGGAAATTTGCCCGTAAATGATCGCCTTTTCGCCGATGACCAGCTCCGAAATATTCTTGATCTCCGAAATACTGCTGTATCGCGAAGGAAAATAGTAAAGAAGCTCAAGAATGGTATGCAAATTCAGCCGCGCAAGAGCGGCCTTTTGTGCGGGGGTAAGGCGAAAAGTTTCGACAATAAGAGAGTCGGGGGTCATTTGATAATGATAACAGACGGGGCGGTGTGTTGACAAGGAAAATTATATATTGTATACTAGACCTAGTTTTGATTATGGATGGAAAATCCCAGAGGTTAAAATGAGTTGTGGAAGATTTAAAAAAGCAAAAGATGACGTGACAAAAGCCTTTTTTGGCTCAATGATTATTCTTTTGGTCTCATTAATGTTTTTCTTTGTTTTTGTGGCCTATGAGGCAACGAATTTACGGACGAGGGAACTCGAATATATGGTAGCTCAACAACAAGCACCAATCGTTCAAATGTTACCCATTCAGCCAAAGAAATACTGAAGAAAAGTAAAAAACAAAAAAACAAGCCCCGTGTAATGCGGGGCTTTTTTGTATCGGCGACAGAAGAAAAAACTTTCCGTACAGGGTCAGAGACCCGCGTCTGGCGAAAGCAATCGTTGGGCGATTTTATTAATGTCTCTGTTTTGCAGTAATATTCCTTTATGATATTCTGTAATAAGACTTGAATACACCGTGGAGAATCGGCATGAAAGATAAAGTTAGTTTTTTTGAATTTTTATTCAACGTATTCTTTGTTGTCATGATCGCTTTTGTAGCTTTGAACGCGATGACGGCCGGACAGCCGGCACTTTGGCTCATAAATTTTTTGAGCCGTTAAGATTGATAGGCAACCCCGCCCCCGCAAAAACTTCTGAGGAAGTTTGCGGGGTTTTTATCTAATTTTTCAGGGTGAGTACTGCGACTCGCCATTTTTCGTATTGATCTCTCCAGAAAACTCCTTCGAATTTTGAATCCTCGACGAGTTTCTCGATCTTTTCTTTTTGCCATTGATCGAATTCCAAAAAGAGCATTCCATCTTGGGTAAGAAAATTGGGAGATTCGTTTAGCATTTGTTTTACGAAGAACAGGCCATCATCATCGGTGAAAATGGCGAGGTGCGGTTCGTGCTCCAAAACAGGTCTTGCCACTTGCCATTTTCGGTCATGCGAAACATACGGAGGGTTCGCAAAAATATAATCGTATTTTTTCTGCGGAATATTTGCGAAGACATCGGTTTCGTAAACGTGTGCGCGCATAAAGTCGATGTTATTTATATCGATATTTTTTTCGATCTGTTTGATGAGCAACGGATCCTTTTCGCCGAAATCAACCGAAACATCTTTGAGGTGTTTAAGAATTGCTATGCCAATGCATCCCGATCCTGCGAACATGTCGAGTATTTCGGTTTTTCCCATAGAAATATGTTCCATCGCTTTTTCTACCCAAAATTCCGTTTCTGTTCTTGGTATAAGCGGGTGATAGGAAAGATCGATCTTTGCGCCGAGAAATGTTGAAAATCCGATGACATAATCAACGGGTTCGCCAGCCTCTATTCGGCGCAGGTCCTCAAAAAATCCGGGCGTTTCTTGTCCGCCGTATTTTTCGTGGAGCAGCCAGAGATCTTCTTTGGGTTTGTTGGAGTTCATTATCACATAATAGCAAAGAGAAGCCGTTCCGTCATTTCGCAATCATTTGCGAGAAAAGAAGATTGACATTCATTCTTTTTCGGCGTATTGTCAATATGGATAAAAACCCTGAATAAAAGGGTTTTCTTTGAAACAAAGGAGGAAGAAATGGAGAGACAGCGTAAACCGCATGAATTGGATAAGCAGTATGCTGCGGCTAATTATATTCCCGTTGGAACGGTCAATTTGACCTTTCAACTGGATGCGACAAAAAAAAGTTATGTGCGAGTACAGGCAAAATATGCCGTGCGCCGCAACGATAAGACGGCGAAGGGTGCGCCCCTCGTGCTTGATCTTGCTCCGGAAGTGAAACTTACCAGCATCAGGATCGACGGAAGAAAGCTGGCAAAAAATGAATACAAACGGATCTCGGACACGCTCATTATCGGAAAAGTACCCGACCAGTTTGTCATTGAAACCAGCGATCTGATCGATCCGAAAAACAACACGACGGGCGAAGGGCTCTACGCGGCGGGTGAGGACCTGATGCTGACACAAAATGAGCCGCAGGGTTTTCGCAAGTTGTTCCCGTATTTCGACATGCCAAAAGTGATGGCCCCTTTCAGGACCACGATCATCGGCAATAAGGAAAAATATCCGGTTATGCTTTCAAACGGCAACCTTACGGACAGCGGAGAAAATAAATTCGGAAATCATTGGAAGACCTATGATCTGCCATTTGCCATTCCCTGTTATTTGTTTGCCTTGGTTGCGGGAAAATTGGCGGTCTTAAAAGATGTCTACACCACCAAATCCGGTCGCGTAATAGATCTTGAAATTTATGCCGAGGAGAAAGACATTGAAAAATGTCATCATGCGATGGCTTCGCTCAAATATGCGATGGCGTATGATGAAGAATGGTACGGACACGTATTCAAAGGGCACACCTATAGAATTGTCGCGACCAAGCATTTCAATATGGGCGCGATGGAAAACAAAGGTTTGAACATCTTCAATGTGAAGTTCGTACTCATTAGTCCTGAAACGGGAACCGATGAGGATCACGAAAGAGTAGAGGGTGTTATCGGACATGAGGAATTTCATGACTTCACCGGAGATGACATAACATGCGTTGACTGGCGCGAGCTTGGCACAAAAGAGAGTATCACGGTTCGCCGCGATCATCTTTTTTCTGAATGTTATCGCGGTTGGGGACTTCGCAAGGTGATCGACAGCGTCAAATTAATGCGTTCTCGGCAATTCGCGGAAGATGCGAGCCCGAGAAGGCACGCCATACGTCCGGCAGAAATTAAAGTACCGAACAACATGTATTCCGTCACTGTTTATGAGAAAGGCGCGGAGGTATATAAACTGCTGGAAGACATTATCGGCCGCGAAGGATTCTTGAAGGGTATGAAGCTGTACGCGACACGCCACGACGGGCAAGCGACTCGCATTGAAGACTTGATGTGTTGTATGGAAGACGCGAATGACGTTGACCTGTATCAATTCCGAAATTGGTTTACTCAATCGGGTACGCCGACGGTGTCTATTGACGCTTCCTATTGTGAATTTTCAAGAAGACTTTTCTTGGAAGTAAGGCAATCGTGTACAATGGCGCCAGATCGGACACATATGGAACCGTTTGATATTCCATTTGCTATCGGACTTATCGGCACTGATGGTGAAATGAGATCTGAAATTCTTCGCATTACCAAACCGGAGCAAATTTTTGTTTTCTCGAAAGTGCCGCACAAACCATCACTTTCACTCAACCGAAACTTTGCCCCTGTACGCGTGAAATACGCATACGAGGAAGGGGAATTAGCACATTTGATGACGCACGATGCGAATTTGTTCGCCCGATGGGACGCAGGTCAAACGTACGGTGCGCAAGTGTTGCTGAAATTGGCGGAAGATGTGAAAGCGGGCAGGGAACTTGTTTTGGATGAAGCGTATGTCGGTGCGTTCGGAGCGGTTCTTCGCGAAGAGAACATTGATAAAAATCTGCTTGCCGCAATGATGACATTGCCGGATGAAACGACCCTCGCAAATATGAGCGAGGTGGTCGATCCGCATGCGATCCATAAGGCGCGGGAATTTGCGAAAGAGGAACTCGCTTGGACGTTTTGGAGGGAAACCTTCGATCTTTATCACAGAAATCGAAGCGATTTTGATGCCGTGCCTTCATTCGATCCAAAGTCTGTGGCAAAACGTTCGGTCGCGAATGCTGCGCTCGGATATCATGCCGACAACGGAATTGGAAGCGAGCTTATTTTTGAGCAGTTCGTAAAAGCAAAAGGAATGTCCGACAAATATACGGCGCTTTCACTATTAGTACATCGCGAAAGTGATCGGAATTTTGGCAGATATGTAGGCTCTGTTCTCAGGGTGTTCTATGAACAATTTCAAGACGACAACAATGCCGTCGATAAATGGTTCGCGGTGCAATCGTCATCTTCGCTCCCGGGTACGGTCGAAAGAGTAAAGGAACTGATGAAACATCCCGCATTCGATTGGAAAATTCCGAATCGCGTACGTTCAGTGTTTGCTTGGTTTTCGCTAGACAGTTTGCAGTTCCACACAAAAGAAGGGTATCGGCTGTTTGCTGATTTCTTGGTCGAATATGCTCCAAAAAACGACATTACCGCCGCGCGGATGGTAGAACCTTTGACCGAGTGGAAACGGTATGTGCCGGAACTACAGGTCTTGATGAAAGCGGAATTACTCCGTCTGAAAGAAGAACTCATGAAAGTTCCTCCTGAAAACGTGAAGACCACGATATCGAAGATCAATGACAGCTTAGCTCAATAATACGAGCAACGCTCCGGCAAATGTCGGAGCGTTTTTTATGCGCGGTTATGCCCATCTTATTACGGAGTGGTAAGGTATCTATGTTCGCCAATGTGGATTCCGGGTCGTTGCCCGGAATGACGACTGGCAATTACGCCGCTTTCTTGTATTGATCTTGATTTTCCATTTGTTCTCTGATCTCAGCTTTGGACAGCTTCTGTTCTTCACGGAGTTTTCGATATTCGCTGACGTCCATTCCCAGATCCTTGGCGTCTTTTTCGAGGGAGTGGCGATAGTTGAATTCACCCTGTGCTAGCGTCAGATTAGCGAGATTGGGGTCTGTTTTTTCGTATTCCTGAAAGCAGGTCTCGCCGCAGAAGCCTGTCCAATTTTCACCCTCCAAAATTCCCGTATCTCTGTCGCAAGTGGGGCATCTGTTTTGCTCGAAATTCGAGATCAGCCGCTCCTGTATGGCATGGTCCTGATCTTCTTCCGATAGTTTCGGCTGCGGGAATTGTTCTATGTTATTCATGTGTTTTGTATATACTAATAGTGTAATTCATAGTATAACGTATTTTATAGCGGCAAGCAAAGCCATATTTATGAAAGAAGAAAATTTTTCCTCCTCGCCCGTTTTGCGGGATCCAAAGAAAGAATGGTGTGGAACGGACGGATCGATCGCCCGGCAATTAATGAGGCTTGCCATCCCCATAATTTTTATCAACCTCCTTCAGATCACCTACCAAATGACCGATGCTTTTTGGGTCGGCCGGATCGGCGCGGAAGCGGTGGCATCGGTCTCCGTGAGTTTTCCGATCACATTTCTTTTGGTTTCACTTGCCTCGGGATTTTCTATCGCGGGAACGGCTCTGGTCGCTCAATATGCAGGGGCGCGAAATTTTAAAATGGTAAATCATGTCGTATCGCAAACATTTATTCTTGTTGTGATCGCGTCCATCATTTTGGGAATTATCGGGATCGCCGCCGCCCCTTCTCTTCTTCATCTCATGAATGTGGAACCAAATGTCTCGGATAATGCGATCCTATTTTTGCGCGCGATCTTTCTTGGGTTGCCGTTCATGTTCGGTTTTGCCGTTTTTCAATCGGTTATGAGGGGGGTGGGCGAGGTTAAGGTGCCGATGGTGATCATTCTCGGGACCACCACCCTTAATTTTCTTTTGGACCCCGTCCTTATTTTTGGATGGAACGGCATGATCCCGGCATATGGAGTGTCCGGTGCTGCGATGGCGACGTTCGGTACGCAAACTATCGCCGCACTCATCGGCTTTTATTTATTGTTGCGCGGTAAGTATCACATTCATTTGAAATTATCGGATCTTGCTCCGGACATGCCTCTCATGAAGAAAATTTTCTTTCTGGGCCTTCCGGCATCTCTCGAACAATCGATCCGTTCATTGGGAATTTTGGTCATGACGTTTCTTGTTACCAGTTTCGGCACCATAACGACGGCAGTGTATGGCGTCGGCACCAATCTTCTGCAGGTCGTTGTTATACCGGCACTCGGCATTTCGATAGCATCTTCGGTTTTGGCGGGGCATAACATCGGCGCCGGCAAGATGAAACGGGCGCATGATACGGCGGTACTGTCCGCCGTCGTTTCTTTCGCATTTCTTTCTGTTGTGGGAATTTTTTGTTTTATTTTTGCGTCAAATATGGTTAGTTTCTTTATACCTAACGATCCGGAAGTAATTCGGCAAGGGACCGTTTTTGTGCGCATCATGGCGCTATCCTTTGGTTTTCTGGGTGTACAAATGTCGCTTTCCGGCATATTCCGCGCATCCGGAAACATGATGATCCCGCTCCTGTTCTCTGTTGTTTCTCTGTGGGTTCTGCAATTTCCGATCGCCTACATGCTTTCGAAACATACCTCGCTTGGCGTTCTCGGTATTTGGTGGGCGTTTCCAATTTCGTACATATTGACGGCGATTCTGACCATGGCGTGGTTTCTGCGAGGAGATTGGAAACACAAAAGGCTCATCGAAGAAAAAGAAATTACCGAGGTTTTGGTGGAGAACACCATCCGATAGTTCGACATTGAGAGAAAAACGAAATCCGGCTTAAAATATGAGTTTTTGGTGAAACTGTCTTTTTGTCGTTGGTTGACATTTGATGAAAAATCAGCCAGAATGTCCTCGGACACTGTTTTTTAACCACACGCCAATAAGGGCGGAGGAGATATACCGATGTCACATCATGACGATCTGTTAAAGATCCTTGAAGAAAGCCTTACTTCAATACGAAACATTGTCGGCGGAAAATACGCCGGAACCGAGATACGATCTCACATAATAAATCCTCTCGACGGAACGCCGTTGTATGAACAGCCCTCTACTCAGATAAATGAGATCGGACCGTTTTTAGCTTCGCTGAAAAAATGTCCGAAGAGCGGACTCCATAATCCGATCAAAAATGTCGAGCGTTACAAAATGCTGGGCGAGGTCAGTTTTAAAGCCGCGATGGCTCTGGAAGACGCAAAAATGGAAGACTATTTCACGAGGCTCATTCAAAGCGTGATGCCGAAATCGTACGCGCAGGCGCGAGGAGAAGTAATTGTAACAAGACAATTTTTGAAAAACTTTTCCGGCGACCAAGTCAGATTTCTCGCAACAGGGAAGACGACCCCCGGCGATCATTTCGGCCAACAGCCGCAAGATTACCAATGGCCGTACGGTCCGGTGGCGATCATTGCTCCGTTTAATTTTCCGCTGGAAATTCCCGTGCTTCAGCTTATGGGCGCTTTGTATATGGGAAATAAACCATTGATTAAACCGGCGAGAACGGTAAGCGTCGTGCTTGATCAGTTTCTTCGGCTTCTGCACTGGTGCGGATTACCGATCGAGGATGTCGACCTGATCCACTGCAGCGGTTCAGTGATGAATGAGCTTTTGAGGCAAGGTAAGGATACGATCCGCCTTGTGCAGTTCACCGGTTCAAGCAAAGTCGCGGAGGAAATTTCAGAGATCATGCGCGGAAAAGTGCGGATCGAGGATGCCGGTTTCGACTGGAAAATTTTGGGTCCGGATTTTAAATTGCAGTATGGTCCGTATGTTTCCTGGCAATGCGATCAAGATGCCTATGCGGCAAGCGGACAAAAATGTTCCGCGACTTCGATCCTTTTTGCACATGATAATTGGATTAGTAATAACTTGATCAAGCGATTGAGCTCGATTGCGTATGCTCGGAATCTTGATGATCTGACCGTCGGCCCGGTCCTCTCGTGGACCACGAATGAAATGCTTGAACATATGTACAAGCTCCTCGAAATTCCCGGCGCCAGATTATTGTTCGGCGGAAAATCTCTTACGGATCATAAGATACCGACGTGTTATGGAGCACTGGAACCGACAGCGATGTATGTACCGATCAAAACGATCTTATACAGTCGATATTGGGAATTGGCAACAAAAGAAGTATTTGGTCCGTTCCAAGTGATCACTTCTTATTCCAATAATGAGCTTCCGTTGGTGTTGGAAGCATGTGAAAGGATGGGAAATGATCTGACGGCCGCCATTGTTTCGGATGACCCTGTGTTCCAGAATATAGTTCTGGGGTCAACGGTAAACGGAACAACCTATGTCGGTATTCGCGCACGTACGACGGGTGCTCCGCAAAATCACTGGTTCGGACCATGCGGCGATCCAAGAGGGGCCGGTATCGGAACCCCGCAAGCGATAATCAACACATGGAGCAGTCCAAGATGCATCATCCGGGATGTCGGCCCGATCGATGAAAAGATGAAATTGGTACAAAGTTGATGCAAAATATTTCGGCGACCGCAAGGCCGCCGATTTTTTATAAAATATTGTACGTAAATTTAAGCATATGCTTAAATTTACGTACAATGAATAAAAATATCCTTTATTTTAAAGGTAAAATTTATGCTGTAAATTCTAGCATATGCTAGAATTTACAGCAGTATATTTTTCTTGACTTAAAAAATGAGTGTGATAATATTGGTCATATCAAAGTTCTTTGATATGATAACATGAATTACAAAAAGATCGCAAACGCTTTTAAAGTTCTTGGGGGAAGTGAGAGGATAAAAATAATCCGCTATCTTTCTACGGGGGAAAAATGCGTGTGCGGGATATTCAAACACCTGAAATTACCGCAAAACCTGGTTTCCTATCATTTGGGCGCCTTGCGTAAAAAAGATCTTATTATTGCCCGAAAGGAAGGGAAATGGGTTTACTATTCGCTGAATGAAAATGGGATTGAAGAACTAAAAACTTTTCTTTGTGAAGTTTTGCAAAAAGAGAAAAATGATCACACCTGTTAATTAGGAGTTAAATTATGAGTACCGGCATTATTAAAAAGCTTTCATTTCTTGATCGCTATCTGACGCTGTGGATCTTTCTTGTCATGGCGATCGGCGTCCTTGGGGGATATTTTTTCCCTCAGGTTGAGCCGTTTATTAATTCGTTCCAGCGCGGGACTACGAATGTTCCGATCGCGGTCGGTTTGATCCTTATGATGTATCCGCCGCTCGCGAAAGTGCATTACGAAAAGCTGGGAAAAGTGTTTCGCGACTGGAAAGTGCTCGTCTTGAGTTTTACTCAAAACTGGCTGATCGGACCATTTTTTATGTTCTTTTTGGCCATTACGTTTCTTCGCGATTATCCAGAATACATGGTCGGTTTGATCATGATCGGACTCGCACGCTGTATCGCGATGGTGGTGGTATGGAATGACCTGGCGGAAGGCGATCAAGATTATGCCGCCGCGCTCGTGGCGTTCAACAGTATTTTCCAGATCGTTTTCTTCAGTTTCTTCGCTTACATTTTTATAACGATACTTCCTCCGTATTTCGGATTGGCCGGCAGCGCGGTAGACGTAAGCATGAAAGAGATAGCGGAAAGCGTATTCATTTACCTCGGTATACCGTTCTTTGCGGGTTTTCTTTCAAGAACGATCCTCATTAAATGGAAGGGGACTGAATGGTTTGAAACAAAATATATTCCAAAAATTTCGCCCATAACATTGATCGCTTTGCTATTTACCATCGTGACAATGTTTGCGCTCAAAGGAAGCCTCATTATGAAGATCCCGTTTGACGTGCTCCACATCGCCGTTCCTCTTCTGATCTATTTCATCGTCATGTTCCTGATCAGCTTTTACTTGGCAAAAAAGATCGGCGCAACGTACGAAAAGGCGGCAACACTTTCGTTCACCGCTTCGAGCAATAACTTCGAACTGGCTATTGCCGTTGCGATCGCCGTATTCGGGATCAACTCAGGCGTGGCGTTCGCGGCCGTGATCGGTCCTTTGGTGGAAGTTCCGGCGTTGATCGGCTTGGTCAATGTGGCGCTTTTTTTCAAAAAGAAGTATTTTGCAGGATATTCAACATAAGGAAGTTATCCACACCTCATGCTTGTGCACGCCTTTAGTTCTGATATACTAAAGAAGTTCCCACTTCGGTGGGAATTTTTTTGTCCAAAACCGTCCATTTGACATTTAGCGTATACATATGCTATAATTAGAGAGGAACAACAGAGTGAGGTACTTAAAATGAAAGGCGGGAAAAGATTGTATTTGATCGAAAGCAGCGTTTATCGGATAGAAAAAGAAGCCGCTGAGGAAGAAAACAACTTTGACAGAGAAATGGATTTTGCTTGTGATCTCTGGGATATTGAAAGCAAGGATGAAGCTTTATATTTGGAATATCTGGAAGATCAATTTAATACAAGAATGGCGGAGTCGGATATTTTACTGGAACTCCACAAAATTGATGTTGTGCTGGATGGCGTTGATCGTGCTTTAAACGATATCTGGGAATATTATTATTGACCTGAATTATTTATAATTCTCTCAAAATTGTAACCCTGACTTTCCCACTTCGGTGGGAATTTTTTTTGTATAAAAACCGCCCTGACCGAATGGCCGGGGCGGTTACTGTTACATCGGTATTGACAGGTAGTATGGTTTACACGTCGGTTTGCAATAGATCGACAGATAATCGCGGGGGTTGATCGTTATGTTTCCGTCAGTGATCTTTTCAGACTGATGAGTATTCCTTTTCACGAGTTTTCCGCTGCGGTCCAAGTAAACTATTTTTACGCGCGTGGCGTGATTCGGCATAACGCCCACGATCGTACCTTCGATCCGGGTCGGAGCTGTCGACTCGATCCCAAAAGTGGAAGCCAAGACTAGAGCAGCCGCTATCGTAAGCACTGCAAGGGAAGGAAATTTCATTTGGGTCCTCCTAAAATGAGCAAATTACGCTCTGAGAATACACTAAAGCAGTATGCCAGATCTGTCAACTTACGTTCGCGGAGCCGTGAAGCCATCGATGATCACTTTTTTTCCGTAGGGATGTTCAAGCGATCGCAGTTCTTTTTTCAGGCGTACGGTATCTGTTTTTGTTTTCCCGACCGCTACCAAAATAAAAGGTTCGTCTTCCGTTATCCTTTCGCCGAAGCCGTTCGGACCGAAGGAAATATTAAGTCCGAGCAAGATCTCAGAGAGGGAAGCTTTTTCGCTTTGGATCTGCCGGCTGATGATATAGCCTGGCGGAAGTTTTTTTCCATCGCCGAAATTGAAACAGCCGGTTCCGTCATAGTATGCCGCGCGCGAAATATGGAATTCTTTCGGTCTTTGCATTTTTGCAAAACTGATGTGGCGATAGGGAACGCCGAGCTCGGAAGCGAGCTCTTTCGCCCATTTCTTTCCTTCCGCGTCGCCGCATGTTTCATCTTTGCAATTCGCTTTGGCAAACATTTTCGCCGCTCCGCAGCCGTCGTGGCTCGTAACGCCTCGCACCCCGGCATCGCGGAATATCTTTAGCATTTCTTTTTTACTGCGGAGAATTCCGCTTCCCGCCGCATGAAAACCGCCCGGCGTGCCCTCATCGACGCAGCGGACATAGCCATCTTGTACGCCAAACATATCCGAAAGTTTTTTGAGAGAACTTGCGTAAACCTCGAAACCGTTCTCTTTTATCTTCCGAAAAATTCGCGATTGCTCTTTCCAGACCAGATCCTTTTTTTCCTGAATTTTGTTTTGATTCATAATTTTTCCCCTGTTTTCCCTAAGAAGTATACATGAAGGAGGGATGAGGTCAAGCAGATACCAATATACGAATGCGTACCAATATACGAATGGAAACGAATACGACGATGCAGTATTCGCATCGCCGTTCTCATAAATTAGAACTATTTTAACGTTATGACCACGATCTCGGACTTCGTCCCCACCCTCATGGTCGGGCCCCATGTGCCGGCTCCGCTCGTGGTGTAGATCGAATAATCTCCGAATGAGTGAAGTCCATAATCAACTCCCGGATATACGAGTGAAGTGATGAATCCGTAGGGAAAGATCTGTCCCGCGTGGGTGTGCCCTGATAGCTGGAGGTTTATGCCTGTTTGTTTGATCTCCTTGATCTGCATCGGCTCATGAAAGAGAAGAATAGAGGGTGCTTCGGGGTCATATCCCTTGATCTTTTTTATTGTATCCGCCACCGGTTTGTTCTCTCTGCGCTCGCCGTAGCTGACCCCTATTATCTCGAGACCGTCCACGATCTTCATTTCATCTTTGAGAACGGTGACGCCGGAATTTTCCAAAAGTTCGTATGATTTCTCTACGCCGAAATAGGTTTCATGATTTCCTGTGACGAAATAGGTTCCGCGCGGAGGAGAAAGTTTTAGGAGATCGTTCTTTACATAATCGAATTTGTCGCCGGTTCCATCGAAGAGATCGCCGGTGATGAAGACTGCTTCCGGTTTTTGCGCGTTGATGTCGGCGACCAATTTTTCAAAGAATTTTTCGCCCCAAATAAAACCGAGGTGAACATCGGAAACGTGTACGATCTTTTTTCCTTTCCACTCCGACGGCAAGCCTTTTATTGAAACGCTGATGTGTTGAACTATTGGATGATAGGCGTTCCATATGCCATAAGCGCAATATCCTATCGTTCCCGCGGCAACAATGATCCCGATGGTGAAAAGCGGAATGTTTATGCGA
>JALNYN010000030.1 GCA_023229825.1 Minisyncoccota bacterium
GCTGTGTGCTACTGACGGAGACGGGGCGATTTAAGGACACATTGGTTACTGCCGCCGTTGCTGTTCGGGGTAAAATGCCGAGAGCGAAAGTTCTGATCGTTTTCCACAGACTGTCTTTTTTTACCGCCTCAACTTTTTCCTCTGCTAAACGAGGATAAATGTCGGAGAGAGCGATAGGCGACCCAAACGCCTTCACCTCCCTCATGTTCTCAAACCACGAGTGAGTGGTATCCGTACGCACCTGTCCGGAAACGCGCACTCCTCGTACCGCCACGGGAGAACCGCTAAAGGTGTAGGTGACGCCGGTGACGGAAGATGACATATACGTGTATGCCGGAGTGACCGTCCATCCGCTCTGCGTCCAGGTCGTTCCATCTGTTGTGAATTGAAGAGTGAGGTTCGCGTCAAAGGATCCGTTCATATTTGCGTTGTAGGTTCCCTGCGTAAAGTTGACGGAATTGATCGCCTGAGAAGCCGGCCAGATGACGCCTCCCGCTTCGTAGGCGATAGAAGGTTCATCGATGCTGTCGACGCTCGGCGTTGTTCCGTCGAAGAGATTGATGTCGACGGCTGTGTTGTTATCGTTCAGTGCGGGCGTGGCATATTTGTTGGCATTAAGAAGAGCGGTCAGATTTGATCTCCAGCGATACGCGGTGCCTGAGGGTGCGAGATTGGTCGAGCCTGAGGTAACGCTGTCTCCGTAGACTTCGAATTCCCAGAGCGAGTAGCCGTAGGTAGTGGCGCGAGCGGTGCCGTACATTCTGATGTATCTTCCGGCTCCGGTAAGTCCGGTGAGATCATCAGTACCTCCGTTACCGGTCGTAGTGGTGTAGATTGTCGTCCAGTTGGTGTTGTCATTTGAAACTTGGATCGTGTAGGCGGTAGCATAAGCGGCTTCCCAATTCAAGACAACGCGGCTGATCTGTTTCAATCCGCCGAGGTCGACGGAGATCCATTGGGGATCGACGGCGGCTATTGATGACCAGCGGGTGGCGGTGTTGCCGTCTACGGCGAAGGAAGCGGAGTAGGTGGTCTGGGTGCTCGAGACGGAGACGGGGCGGCTGAGCGCAATGTTGGCGGTCAGCGTGGTAGCGCTAACGCTCGCGGACTGCGCGCTCGCGTTTCCCGCGGCATCGTAAGCAGAGACTGTATAGGAATAGGTGGTTCCGGCAGAAAGTCCGGTATCAGAATACGACGTTCCGGATGTTACGGTACCGACTTGTGCGCCGTTGCGATACACTTTGTATCCGGTAACGCCGACGTTGTCAGTGGAAGCCGTCCACGAAAGATTGACTTGTGAAGTGGAAACAACCGTTCGAGCGAGTCCGGAGGGGATGGCGGGGGCTTGCGTGTCGACGTAGGCCGTTCCGAATGCACGTATTTCTCTCAGGTTCTCAAACCATGAGTGCGTGGTATCGGTATGAACTTGTCCGGAAACGCGCACTCCTTTCACGATAGCGGCAGGACCGCTAAAGGTAAAGACCATGCCGGTTACCGACGAGAAGTAAGGATAAGCGGGACTTACTGTCCATCCGCTATTCGTCCACGTCGTTCCGTCAGCAGTAAATTGCAGAGAGAGGTTCGCATCGAATGCGCCGTTGCTGTTTGCTGTATATGTACCTTGTATGAAATTAACTGAACTAATCTCTTGAGTGGACGGCCAGATAAGACCTCCCGCTTCGTAAGCGATGGAAGGTTCATCAACCCCGTCAATACTGGGAGTTGTTCCATCGAAGAGATTGATGTCAACGGTAGTATTGCCATCATTCAACGCGGGAGCGGCGTATTTGTTGGTATTGAGAAGCGCGGTCGCGTTCGACGCCCAGCGGTAGGCGGTGCCGGAGGGGGCAATGTTGGTGATGCTGGAGGCATACACCTCCATTTCATACAGCGAATATCCGTAGGTTGTCGCGCGAGTTGTTCCATACATTCTGATGTATCTCCCTGATCCGAACAACCCTGTGAGATCATCTTCATTTCCATTTCCGGTGGTCGTGGTATAAATAGTCGTCCAGTTTGTGTTGTCGTCAGAAACTTGGATGCTGTAACCTCTGGCGTAAGCGGATTCCCACTTTAAGACGACTCGGCCTATTTGTTTTGTTGAACCAAGATCGATGGAAATCCATTGAGGGTCGGAGTCGGAAACTGACGCCCAGCGGGTTGTTGGGTCTCCGTCTACAGCGAACGCTGAAATGTACTTTGGAGCCTGAATACTACTCACCGTCGCATCACGGATCAATACCAAATTGGAAGCATCAAAATCGGTCATCGCACTTACACTTCCCGTTTCTGCGCTCGTATTACCTCCTGTATCATAAGCAGCAATGGTATAAGTATGAGGCACGTCATAATGAAGATCCTGATCCGAATACGTCGTCCCCCTCGACGTTCCAACCTGCACGCCGTCTCTGAAAATTTTGTAGCCGGCCGCAGTGCGAAGCACATCGTTAGACGACCATGTGAGCGAAGTATTCCATCCAGCAGGAACGGTTGCCGGATTGGCCGAGAGCGTTACGGACGGAGGGTTGCTGACGGTGTAGGGAAAATTGAAAGTGAATTCGCCGTAGGAGGCGTTATCTCCGCCAGCCCAAGTATCGGCATAGAATACAGTTGAAAAAAACACCGCGTTGTAGAGTCCGGGTGTATTTTGCGCAACAAAAGTATTCGATTGATTCAGTACGTCTTTGGTTGCGCCGTTGACGGACGCATTGATCGTCACGGTCGTATCTCCAACAAGATCATATCCATTAGCGCACAAGGTGGCGATATTTTCCCCTGAAGCAACGACTGTCTCTCCGGGTGCATAGATGCTTTTGTCAATATTCAGCGTCAAGACTTGAGAGTAATGGGTGGGAACGAAATTGTTGTGATAAAACCCCACCACATACGTATCCGCTTTGGCATCACCCGCTCCTGCGAACACGCCCAAACCGACCATAAGTCCGATCATGAGAGCCTTTCCTGTGCGGTTATTTTTTTTCAACCAGAATATACGTAATGCAACGAGAACCAAAAAAACGAACACAATCCATATTATGATCTTGCCTATGGAAGATATGCCGTTCAGATCGGAGACTTTTGGGATCTTCATCGACGGTTGTTTGCTTTTTGTCTCCACTTTATACGTATTTTCAGCAAGCGGTTTTCCGTACTTATCGACGATCTTTGCGGTTATGATCGGGTTCACACATCGTCGATCAACCCGAAGATTAAAAGTGCGCAAGTTTCCTTTATCCCCACCGATCACCTCAGTCAACGATCTGGTACATGGTCTCGCTTCTCCGTCGCTCAAAAGAAAGATGGCGGAAAGACCCTCTTCATCCGAAATATTCCGTCCGCGTGAACCGGCAAAACCGTCGGCCGATCCAGACCAGAAAAAAGTGATCTTCGCCGAATCTCCGGCAACATAGTAATCTTTGTCCAAGGTAAGATTCTGTATCGTGGCACTTTGTCCTCTGATGACATAATGGAACGCTACCGGTCCTGAAAGGGTCGCTCCTTTCTCGTTCACAAAAGTGAGTACGGCATCGTACGCCTGCGGTTCGGGAGCCTTGGGAATATTGACTGAAAAATCCGCTTTTTCACCGGAATTGAGCGTGAGAGGTGCTTGTTTTTCCATCCCGACGGACTTTCCAAAAGACGAACGATGATATGTCCGAAAAACCGGTATGATCGTTTGTTCCGTTTTGAAAGTATTCTTTATGGGACAGTGGGCGACAAGAGTTTCCGTGTCTGAGATATCGACTCCCTGAATGAGCGTGTATTTTTTGCTGCTCGCTTCTCCCTCGACAGAAAGGAAGCATTTTGATGAGTCGATGGCGATATATTCGCCGGTTCCATTGAGCGTGACCGGCGTCTTGATGTCTACGGAACCGAAATTGAGAGCGTCGGAGTTTCTCGCTTCCACCCTGATAATGAATGAACCTTTCAGGTAGACGGGGGCGACGTAAGTAATTTCTTTCTTGAGAAAATCATTTTCCCCGAGGCTGAGTACGTCGTCGACGTAGATCTTACGGTCCGCAAGCGACAAGGTGCCATCGGGTTGTTTCTGCAGGAGATCAACGGCATAAATGACTTTAGGCTGAATGCCGACGCGATTGGATAGACCGAAAGCGATAACGAATGCATTGCCGTTTTGGCTGACCAGTCGGATATCCTGAACGTTGACCGTGGCGATCGTGACGATATTGCCAAAAGTGTTTACCGGAGGAGAAGATGTGGCCGCTGCCTGCGCAAAGGAGGCGATAGGAAAAGAAAAAACAAGCAAGGCGAAAACAAAAATGAATTTTTTCATTTTATTATTTTTAGAATTATTCATGATGGTATTATATCACGAATAGACCAAGAGTGGCGTCTGGCGACGAATACTATGTGTGGATAACGCAAATTTTTAGAGAATAGAAAATTGAAAATTGATAATAGATCATTTATGAATGAAAATTTGGAATTAATAACTCTGTCGGTACCAAAAAAATAGAGAACAGAATGCTCTATTCTCTATTCTCAATTTTCTATTCTCTATCGATTAAACCCAATTCACCTTCAAAAAGTGCGCCCCGCACGACATACACGGATCATACGCGCGGATCAATTTCTCTATCTCCATGGGGATTTTATCTTCGGTCATACCTTCTGCCAGCAATTTTTCTACCAGTCTTCCGATATCTTCTTCTATATTGATCTGATTTTGCCCGGTCGGAACGATCACCTCCCCTTCTTTGATGATACCATCTGCACCAAGTACGACTTTGTGATACAGCGTTCCGCGCGGCGCTTCCACAACGCCGATACCCGACGCTTCCCTTGCGGGTTTTTTGATGATCGGTTCCGGAACGAACGTATTGTTTTTCAAGAGATCGATGGATTCATCGACGGAGTGTAATATCTCGATCGCTTGCGCAAGATTGTTGTGAAAAATATCGGTTGACGGGAAAAGTGCGAGCGCTTCCGCCGCGGATTCTTTTGTTTTCGGATGCAGATTTTCTTTTGCGATATTTAGGCGGGCAAGAGCTCCGACGAGATAACTTTCGCCTTTGTATTTATAGGCGCTTGCCTGTGAAAACGGCATAACCGTATGTTCAAGAAGTCCGCGATATTCCGATTCCTCAAATGTTTCTCCTCGGCTGGTGCGTATTTTCCCGTTAATATAACCGAAACCCTCGTCCGCGATAAGCGCCATGTAATGCGTTTTTCGGTCGAAATGATTCGGCGCATCTTGAAAAACTTTTATCAAACGAAGCACCGCCGGTCGAACCCCTTCCAATTTTTGTACCGCTTCGTCTATTCCCTCTTTGGACGGGAAATGCAAAAATCCGCCGATCATCGGATACATGGCGTGGACCGAACGGCCGGCAATGAGCGTCGCGAGATAATTTCCGGCTGCTTTCGTATCGAAACCGTCGTGCAGCATTTGATGCTGTACTTCATCGTTTTCGTCGAAATCCAAAAAGGCGTCCTTTCCAAAAAGATCGGGCATCGAAAAGAGATAGAGATGGAGCGCATGGTCGCGGATAATGAGTCCATGCATGGTGAGCGCACGCAATATTTCGGTTTGTTTTGTCGGCTGTATATCGAGTGCGTCTTCGCACGCTTCGATCGCCGCCATGATGTGCGCGTTGGAACACGTTCCGCAAATGCGCGCGAGATGAGCGGGGATAGCCGCGATCGGCTTCCCTTTCATCGCCTCGGTAAAGAAACGTTTGTATTCCGTAATACCGAATTTCACTTCGGTCACTTTTCCGTCTTCGGCATGAATGGAAACGGCAGCATCGCCTTCTATCTTCGTGATGTGTTCCATTGAGAGGTCAACTTTGTGCATAAAAATTCCGATGATTAAATTGTTAAATGGTTAAATGGTTAAATGGTTAAATTGTTAATTGTTTTACCCGAAAGAAAAAATAGGTTCTGTTTTGTGATAATGTTCATTTTTATTTCTTGAGTTTTTTCGCCGTACCGTTTGATAAAAAGTTTTCAGCGGTCACAACCGATTTTCCCGTTTTTGCTTCCAGTGTTTTTCTTGCGCTTTTTGCGATTTTTCCGCCCGCTTTTGCGGGAATTTTATTTTGCTTCAATCCTTGCGTTTGCATCGTCTCGGCGATTTTTCTCGTCGAAAGTTCGGCGAGCGCGGTAAATATAAGCTCGGCTTCGCTCATGTGATCGCGCAGATTTTGTGTTTTCAGCCCTTTCATTTCTTTGTGGGTTTTTACGGAAACACCGCTCCATTCTTCGTGAATGATGTTGGTGAGAATAGCGAATTCTTCTCCTTTTTTCACCTCATGCTCACTCCAATAATCCGTCAGCTTGTTTCTCGTTTCCTGTCCCATCATTCTCTGCTCAATCCACTTTTTGCTTCTTCCTCGTTTCAACCAATTTTCTCTCGCACGATTGAGAGACAGCGCGGGGTCGGCTATTTCTTGCATGCGTTCATATCCTGTTTTCGCCAGCCACATTTTTATCGGCTCGGCTTTTTTACTCGGAACGGACTGAATTATGCGCAGAAGCGTTTCGGGATTGGCGACATCGGTTTCTCGCATTTTTCCGTCTTGGGCAATCATTTTCAACCGGTGACAATTTGTCACCGATTGATTTCCTTCTTGTTTTAACCGTTTTTTCAACTGATTCCAGTAATTTCGTGCCAACAGAAAATCATCTTGTTCGGTAAGCACCGCAACAATATCAATCACCGAAAAATACCATGTTTCGGATGTTTCGTCATAATGACGGCGAATAGTATTTTCTTCAAAATCCGTGATATTCATTATTTTTTGATTTTTCTTTTCCATTTTAGCAAAACTTTATCTTTATCGCTTTGGCCATTTCCGTAAGGAAACATTTGATAATAAAGCAACGGCAAATTCCGCAGAATGAGATGCTGCTATTCTATTAAAAGCCTGCTCTCCTTCTTCAACAACACGAGGATATTCGGAAATAACAATATCTTGCCAAAGCTTTTTCCAGGGCTCGATCATATTTTCATCCGAATCGTTCTTCATACGTTCTTCCGATTCGGAGAAATAATCGTATAATCCGCCTTCCTTCTTCGGTTCCAAAAGTATATAGGTCACATTACGCTCATCGCCGCTTTTTTTGTGGGCGATAATTTCATCTTTCGACTTCTCCAGAGCCAGTTTTTCCTCTGCGAGTAAATATTTTCGCAAACATACGGTCTTTTCTTCTTTCTTCTCTTCGTTCTCGGAAGTTTTATTGCAATATTCCTCCCACAAAGAAGCGATCTCCAAAGACGAATTCATCCCATCGAACTCTTCCTGAAAAAGCTGATTGGTAACGTGTTCGTTTTCGTGTATTTGCGTTCTTTCAATATTATCCGCCGGAACCACGACGACGGTATACATAACAGGCTTTTCACCTTTTGTTATTTCCTTGAATCCGGCAAGTATGATGCGATCATTCGGGTCGGGTTCTTTCTCTCCTCTCATCCGTCTCGCGGTTAGATTATCAGCAAGAAAATCAACTGACATAAGACCCGGTTTCATTTCAAGGAAAGAACTTTGTTTGCAGTCAGAGCCGGTCAGTTCCTCGGCAAGAGCATGAGCATCGCCGCCGCTGTGGACATAGACTTCCTTCATATTTTCTCGATAACGATAATATGAATCTATTAATCTTTCAGCGATGTCGCGCTCTGTTTTTCCGAAACCATATGACTCTGAAAAAGTATCGATAATGGAGATAAGTTTTTCTCTCGGAGTGTCGGGGTTTTTCACAATTTCACCCTCAATGGCGTTTCGACACATGGCCCACGCTTTTTCTTGATCTGCCAACTGTTTTTTGAATTCTGTCAGAGCATCTTTTCTTTCCTCTTTTGGAAGCGATAACACTTTGTGTAACTCATTTTCCGCCACAAAATTTTCAGATTTTGTCTGTTTTGGAAAGATATTTGTATTTTGCGGTTCGTTCTTTTCCATAAAATTCGGTTATGATTTCGGACGTAACTCTTTCACCAGCCCGTCCACGGCTTTCAAAAACGCATCGGGGTTCATCGGACATCCGGGGACTTGGGCATCGACGGTTACGACATCGGAAAGTTTGAGAACGCTCGGGAGCGCGCCGAACCTATCGATGAGAAATTGGATCTCGGCTTTTTGCGCCTCGGTAAAAGTATTGCGCTGACCGGCGGGAAGCCCAATACACGCGCAAGCTCCGATAGCCACCAGCTTTTTTGTTTTGCTCCGGATTTCTTTTACTTTTTCCTCCTGATCGGGCCCGGCAATAGCTCCTTCTATAAAAGCGATGTCCAATTCGTCTAAGATATTGTTCGATTTGAGCACGCGCGCATGCCGAAAGTCGAACATCTTTTTCCAGTCTTGCCAATGCTCATTCATGATCTCCGTCATAATGACCGTACTATCCTCGCAGCAAGAGAAGGAAAACCATCCTATTTTGATCTTTTCTTGCCCTGAGCTTGTCGATTGGGTTTCTTGTGTTTCCATGGTATTTAAAATAGAAAAAAATAAAAAATATCCACCCGTAATTTTTCTGTTTTCTTATTTTTCTATTAGACCCTTTCAAAAGTCGCCTGTCGTCATCCCGGGCAACGACCCGGGATCCACGTTATTTATCGTACGACGTGGATTCCGGATCAAGTCCGGAATGACGGTATGTCAAAAACAACGATTTTTGAAAGAGCTCTATTGATTTTATTAACTTTTAGTAACATGGACATTATAACAAAAAAATAGAAATTTGAAACAATTTGCTTTTTGTCGTCCGCATACCAATACATATACAAGATACTTATACCCCGTTGTGTGTTTTTGTCTTTTCATTCTTGCGGGTGTATTATAGAGGCAACGTTATAGGGCTAACAAAATATCTTATGCATTTTGAAGGAAACGGCGAAGAATTTCTCTCGCCAAAAACAAATTCAGAGACACAAAAAGAAGAAGAAAAAGCCGTCGAACCGTCGCCGGTGGAAATCCCAGAAGGCAAAGAATATATAGAAGATGTCACCGATGCCATAGCGCACGAGATCGCGAAGAACGAAAAGTCTTGGGCTGTCATGTACCCAGAGGAAAAAGACGAAAAAATAAAAGAAACCGTGCTTCCTCTTGCCACCGGTGTTTCTAATGAGGATGCCCGATTGTTTATCTCATCGCTCGCGACAAAATTATATCATGCGGATGCTGCGATTTCCGGACCGGCTATTTCATTCCTGTGTGGGATCTTTTCAATGCGGACCGAAGGAGCACCTTCTGATGAGGACAGGAAATCGGAACCAACATCCATTACCCTCTCCGAAGACCAAACGAATGAAAGATCCGATTGGCTGGGATACCGGCTCAAGGGACCGATCACTTTTCGCGCAAAAGGCAGTGTGGGACGATGGGTCGGAGGCTGTATGGAAAGCGGTGATCTTATTATCGAAGGAAATTCCGGGTACGAAACGGGAAATAAAATGACCGGAGGAAAAATTACCGTGGAAGGAAATACCGGAGATTGGCTAGGACATTTTCAAGAGGGTGGAGAAATAACCGTCCTCGGAAATGCGGGAGATTTCACAGCAAAAAACATGAAAAACGGCGTGCTTCGTGTAGAAGGAACGGCCGTCTCCTTCGACAAAACCGCTTTTATGGAAGAAAATCACGGATCGATCTGGTACCAAGGCAAACACATCTGGGAAAATGGAAAATTCACGGAAGAAGGACAGAGTATGAAAGATTCAGGGGAAATTCCTTAAAAAAGGATGTAAAAAAACACTAGACCTCTTTCAAAGGTCGCCCGTCGTCATCCCGGGCAACGACCCGGGATCCACGTTGCCGTCAACAAACGTGGATTCCGGATCAAGTCCGGAATGACGAAATAATAAAAACGGACTTTTGAAAGATATCGAATTCCCAATTCTCACAAAAATTTTGACATTTTATTGGAAATTGGTAATTAGAAATTAATTTTAAATCATATGTCTATGGAAACTTTTACGGCTCCGCACGGAGATTTTGAAACGATCGCAAAAATGCATTTAAAGGACGGGCACCCGGAAGAAGCGCAAAAACTCATGGAAAGCGCGATAAGAGTAGGCCGCGATGATGACGCAAAAAAAATAGAAGGAATGCTCGGCGCTTTCCAAAATTAGCAACAAAAAATCTCATCCGACGGACGAGATTTTTTGTTTAATACGAGACATACAGGTCACATTCTGATAATCAGTGAATAGATAGGTCAATACTGTCGTCAAACTAAATAATTTCCAATTTCTAATATCCAATTTCCAATAAAATGTCTAATGAATAAATGTCAAAAGTCGCCGTTCATTGGAAATTATTCGTCGCCGGAGCGGGTTTGCCACCGCCTGCGGGCGGGGTCACGCTTGCGAGCGGCGATAACCCGGTCCGAAACGTTGGTAATTTCGCTACGAATTTTGTGTGATTCAAAAAGAAGTGAGACATTTCAAACGTTTCGGTTCGGGGTACAACCCCGAACCGGCCAACTAAATGACGGGAAGGCAATGCTAATTTTAATAAGAAATTACGACAGTTTTCTCAAGAACGTCTCCCACTTCGCTTCCACCAACCCCTGATGACCTCGAACGATCATGACCGATGCATCCACATGCTTTGCGAGAAGTTCCGGAATGGCTCCCATTCGTATCTCCCTCAAGATATGCGGACCGGAGGCGCTGATAATAACGAGCTTCTCCTCTTTTTGGAAATTGGCTTCTTTAACGATCGCCATAATGATCGATTTCGCCGGAACGATCTTTATTTCTTCAAAATCGGACCGCTGGCGCCCGATAGTAGTAAGCAATCTTTCAGTCAGATCGCCGCTTCCGGTATCCTTCTGATTCGGAGGCACAACGGAGATAAGCTTCATCTTCGGCTGAAAAGTCGTTTTTATCGCGTCGAGTATCTCGCCGGTGAGAGAAAGATACGGATTGCCAAGATGCAGCTCTTTTGCGAGAAGTACCGACTTAATGTTTTGCGGATTTTTAACCAAAAGAAGATCGATATTCGTTTCGCGAAGGATGCGGTCGATCTTGCTTCCAAATACCACCCCTTTCGTCGCACTATATCCGCCCCACGTAAGAAGCAGCATGTCGCATTCTTCCATTTTTATAACCTCGAGCAAAGAATCCACCGTATCGCGTCCGACCATGGCAAGACTATGCAGATTGATATCTTTTTCTCTCGGCGTAGCGCGGTTATATTCTTGAACCCATTGTTTCAGATGTTCGAACACGTGCTGATCGCGCGTCATCGTCGCGCCGTCAACGAGCGAAAGCGGGCGCGGGATCGTATGTACGGTTACGGCAATGATCTCACCGTGATACTTGCTGGCAATGGCAAACGCCAAAGTCGAAAGATTTTTCAGTTCTTCAATACTTATGGTCGACGAAACCGGCATGAGGATCCGCCTTCCGGTTTTCGGAACGACCCGTACCGCTTCTTCATAGACGATCTCATTCTCAAAGGTCTCGCGGCTTTGGTTTTTCGCGTAGCTGAAATAATTGATGAGCCCGATGAGCGACCAGAATATTGTAACGATCCACGCAACGGGGTTGACGTTGAGCATCGTCAGAGCGAGAAGGAAATATATGACGGTTGCCAAGATCGGAATGAACGGAAATAAAGGTATCTTATAAGCCCATTTCGTTTTGGGATATTTGAAATGAATGACGATCCCAGCGACGTTCAATTGCATAAAAAGAAGTACGAAGAGGAGCGATGCCGCCGAGGCAACATCAAAGAGAGGAAGCGTCATCACCATGGCGCAGATCAGAACGACGGAAATGATAACGGCAAAATGGGGAGTGAAATTGGTTTTATGGATCTTCGACAGATGCGACCAGAAATTTTTGTCGCGAGCGAGAGCAAAGACGACGTGGCTTGAAGAAAATATAGTCGTGTTGAGGGCGGCAAGATTGGCAAAGAGCCCGCCCATGGCGAGGATGATCGCTCCGAAAGGCATAAACGCCCTTGCTGATTCCACGATAGCACCTTCCTTAAAACTGCCGAGCATCTGCCAAACCGGACCCCCCGTGGAAGACGTGGCTCCGATAATGATGACGCTCAAAAGAATGTAAATGGACGAAACAACGGCCCACGAAGTAAAGAGCCCGATCTTAATATCCCGAACCGGATTTTTGGTTTCTTCGCCCGCCTGAACTTGGATCTCCGAGCCTTCAAAGGCAATATAATAAAAACTCGCGGCTGCGATGATACCAAATAATCCGGACGGAAGAAGCGGCTGAAAATTCGCAAAGGGATGCGGCGACAATGACATGACTTTGATACCGAAATAGGCGTAAGCGGCCAGAACCGCAAGCAGAGCGACGGTTATATAATTTCCAATGCTTCCCGTCGTTTTTGCCCCTCTCCAATTGATATACCCAAAAAAGATAACCATGACGATCGCCGCCATTTTTTCGCCGGAAAAAAATCCGGATGTCTCGAAAAAATTCATGTTGAACATGTTTAGTATCCACACGGCATAATATCCAAAAGAAAGAGCGTAAACGCCGCACGCCGCAGCGTGAGCAAACCACGAAAGCCAGCCGGACAAGAATCCTTGGAAATTTCCAAGACCTTTTCGCACCCAAAGATATCCCCCGCCAGCTTCGGGAAACGTAGTACCAAGGGCAACGTACATCTGCAAATTAAGAAAAGCGACGAACGCGCCGAGGATCATCGACAAAAAAAGTCCGGGACCAACGAGAGCGATGGTCGGACCAAGCAAAGAAAATATACCTCCTCCGAGCAGTGAGCCGATCCCGATAAACACGATGGAAAACGGACCGAGCGTTTTTGCCATCTTTACTTCATACTGCCCCGATGCGATTGGTTGCTTACTCATAGTTTTAGTGGAACATAATGCAGAAAAGTCTGCATGAAGTTTTAAAAAATAAATATTCAGTTTACGGATAATAAACCGAGTGTATCATTAACTCAAGTGTTAAAATCATTTCGCTTCGCTCGTGCTTATAAACATATTCCCTCCTCCGCCGAAATAGTTATTGGAAAAAGCCACGCCGAGCAGGCTGAAAATAATGATCAAGATAAAACCGAATAAAAATTTAAAAAAGGTTTTATTAAAAACAGATCCCATGTGTATTCATAATAATAACACACAAGAGCACAACAAGCACGGGAGAAATGCACAGAACGGAAACACTTTGATCGGTTGATCTGAATTGCTCCACGCTAATTTAATTAGCAAAATATTATAACGCCTTTATTACTGAAGAAAATTCGACAACCTCCGCATTCCTGATGAGGATAGTGCGATTCGTATTGTAGGAAAGTCCTTTATTTGGTTGAGTTTCAAAACCAAGATACACGCATTGAACAAAACGCTTTTTTACCTCGTTGACCGCAGGTTGCAAATCAGAGTCGGAACTGCCGAGAACCATTTCTTCCGCTTTTTTATCGCACGCAAAAGAAACCATATCTACCGCGATCTTCACGTCAACGCCTTTTTCTTTAAAAACAAGCACTGGTTTCTCTGAAAAAATATTTTCCATTTGACCTCTTACTCTGCCGGAAAGAATAACCTCAAATCCCTGCTTTTCCAAATGGGTCTTGAGGAGACGCTGTTCTTCGATTAACAGCTTTGATTTTTCACGAGTTTGTTCATGTTCAACTATTTTAGCGAAGTAAAAAATCTTTCGATCTATCTCCATGCCGGCAAGAACCTTTTCAAGCAACCCTTTAAAATCATATTCGTACCAATTCGGTTTTTCCTTTTTTTCATGGCGAAAAACAGAGGACATTTTCCCTTTAAAATTTTCGCCGTCGATAAGCAGTATTCTTTGCATGCGTATCCGTATTTTACTATAAAACAACGAAAAACCCCAGCGGATCCGCAAAAGCGAACTGGCTGGGGCGTGTATATCTGTATAATAAACGATTTTATTTTAAAAGTCAAGCGAAAACGCGGTAATTGCTCACACCCCTAAAATATTCATATATTTCGACGCCGGAGCCGTGTTGTACACGGTTCCGAAACATTTGTGATGTCATCGCTATTTTGTAATAATTCAGAAAATAGTGAGACCTTTCAAAACGTTTCGGTTCGGGGTGAGGAATGGGAAGGGACCCATTCCGTAAAACCTTCTTCTGATATTTTGTGAGGTGAGAGATGGGAAGGGACCCATCTCGCAAGACCTTCTTTAGATATTTTGCGAGGTACGAGCAAAAATATCAAAAAGGTATACTGCTCATGTAATGAGAGAAACAAAATATTGAAAAGGTGTAC
>JALNYN010000002.1 GCA_023229825.1 Minisyncoccota bacterium
GCTACTGCGGTTACCGTTTTTAGCTTTTGGATGATCTCCTTAAGCTTTGTTTCTTTTAAATTCATATATTGCGAATCAAATGAGTTCATAGGACTAGTGTAAACTCTTTTGCTGCAATGTTAACAATTATTAAAAGCTCATGACTAACCTCCTTCCGACCCCTTTAATTATTTGATTCTCTTATCTATTTCATGTTACCATCGCAAAGACTCCGATTTTCGGGGTCATATTTTGTCTCTTTGACAAATGAATAAACCAACAAGACCTAAAAGGAGGTCAAGTGAAACTCAACACAAAACACTGGATGATCGGGATGCTTTTTGCGTTCTTATCGTTCTTTTCTTCGTTAGCCTATTCTCTCACGGTATGTGATGCGGTATCGGCCGGTTACAATATCAATGTTCGATCAGATCACACCACCAGCGCCACGCTTCTCGCCACAATGGGAAGCGGCAGTATCGGCAGTATTCAAACAGGTCCGGCGACAGCGGATGGATATATTTGGTGGTACGTTACGTGGCTTTCCGGTCAATCGGGATGGTCAGCGGAAAAGACGACGAGCGGTTCAGAAGTCTACTTGAATTTTGTTCCGCCCTCTCCTCTCGTCTATACCGATAGTATCGGTATAGGCTGGTGTTTGAATCCATGGCCGAATACCTCAGTAACGGCGCTGTCCGCACCAAGCAGAGTGGGAAGTTATAGCGTAAAAACAGTAACCACCGCTCCATGGGCGCGGCTTTACCTAAAAACAAATGCTGAAAGTACGGTAGGGTTTAACTCTCTCCGCTTTTCTGTGAGAAGCGAGAGTTCGAGCGGACAAATACTGTATGTCGGCCTCTACAACACTTCTGGTTCGGTCATTCACTATGTGAATGTCTGGGACTACGTTTCAGGAGGAACGCTTGCTCCGAATACTTGGTACGATGTGCGTATCCCCATAGCGGGAGCAACCGAGCTCAATGCGGCAAACCAAACCATTGGCGGTTTCGTTGTTGAAAGCGGACAAGCGGCAACCTTTTATGTGGACGATGTTGCACTTGATACCGCATCAGGGACCACTAAGTGGGTACCCCCGACGAGCACCATAACAGGAGTCAGTGTCAGCTGTTCGCCAAGTTCGATCCAAACGAATCAAACTTCGCAATGCAGCGCAAACGTTTCCGGTACCGGAAATTACAACAGTGAGGTGAACTGGACGGCGAATACGGGCGCGATGAATGCATCCGGCCTCTTTGCCGCTCCGACAAGCGCGACCACGGCACTCATAACTGCGACGAGCGTGCAGGACAACACTAAGTCCGGTTCGACGAATGTGACCGTTACCGCTCCCCCTCCTCCGACGATAAGTCAGGCGGGTGCGATGGTCTACAGTGAGACGGTTGGCTTCGGCTGGTTTTCCGGAGGATGGGCAAACACGACAAACAATTTTGTTTCACCCAATTCGTATCGTGGAATAAATGGTATCGAGATGAAAACGACCTCACAGTGGGGACGAACCCAAATCCTCGCCAGCCCGAACTTTATCTTCAACACGACAAACTTCGGGTCACTCTCCATTGCACTCAATATCGGAGGGTATGAATTGGAAGATTTGTACGTTTCGCTGTTGAATGCGAATGGTACGGCAATTCATTACGAAAACATAAAGAATTATGTTGTAAACGGTACACTTCATTCATATTTATGGAATCAAGTTCGAGTTCCGCTTTCCGTTTTAAACGGAGTGAATTCGAATGTCTACGGAGTGGAGATACAGAGTACGAATCCTGCGACACTATACTTTGATGAAATGCAATTTGAACCAACCGGCACCAATGGGGGCTGTCAATGAAAACGAAACAAAAAATTGTAGGAGCGTTTTTTCTCCTTTTCTCAACACTCTCGTATTCTATCGGGCCATCATGTCCGGTGAATGCACCGGAAGGTCCGATTGTTCTCTATGAAGACGCAATTGATCCGGGTTGGAATCTTGACTGGTCGTGGGGAGGTCTTAGTTCCCCCGTAACTTCGTGGGTTACTCAATCCACTCCTGGTGGACAAGGCGGGACTTACGCTCTCAAAGCGCAAGTCGGCGCTTCGACAGGTGGAGGGTTGGAGATTCATGTGGCAAACATGACACTCTCTACATCGGGGTACGCTTCGCTCGCTTTCTCTTTTCGGAAAGAGATGAGTGCAAATGTACAGGTGGGGATACGTGATGCGAATAACAGTGCATTTCTTCCCCATTATGTTCCGCTCTCGTCATACCTTGTTCCGAATCAGAGTACCCCTCTTGAAAATGGGAAGTGGTACTCGTTCGCGATTCCGCTTGCGGATATGAACGCGAATTATATTTCGCTCGGGAGTGTGGTGTTTTACACCGATGTTCCGGGGATTATGTATGTGGATAATGTGGCGCTCACTTACGCTTTTCTGAAGTTTCCGCTTGATTGCAGTAATGCGAGTTGCAACGGGGCGGTGGATTATCAGGCGAAGGGGGCTTATACGGCACAAGGCATCGTTAGTATTTTGGATCACAAAATGACCGCGCCGTATATCGATAAGAACGGAGTGATTGTTTCGTTTACGAATGAGACATTCAATACCACATCGGCGTATCCGAGTGGAGGGACTGCCGCGTGTTATCCAAAAGCAGGAGGCGCGACGTGGTCGGGAATACTCACTGATCTATACAAAGGAACGGAAGGAAGCGGCTCAAATAATTGTACAACGGGTGCTGCTTTAAACTACGAAGCGCATCCGGGGTATGATTATAAAGCTGAAGACAACACCCCAGTTCGAGCAGCGGCATCTGGCACAGTGGTGAATTTTGGAGGGCAGAAATGCATTCCAAAAATGTCTCTCACTGAAAGTTGTGATGCTTACGGTGCGATAGGCATTGACCATGGAAACGGATACATCACTCAGTACCTTCATATGAGCAGTATCAACCCTGCGACTCCGGGCGTTACCACTGTCACTCAAGGTCAAGTGATAGGGCTATCAGGACGGACACACGGAGGCGATGCTCCTCATCTTCACTTTGAAGTCTTGAAACGAAATCCCGGAACAGATGGGACTTCACGAGATCATTACAAAGTAGTAGACCCATACGGATGGTCAGGTTCTTGTAAAGACGACCCGCTCTATCAAACGACAGGCGTCTGCAACATGCGTTTGTGGAAATAAAATAATTGTTCTTTTTTATTCTTTCGAGTTTGAAATATGACTCAAAACCCCGCATCAATGTGCGGGGTTTTTTCTAGTAACTCATGTTGTTTATACTAGCGCAATTCAACACTCTGAATTATCGCATCATTGTATTGATTATTTGCGTTGAGAAAAAAATAATACAAAATATCGTTTTTTATGAAAATATATTCTTCTATGGGCGCGTCTTCGGCACCCTCCTTACCATCCTTATTATCAAATCGAGTATGTATTGATTTCAACCCATTAACTAGTACGAATTCAGCCTTGGGATCTAATCTACGAGCTCCGCTCAGAATGAGTTCATCAATAGTATGATATATTTTCCCACCATCAATTAACGACTGTTTTTCAAGAGCGATATGGACGGGAACAACGTGGAATTCATATGTTGAAGTATCTTTAGGATCATAAATACTGAGAAAACTTATAGATCCCCATGTGGGTTCACTAATGTTAGAGTTTTCTCGTATAGAATATTGGGGCGGATATTTAATCGTGAAGCCAAGATTCTCATATTGGTATATCTTCCAATTATCAGTAGAGAAGATCGTCTGGGGGATAATAGGGGTAAAGTGGATGGGATTACTGGTTGTCGTCGCCACCTCCGTCTTCGGTAACAACTCTGTGGAATTCCGCCGATCCAAATTGGAAATCTTTTCTTCAGGCGTAGTTTTGTGCGCCAAAACCCACCCCACCCCGGCAAGGATAAGAACTGCGATAACGGCGATTATGTACTGTTTTTTCATATCGGTAACTATACTTGATTTTAAGTGAAGATTCAATGAAATGGTTTTAGTCTAAACCAAAAGGTTCCCCTCGGGGAACCTTTTTTTGTAATTATTTGAGTTTGCCGATGGGGCCAAATACACCACCTGTATAATCATTGCCCTTGTAAATGTCGTAAGTGGTCGGGAAAACAACAAAGGAGTATCCTCCGTTTACTAGGAAACCATATCCTTCTGCGCCTGATGGCCCAATGCTTATATTTGGTGTTTTTCCTATGTGTGTGATCTGAACCACCTTAGTCTCTCGAGTGAGAGCATTTAAGCTTGGATTCTCGCAAATCTCTTTAGCCATCTCTCCTTTTTTCAAGGTAACAGTTTTCCAATACTCTTGATTTGGTGGACCATACGGTCCATCTTTAAGTGTCGCCGGTATCAACCCCTTCGTCGCCAACTCCGCAATCCTCTGCACCACATCCACCCCGTCAATCATCACCTGCTTCACTTTATACGTCTTTCCGCAAAAATTCACATCGCGAAGAGTTTCATCGATAGTAAGATGTTCATCAACTTTGGTAATGGTCGGTTCGGTCGCTATCGGGCTTTTTGTTTGCATGGGAACTGGTTTTTCACCCTTGTTTTTTTCCGCCAAAAACCACCCCAGTCCGGCAAGGACGAGTATGGCGATAATTCCGATAATAATTTGTTTTTTCATATCGGTAACGATACTTGTTTTTAGGTGAAGAATCGATGAAAAAATAAGATTGCATTTTATATGATTGAGGGAGGGTTACAAAATAATATTTCCCAGAAAATCTTGGAACTCAAGCAAGAAATTATCACCCTTCACGGCACGCATGAAATCATCAAGGTTTTCTTTTCTGTAAATTTTATACAAGGCACAGTTTATGTCTTCAATACCGAATTTATCAATATTTCTTTTTATATCATCAATGGTATTTGTTTCTTCGACGAGCGAGCCATTTACATTATAGCTTACTGTTTTGATGTGTTGCGCACGTTCAACAAGGGAAGCAATACCCGGACTTATTCCCATAAGTGCAAAAACATTTGCGGTGTCACCGGAAAAACTTGATCCGGCACTTCCTGATCCCTTCTCAATGGCATTACAAGCGCGTATGTTTATTTTTTCGATAGTGTCAGCCCTCCCTCTTTCTCCGTATCCGGTATATCCAAAAAGTTTCATTAGTTGAGCTCCTTGGTTTATATAATTTTTATACCGATATTCGATTAACAGTCCGTTGTAGAATTTGCTTTTGGTTAATTCCCCGATGACAATGACGGAAGCCGTTTCATTATTCGGATCGCCAGAATCACTTGATGTATAGGTACCAAAAATGGACAGTAACGAATTAGGCAATATTTTACAATCAGAAAGATAAAAATTCTTTATTTTTATCTGCGAGTACAACTTCGGCAACAAGCACGATTCTTTAGCTATAGGAATATTGCCAAGAAATACAGGTGTGATTGGCGCAGCGGCTTCATACCCACTCATGTCGAGATACTGTTCATTGAAGGCAGTAATGTTCAGATTCTGATTTTTTGAAAAAGATAAGGTGAGTTTTTTACTCAAGTAGTTTTTGTAACGTTCATCTTTTTTAAGGAAAGCAATCTGTTCTTTGTGGTGAGCCGTCGTAAGATCGTCTTCTTTCCAACCTGCTTTTATGAATACACTCTTAAGAGCATCCGGCGGGCCAAACAGATAACTGGTACTCGTTTCTTCTCGTGTTTCAACAACACCCCAACTTTCGGGATAACGAAAAGAGAAACCGAGCAATTCGCTTGAATACTCAATGTAAATCTGGTGATTTTCTGGCAGTTTTTTTTCAGCCATTACAAGACTCTGAAGTATCCCGGCGATAATGCGATCATCAGCATTTGAAACAGCCAAAGAAAACAGATTATTATGAGAAAAAACATAAAAAACATCCCTCCGCTCATAATTTGAAGCACTCATTATTGTGTACGTAATTTTTTTGTCTGCGAAAGATTGCGACGATGAAGACGCTATATTTAGATAACCCGAAGAACTATAAATTCGTGCACGCGCCTCACTCTCGGTATCCGTTCGTCCGAAAACATATCCTGAAATAAATAATGCATTGGGCACAGAAGTGCTTGAAATTAAGAAGTTTCCATCGCCATAATTTTTTACCACAAAGCCTTGCGGGTATTTAAACTCGTATCCATATTTTTCGTTTTTATAGATTTGCCAAGCGCTTGTGTCGGTTTTAAGAGCTAATAAGGATGATAAAACTAGGGATGTGTTCACGTTTGTTCCTAAGCTTTTATTTTCTAATCGTACTTCTTCATTTATTGGTAACGGATCAGAAAAAGGTAATCCCTTCGCAGAATTCCGCCGATCCAAACCGGAAATCTTTTTTTCACTCGCATTTTTATGTATCAAAACCCACCCCACCCCGGCAAGGATAAGAACTGCGATAACGGCGATTATGTACTGTTTTTTCATACAGGTAACTATGCTTGATTTTAAGTGAAGATTCAATGAATATCTTCAGGTTAAAAATTAATGAACATCCACTGATCGTGTTCCAAAAAACCCTGTTGTCTGTGCGATAAAAATGTTATTATTGATACATGATATTTTAATAGAACTTTCAAAAGTCTCACCCCTCCAGTTCGTCATTCCGGACTTGATCCGGAATCCATGTCAACCAACAACAACGTGGATCCCGGATCGCGGCCCGGGATGACAACGGAAGACTTTTGAAAGAGTTCCAATATTTGAAATTTTATTGGAAATTAAAAATTAGAAATTGGAAATTTTTTAGAACACGGGACTTATTTTAAAAAAACGACCAATTCTTGATTTTCAAAGCAAAGTAATTACAAAAAGTACTCTTATGCCTCAATTTGACGAAACCAGACAGCAAAAAAAACTCGACACCCTGCGAATAAAAGAGGAGGAGGATCTCGCGAGGATACTATCTTCCAAATACGGACTTCTGTATATTGATCTCAGCGTTACTTCAATAGACATTGACGCGCTGCATCTCGTTCCTGAAGAGACCGCGAGAAAAGCCCAAGTCGCCGCTTTCCACATGGTCGGAAAAAAACTTTTTGTTGCCGTTCATTCGCCTAAGAATGACGAGACGATGTTCGCGATCAACGAATTGGAGCAGAAGGGATATCATGTCATTATTTATATGACATCAATGGTGAGCCTGAACATCGCGTGGGACCGCTACAAAGAAATGTCGGCCGCACAGGGGGAAAAATCCGGAGTTTTGGAAATATCCAACGATGACATTCTTTATTTTCTCGAGCAGCAGCAAAATGTAGACGACTTCAAGCGCCTGGTCGGAGACATGATGACCAATAAAGAAAAAGTGCATCAGGTATCGCGCATTTTGGAAATGGTGCTTGCCGGCGCGATGGTGACGAACGCTTCCGATATTCACATAGAACCGAGCGAAGATACCGCCCGTTTGCGTTTGCGCATGGACGGCGTACTTCAAGATATCATTGTTTTCGATGCGCACATTTTCAAACTCATTCTTTCCCGGGTTAAACTGGTCTCCGGCATGAAGCTCAATATCAGCTCGGTTTCTCAAGATGGACGTTTCAGTGTCGTACTGAACGATACCGAGATCGAAATTCGTTCTTCCGTACTTCCCGGCACCTATGGCGAAGCGGTGGTTATGAGGTTGCTCAACCCGAATATTATCAACATCCCCTTCTCCGCCCTTGGTATCGATGATGTTTTGCGCAAAGAGGTACAAAAACAGATCGAAAAACCGAACGGATTGATCCTTACAACCGGTCCGACGGGTTCCGGAAAAACCACCAGCCTCTACGCATTCATGCGCGAGATATATACGCCGAAGATCAAGATCATTACCATCGAAAACCCGATCGAATACCATTTGGAAGGTATCGTTCAGACACAAACGGACGAAAAGAAGGGTTATACGTTTCTCGCCGGACTTCGGTCATCTCTGCGTCAAGACCCGGATGTGATAATGATCGGAGAGATCCGAGATTCGGAAACCGCTCATGTGTCCATGGATGCCGCATTGACCGGACATCTCGTATTTTCTACGCTTCATACCAACAACGCCGCAGGAGCCATCCCTCGTTTAATAGGACTCGGCATCAGCCCGAAGATAATCGGGGGCGCATTAAATATCGCTCTTGCTCAGCGCCTGACTCGCGTCATCTGCCAAAAATGCAAAAAAGAAGATTCTCAATCAGAAGAAGAACGCGCGCTTATCGATGAGATCGTTAAAGGTATGGTTGGAAGGACTGTAGAAAATCACGGCAAGATCTGGAGATCAGTCGGATGCCCCAACTGCAACAATACCGGATTTAAAGGGCAAATAGGTTTATACGAAGGCATCATCATTACCGCGGAGATCGATGATATGCTCGAATCCAACCCGAGCGACCGTGAAATAAAGAAGATCGCTCATAAACAAGGAATACTCGACATGCGAGAAGACGGAATACTGAAAGTCTTGAATGGAGTAACGACGCTTGAGGAATTGTATCGCGTTGTGGATATGTCGGGAGAACGATAACGCGAGTATCAGGAATTAGTATCCGTATCAGGCAAAACGAACAGAAAAAATCCCTTGATAGACTAAAGTCTATCAAGGGATTTGGTATTTATAGGGTTGGTTTATGACACCAATATTTTTTATCAAGACCCACTCCGGATCGGGATTCTTCCACTAATCCAAATTGTTCCATTTGAGATAAATAAGCGCGGACGAGCTCTGTATTTACTTCTTTATCGTGGTAAGCTAATTCAAGTTTATTTACAAGATCTCGCAGTATAAAATATTCTTGGTCCAATATCTCATAAACGACCGCACTTATCTCGTCTGTACTTACAGATCTACGAATTGTTTCGCGCATGTTAATTCCCTCCATCAGAAGAGCGCCAAAAAATAGTGTATCACAAAAATTATTTAATAAAAACTAAGGGGACGAATTTTACACAACATCGGTATTGTTTTCTACGCCGCCCCTGATACTGATACTAATTCCCGATACTCGTCGTTTGACTTTGCGTCAAACGCGTTCGCGATTGGCTTGTGCCAAAAAAATATTGGAGTAGTATAAAAGTAGGATAAGAAAAAAACAGAACCTTTATCTTTGGAAATTCCAAAAATAAAAATTCTGTTTTTGTAAAAAAAATACGCACTCTAAATATCTAAGCAATCCTTTCAGCAAAAATTGGTATTGGCACTAAAAGTTAGGAATCTCCTTAAGGGGGATTCCAGTATACACACGCGAACGTGGTACCCAGAATGTCCTCAGAGGACACCCGGAAGCGTGAAGACGCCCGATTGCTTAGATATTTACAATGCGCATTCCGTTTCTGACAAACGATCGCCAATCCAATTTACATTGTTATCCTATCATATAATATAATTTATGTCAAGCGATTTGCATAAAACTCATAAAGAAAGCTCTTTTCTGGATAATACGCTCCGCCCCGCCATTTGGAGCGAATATATCGGGCAGCAAAAAATAAAAGATAATCTTCATATTCTTCTCACTGCGGCGAAAGAAAGAGATCATCCGCCGGAACACTTGCTTTTTTACGGACCTCCCGGATTAGGCAAGACGACGATCGCGCACTTGATCGCAAAAGAAACAGGAAAACAAATAAAGATCACCTCCGGGCCGGCAATAGAAAAAGTCGGTGATTTGGCGTCTGTGCTTACCAATCTTTCTCCGGGCGATATTCTTTTTATCGACGAGATACATCGTCTGAACAAAATGATCGAGGAAGTTTTGTATCCGGCCATGGAATCCGGTACGCTCGATATTATTATCGGAAAAGGTCCTTCCGCTCGTACGATCCAGCTTGAACTCCCGCCGTTCACGCTCATTGCGGCGACCACCCGAGTCGCTCTCCTCTCTTCCCCGCTCCGATCACGTTTTTCCGGAGGCACTTTTCGTTTGGAGTTTTACAGCGAAGACGAGATACGGCAGATAATCGATCGTTCCGCAAAATTACTCGGTATAGAGATCGATGAGGGCGGAGCAAAAGAGATCGCCAAACGAAGCCGATTCACCCCTCGCACCGCGAACTACTTTTTGAAACGATGCCGCGACTACGCGCAGGTCCACAAAAAACCGCTCGATAAAGAAACCGCCAAATCAGCGCTCCATCTGTTGGAGGTCGACAACCTCGGCCTTACTTCCGTCGATAGGCAGATACTCGAAATAATTATAAAAAACTTCAAGGGCGGCCCCGTCGGTCTCGGAACCATCGCCACCTCTCTTTCAGAAGAAGACGCCACGATCGAAGAAGTAAATGAGCCATACTTGATCCAAATAGGAATGTTGGAAAGAACGCCGAGAGGAAGAATGGTTACCCCAAAAGCATTCGAGCATTTGGGTTTCGATATGCCGGAGGTGAAAGATAAAGGCTCAGTATAAAAAACCGCCGAAGAAAAAAGAAAACACCGCGACTTTTGCCGTGGTGTTTTATGTATATCCTTATGTTTATACTATCTCCGATTAACCCAATCACTTTCGTCGTCATTCCGGCCCCACCCTCCGCCAAGGCTACGGCGTGGCGAGGCCGCGAGCCGGAATCCACGTCTATCGTTACTCCCGTTGATCCCGTGTCTCGGCACGGGATGACGAATGGGAAGTGGTTAGTTAGAGATGGCATACTTATTCGATATGAAAACTTTTTACCCGTACGATAACTGTACACATGGCCGCCCAAAGAGCTGAAAAGATAAAAGCCAAGCTTGAGTAGGTCATTATGTTTCTGGCGAATAGGTATTCAGGAGAGTATGGACCTAAAACATTAACGATGGACTTTCCATAGGTGTGCGCAATACAATACGCAAGTACGCATATAGCGCATATCATAAAAGCCTTCATTCTCATCGAATAATAAGAACTAAGTTCGTTTGTTTTCTTTTCATGTAAAGACCCTTGGTTGAGCAGTCTTTTTAATTCCCTGTTTTCAGTCTCCAGATCTTCATAGCTTTTTCCGTTTGTGCCGACAGAATCAGATGCGGTATACATAAGAACCCCCTTTTTTTTCTTAATTAAAAAAGCATCCCGACTCTTAATACCTTAAAAACATGAACACTATATGAATTTGAATAACATGCTATTTTATGTTAATTTTAAAACATAGGTTGTTAAACAAAAAAATGAAAGAAACACACGTTATTCCAAAGGAGCGGATCATTCAAAGCATTTTTGTCATGCGTGGACAAAAAGTTATGTCCGCGAGAGACCTGTCAGTACTTTACGGGGTTGAAACAAAAGCGCTCAATCAGGCGGTAAAACGAAATATTGATCGTTTTCCGGAAGATTTCATGTTTCAACTTACCAGAGAGGAAACTAAAATTTGGAAGTCACAATTTGTGACCTCCAATTCTGGAGACAAAATGGGTTTAAGAAAAGATCCTATTGTTTTTACCGAACAAGGAATTCTCATGCTTTCCAGTGTTCTCAAAAGTGAGCGCGCCATTCAAGTGAATATTCAGATCGTCAGAACTTTTATAAAGCTCCGAGAAATGCTCTCGAATTACAAAGAAGTAAAAGAAAAGATCGAAGCGATGGAGAAAAAATACGATCAGCGCTTCAAAGTGGTTTTTGACACCTTAAAACAGCTTTTAACCGAAGAAGAAAAACCAAAAAGAAAAATAGGCTTTTCTCAAAAATAACCACACTTGATGAACTTTACAAACTTGATAAACTTTTAACTTTTATGTCCGGTCACAATAAATGGTCTCAAATTAAGAATAAAAAAGCGGTTACAGACGGGAAGAAGAGCAAGATCTTTTCCAAATACGCTCGGCTTATCTCGCTTGAGTCAAAGCGGGTAAATGGCGATGTGAATTCCGCAACGCTTCGTTCTGTTATCGAAAAAGCGAAGAAAGAGAATATGCCGTCCGACAACATCGACCGCGCGGTAAAAAAAGGAAAAGGAGGAGAAGGCGGCGAAATGGAAACGATCATCTATGAAGGATACGGTCCCGGCGGATGCGGAATTATCATAGAAGCGCTGACCGACAACCGCAACAAAGCCGCGGCGGAAATAAAGCACGCGTTCACCAAAAGAGGCTTGGCGCTTGGCACGCCCGGTTCAGCGAGCTGGAATTTCGACAAGACCCTGGATGGTTATATTCCCAAGCTCACCACCCCGCTTTCAGACGAAGATCTGGAAAAATTAGAAGCACTGGTTGATGAATTGGAAGATAATGACGAGGTGCAGAAGGTGTATACAAGCGCGGAATAACGATTAGATAATAGAGAATAGAAAATTGATAATAGAAAATAGAATGACGATGTTTTTTCTATTTTCAATTTTCTATTATCAATTATCTATAATTTTATGCGCGTCTTAGGTATCGACCCCGGTTATGAGCGTTTGGGAATAGCCATTGTTGAAAAACGGGAAAACAAAGATTTTCTTGTTTATTCGGAGTGTTTCCAAACCTCAAAAGAACTCGATTTTCACGAACGTCTTTTACTGCTCGGAAATCGGGTGGAGGAGGTCATACAGACCCACCAGCCGACCGCGCTTGCGATCGAAACACTTATGTTCAACACGAACCAAAAAACCGCCATGAATGTCGCCGAAGCGCGCGGTATAGTTATTTTTCAAGCCATCAAAAAAAGTCTGCAAATATTCGAATATACCCCGCTTCAAATAAAGATCGCCATTACGGGTTACGGCAGGAGCGATAAAAACCAAGTTACCGAAATGGTGAAACGGCTTATTGCAACAGAAAAACGAGCCATGAAAGACGACGAATACGACGCCATCGCCTGTGCGATCACCTGTTTTGCCTCATACAAGGTACAAAACAGAAAATAGATGACGACGTTTTTTCTATTTTCAATTTTCTATTCTCTATTTTCTAATCGTTTTCAATTTTCCATTTCTCTATTTTCTATTCTCTTTTTAACGCTATCCACACCCCTACTTGCATTCTTTTCCATTATTTGATACAAATGTAGCCATCTCCGCAGCCACGCGTTTTTGAAAGCGCGCCACGGAGTTTAAAAGCTTATTTATAACAACATGGTAGCACACCGCGATCATTCCGATACCTCCATGAACTTCATGGAAACGGAAGATAGTGAATTCGGTTTACAAATCGACGAAGATGAGGAAAAAGAGCTTGATGATGACCTATTCGACGATGAAGATGATGAGGGTGTTGATGAAGATCTCGAAGAAGAGGAAGAGGAAGACGAATTTTAATTTTATTTTATACAAAAAAATACATCCGAATTCGGGTGTATTTTTTTTGTATAAAAAATACAAGAATTGAAATTTTTATTCGTATACTTTTAGTTGATTTTGTGGTATTTTACATCTATGAAATTACGAAAAAATATCGAATCGGTCTTTAGACCTCGAAAAAATAATCTACTGAGAAATATCATTCTTTTTCTCGTTGCCTTCTTTCTCATTATCGTCGGAATTGCCATGGTCTGGCTTTCGACCGTTAAGATCCCCGACCTGAACTCTCTTCAAGAGTGGCGCATCAGCGAATCAACAAAAATACTGGACCGAACGGGAAAGGTCCTTCTATACGACGTCCATGAAAATATTAAAAGAACGGTCGTTACGCTCGATAAAATATCTCCGAATGCGCAGAAAACAACGATCGCAATGGAAGATTCGCGATTCTATCAGCATATGGGCATTGATCCGAAAGCGGTCATCCGCATGATCTTTGTAAACCTCGGATCCCGTGAATTCAGCCAAGGCGGATCCACCATCACTCAGCAAGTCGTTAAAAACGCTTTTCTCACGCCGGAAAAAACCGTCACAAGGAAGATCAAAGAATGGATAGTGGCCATTAAACTGGAACAAGTGCTCTCGAAAGACAAGATCTTGGAGCTCTACTTCAATGAGGTCCCCTACGGCGGCAATATTTACGGCATTGAAGAGGCGGCGCAAGCATTTTTTGGAAAACATGCATCAGACCTTACGCTTGCAGAATCCGCTTATCTCGCTGCGTTAACCCCTGCCCCGACATATTATTCGCCATACGGAAATAACAAAAAAGAACTGGATAAAAAACAGCAAATGGTACTCGCGAGAATGTTGGAATTGGATCTTATCACCGAAGAAGAATACAAAGATGCCGAAAACGATGTCATAACGTTTAAACCTCAGACGGAAACGAGCGGTATCGAAGCCCCCCATTTTGTGGTCATGGTCAAGCAGTATCTGGAAGAAAAATACGGGAGAGATATGGTTGAGAATGGCGGGCTCCGCATTACCACCACGCTTGACGCCGGTTTGCAGTCGAAGGCGGAAGATATCGTAAAAGAATACGGCAATATAAACGCAAGCGCGTTCAACGCAAGCAACGCAGCCGCAGTGGGGATCGACCCAAAAACAGGACAAGTTTTAGTTATGGTCGGCTCGCGCGATTATTTCAACAAAAATATCGACGGAAACTTCAACGTCGCGCTTTCTCCGAATCGGCAGCCCGGATCTTCCTTTAAACCGTTCGTTTATGCGACCGCTTTTGAAAAAGGATATACTCCCGAGACGGTCGTATTCGATGTTCCGACCGAATTCAACACAAAATGTTCGGTGGAAGGCATACCTTCTTCTCCCGACACCAAGCCTGAAGAGTGCTATATGCCGGAAAACTACGATAACGAGTATCGCGGACCCATTTCCCTTCGCAACGCGCTCGCCCAATCGGTAAATGTTCCGGCCGTTAAGATGTATTACCTTGCCGGTCCTCAGGATTCAATTAACACAGCAAGAAGTATGGGGATCACCACGCTAAAAAGCGCAAAACAATACGGACTCACGCTCGTGCTCGGATCGGGCGAGGTCTCGCTTTACGACATGACCGGCGCATACGGCGTCTTTGCAAACAATGGGGTAAAAAATAATACGGCTTATATTCTAAAAGTCGAAGATGGAAGCGGAAAAGTATTGGAAGAATACGAACCCGAACCAAACGAAATATTGGATAAAAATATATCGCTTCAAATTACCGACATTCTTTCAGACAATGTCGCCAGAGCACCCCTCTATGATACCACCTCCCCGCTTCACTTCCCGGAGAGACAGGTAGCCGTAAAAACAGGAACGACAAATGATTACCGCGATGCATGGATCATCGGTTACACGCCCTCGATCGTTGTCGGAGTTTGGGCGGGAAACAACAATAATACGCCGATGGAAAAGAAAATATCCGGACTGATCGTTGCCCCCATGTGGCGAGCGATAATGGATGAGGCGCTCAGAAAACTTCCGGTTGAAACATATGAGAAACCGATCCCGAGCGCGCCCGAAAAACCAATCCTTCGCGGCGACTGGAGATCGGGAGGATATCACACGATCCTTGCCTTCGTAGACAAAGACGACCCGCTCGGCCCGCCTCCCGCAAATCCGGGAAATGATTCCCAATATTGGCTCTGGGAATACCCCATCAGAATATGGGCGGGTCAGAATCCCGGTAATCCCGGCATATTCCAGCCATTAAGCGCGCCGGCAACGCAATCACAATCCGATGCGCCGAAGATCGTACTCGTTTCTCCTCAACCAGGAAGTACTTATACGGTGGGGCAAAAGGTTCCGGTGAGCTTCCAAGGTTCCAGCAAGTACGCGATGTCGCGAGCCGAAATGTATATAAACGGAGTGATCGCTCAAACTCTCTACAGCCCGCCATTTGATTTCTCCTTCTACCCCGGGCACATCAGAAGCATACAAAACGACAACACTCTTAAAATAGTCGTATACGATACGAACGGAAACCGAAGCCAATTGTCAACGACGTTCAGCGTACAAAAATAAAAAAAGAAAATAGAGAATTGAGAATAGAAAATAGATAGATTTCAAAAAACGGGTCACAATTTGTGACCCGTTTTTGATTACTGCTGTTTTATATTTTCTCCCCGATTTTCCACACGCCTTTTTCGCGAAACGCCGGAATCGTTTGACGCTTAGCTTTATTGAGTAAAACCGATGCCGATTCTTTTTGTTTTTCAGCATAATCCGATAACCTCGCGATGGTTTCTCCTCGTAAATAGGCGATTCGCTTGTGAAATGATTCCACTAGCGCGAGCGAGATCACTTTATCCATCGTAGCAATTTTCTTTTTCCCGCTATCGCGATATTCACAGAAAGATTTGTAATACATCTTTTTTTCTTTGTCGCGAATAATGATCGGAGGGAAACCGAGCTGTAATAATTGATAAGTCAAAAGCACGCGTCCGATTCTTCCGTTTCCATCGTTAAATGGATGAATGTTTTCAAAATCGAGATGAAAACGAGCAATTTTATCTAAAAAATAAGCACTCGCGTTACTTGAATATTCGAGAAGCGCGGAGCTGATCATCGCCTGCAAATGTTCCGGTGGCGGCGCAATATGCGTACCAACGCGAACGTACTCGCCGATCGTTCGAAATCGCCCGGCAATACTCGGATCAATATTACCGATGAGCATTCTATGTAAAAGCAGAATAAATTCCGCATCGACATTTTTCGCTTCAACCTTATTTTTTATATACTCAAAAACCACCGCAAGGTTTTTGGCTTCAAAAACTTCGCGAGTTGATACATTCCGCGAGACTTCCTGACTGAGAAGTATCTTTTCTGTTTCTGAAATAGTGAGGGTAGAATTTTCGATCGCATTGGAATTATAAACCGATTCCGGCAACTCAGCCTCAAACAAAAGATCAAGAAGTGACTCTTTCCCCGTTTTTAAGGCATCATATTCTTTTTTAAGTGCGTCAATTTTATGTTTTGTTTCTTTGTTTGCCATATATATATTATACAAATTCACGACATTTTGTCAATATATCATGAATTTATATAAAAAATGACTAAAATTCACGGTATTTTATTGTAATAGGGGTCAGGCACCCATTCTTTTCAAAATATGTGTTCTAATGTTTCTTCTGTCTTCCCGATCTCTTTCTCGTCGAATCCAGTTCATATTTTTCAACCATCGCATCGATCCAATCCTCTCTACCGTATGGTACACCTCTGTTTACGGAATTGCGAATTTTATCAATATCTTCTTCTTTTTCAGACGCATTAATCCAATCGGAATATTTCTCGGGGAAAGAAATGATCGGGGACGAAAGTAATTTTTTTTGTTTTTCCGTACCAGTCATTCGTCTGCATGCGCTTCCCCATTGCCAATCTTCACACCTTTCGGTAAGTTTTGCACGGACGGGGTTTCTTTCAACATACTTAATAACGGAAAGGAAATAACTATCAGTATCGATGAGGAATGATTTATATCTCCCTTGGTAGAGATGGCCTCCTCCGATGACCTCATTCAAAGCATAATGCCTGCGAGTATGGGTTGTGGTGAGCCAATGCATAAAAAGAGCAAGATCGCCATCTTTTCGCGGCTGCAGTACTAGATGCCAGTGGTTCGGCATTATTGTGTAGGCGATAATTCGCATATCGACGATAAACTCTTTTGCGTGTTCTAAAAGGGATTCAAAAAGAAGGAAGTCTTCTTCTTGTTTAAAGATCGTTTGTCGTCCGTTTCCGCGGTTAATGACGTGATAGATTTCGTCGGCAACGTCGACGCGTTCATTTCTTGGCATAGTTATTGTATTATACCACAGATTTCAGAAAGAATGGGTGCCTGACCCCGATTCCGTTCACCAGAGTTCGGCTTTTCTCGTATGTAGATATTGATATTGTTTGTTCTGCATAAATGCATCGAATACATGCTTTAATCCACACTGAAGTAATCGCTGATCGTTTTTTTCTGTTTTGCTTTTTCTTTTTTCTTCTTTATCTGTGTATAGAGCTCTTCATCTACGGTAATGTTCGGAGCCGCAAGACAAAGGTCTCTTATAAACTTTTCCATGTCTGGAATTTCAAAACGACGAAAAACAAGCACTCGCTGTCCAACATTCCCGAACTCATCTTCAAAAACAAGTTTTAATCCATATGGATGAAATATAACCACTTCTGATTGACCGACAGTAAGTTTTCTAATTTTTTTAAGCGGAATATCCTTTCCATTCAGAAACGAAGCTTTCCCTTTCAGTTTGTCATCTTGAATAAGAAAGTATGTTCCCTTTCTTTCAAGAAAATAAAGAGTGCCACAAACTATCCAAAACCAAAAAGTTGATTGCAAAAATGGTAATTCGGAGAAGATAATATATTGTGCGAAGAAAAAATATATTATCCCATAACCGAAGAGTAGCTGTTTCTTACTGGGAGATAAATAATGATAGTTATTTTTCATAAGGCGATTTATTTCTTTTCGGTTTTTGTTGATAATGTCGCCATCATAGACGTCAGTACTTGAGTAAGTTGACCTAACTGTGCTCGAAGTTGCTCCGTTACAGATCGCGCACTTCCGAGAGATGCACCAATAGAAACGGGGGCTCTACCAGCGGGATTTGGAATTTGTTGACCGATACGAGTACCTATAAATCCACCGAGAAAATCTCCAAACAGAGCAGTGGAATTAATTTGTCCAGTTGTTTGATTTTTTGCATTCCCGTTTGCAAGGGAAACAGCAACATTTCCAAGTCCGCCAGTTGCGGCCGTTAACACCTTTGATCCTTGCGTTGTAATCGCTCCCGCTACTGCAAGTCCATCAAAATATAGACCCGCTCCGACTACTCCGGCGGCAAGTAATGCTGCCGTTGTTGCATCTTTCGCGTACCGAATACCTGGGTACTCTCCTCTTGCTTGAAGTATCGGGGCATCAGGATTTCTTCCTGAAACTATATCCTGATAGTTCTGATAGATATCACTTCCCCGATTCCATGTTACAGAGGTTACATAAGCTGCACCGGCGGCAATTATGAAAGGATTTCTTCCGTTCGGATCTTTGTTTGTTATTGGATTTCCGTTCGCGTAACTATAACTGTTTTGTGCCTGTGGATTAGTAAGTACGCTTCGTCCATCTCGAGTAAGACCTATCTCCCAAAATACGGGGTCTTGTGAGATGAACCGCCCACGCGCCCCCTCATAGTACCTCGCCTGCATATAATTGAGACCGCTCAGGCTGTCATTTTCCGTCCCCGTATACTTCCTTTTCTCTGCATAAGAACCTACTTTATCATCTACCCTCATTGTACCATACGGATAGTAATCCACCGCTTCGACAAGGTTTCCATTCTGATCGGTCACCACATTCGTCCCGCCAAGATGGTCGGTATGGATATACCTCACCGTACTCGTAGCGGTTGCTTCTTCTCCATTAGAAGAAATGAGCCGTATATCATCCCAATACACCGTCCCCGCACTCGCTCTCATTCCGGCAAATCCGGTAAGCGTCGTGCTTGCGGCCGATAGATCGGCAAGCGGAATGTCGACGTCATACCACGTATTTGCGGAAAGCGAACCGCCGGGAATGTAATCTGCGAGAGTTATCTGGGCGAGCCAGCCGTCCGGTCCGTACGAATCGATGTAAATGCCCGCATCGGCGTCGGGTACGCGGACAGAGAAGGAGAAATGAGTGGAAGTCGCGGTACTTACTCCTGAACTATGAAGATAGAGCCCTGTCCATGAATCAGAGTGGGTCGCTTTGAGTGAATATGTTCCGATGCGTACAGGGCTTGAGTTGGAAGGATCGAGAGTTGTCCCCCAAGACCAGTTATCCCAACCGTTTATGGAATCGGAATAGATGGAAGAAACGGTGGTCGTGCTTTGATTTTGAGTATTTTTGGACTCTATGGTAGATACGAGAAGATCTCCGGCAAAGATGTGTTTGGTGATTGTGCCGGTAGTGCCTATTTGGTTAAAGTATTTATTCGGGAAATATGTCGTGGTACCATCTTCTGTCAGTTTAACACGATTTCCGGAGTGATCGTAGGTGTAGGTTGAGGTGCTGGTAGCGCTGGTGCTTTGTATCAGTCGGTTTTTGTAGTCCCACGAATAAGCGAGTGTTCCGTCCGAGGTGAGGTTGCCATTCGCATCATACGAAAGGGTTGTGGTGGATGTTCCGCTTGTCGTGGTCGTGGCGGGGGCGAATGTGGCGAGCGAATGCGCGGCGCAGTCGTAGGAAGCGGTCGTTTCTTTCATAGTATACGTACCGGAAGATGTGGCGAGTTTATAGCTTCCGATACCGGTGCCGCCGGATAAATTCATGAGAGCCGTCTGTCCTGCCGCAATAGAGAACGATCCGATATTGCCGTTCAAAGCGTCGATCACAAGCGCTCCCGACACAGTGGAGGTTGAAACGGAATGATCCATGACCCAATCCGTATTGGCGCCGGCATTCGAGTACGGCTGGCCGGTTTGCGCCACGCCGGTGAAGGTCGAGGCATAGGAGTCGATGTTTGTCACGGAGCCGGTAAGCGTAATGACAACGTTGTGCGATCCCGATGCAGGATCGGGAAGATACCAAAGTTCGGAACAGCCGCTTATCGAATCGTAATCGTCGGCACGGACTTTGGTTAGCGATGCGCCGTTATAGGTTACGCCCGAGACTACGCGGTTTCCGGGGGTGCCCGGCTCATAGATCGATGTTCCCACCACGAGCATTCTGTTATTTCCGCTTCCGGTCGTATGGCTGAAAGTAACCGAGCTCACTCCTTGAGATGAATCTGTCGAAGTCGCCTCGAAAGCGATCGTTTCGGTGCTGGTGGTTGCCGGTTTGAATGATGCCGTGAGCATGGACCAGTCTTGGCTTGCTGACCCGGTATAGATATCGGTGTAATTTCCGGTTGTGGTCGCGATACCATAACTTGCGGCGGCGAGGGTTGAACCGGTGAAGTCTTTAAAGAGCGAGGTTTTTGAAGTGGTGGCATTTGCGGTGGAGAAACGCGAAAGGGTTGAAACCACAATGTCGTTTACGTTCGGAACAGAGAGCGTGGTGCTCGGGTTTCCATTCGTACCGGTGGCGGAAGCGATGGCATCGGGCGAGGTTGCCGCGGCGTTCGTAAAGGAACTGGCGGAGAGTTTTATCGCATCGGTATCGCCCGTTATATTGACGGACATCGTTTTTGCGCCGGTGGTGGTGGCAAAAAGATACCAGATCTCCGATGACATCCCCATCATTCTCGTTGAACTTGCTTTTGTGAACGCGCCGCCGTTCCATGTGGCGGAAGATATTGAGCCGGTGCCGGCAACATCCTGCCAGATGTCAGCAGTAAGGATAATGATCGGATTTGTTCCCGTTACGGTATGCATCCAGGTTTTTGTAGTGGAGCCGCTCCAGCCATTCGATATGCTTGTCGTGGTCGAATCGAGCGCAGGGGTGGAAGCGGAAACACTTCCATCTGATCCGTTCGCTGTTATCGAAGTCACCGCATGCGGATTCGCGTAGTTGGTGCCGTCATACGCATATACTCCCGCTAAAGTTGAAGACGAGATGTTTCCAATGGCATTGTAAGTGAAGGTTTGACTAAAAGGCGTGGAGCTCGCCATCGTCGTCGAAGCGGTAAGCAAACGATTCAGATCGTCATAAGTGTAGTTGATGGTTTTTGCTAATCCTGTATTAGCGGAAGCATCTGCGATCTGTGTGATGTTCGCGTTTTCGTCGTAGGAGTAGGAGATATTTTGAATAGTGCCGTTTGATGTATTTTTATTATTTAAGCGATATAAATGATCCTCGTCATACGTATTTGTCGTTACAACTCCGTTCGTATAATTTATAACCGTCGGCTGACCTGTCGGCGAATAATCAAAGTTCGATACTACATTACTGAACGATCCTCCGTTTTCTTTTTCTTCGACTTTTTCAATGAGATTTGCGGCATTGTAGGTGTATTTTATTTGAGAACCGTCGGGATGCGTGATGAATGTTTGATTGCCTTGTCGGTCGTAGTCGTAAGCGGTCGCGTATGGCGTTCCGGAAATGGTCGATGTCGCGATCTTGGTTTGTCCGATCGGCGTGTACTCATAAGATATGAGGGTTGCGGTTGAACTCGCAGTACAAAGACGCGTTTTTCCGTTCGTACAGTTGTCGTAGGTGTAGGTTGTTTCCGTACCTGATTGACCCATGTAATCTTCCGTTGATGGGCGATTAAGCTCGTCAAAAGTGTAATTCACGGTCTGACTCTTCGGATCAACGGACTGTGTTTGATTATTGGCGTCATCATACGCATAGGTCCATGTTCCATAGGTGCCGTCGCCGGAAGCGTGGAGGTCTTCGGCGGTTGTGCGTCGTCCGAGTTTGTCGTAGGTGAAATTGCGGATATTTGAAAGCGCGTCGGTAATTTTTGTGAGGTTTCCCAACAAATTATATTCGTAATTCGTGGTATACGTGTCGCCGCTGTTTTTTTCTTCCACCTTCACGAGATTTCCGTACGCGTCTTTGGTGAGTATTTTTTGTTTTCCGCGCGCATCTGTGGTAGTAACTTTCCAGTCATCGTAGGCGTTGGTTGTACTACCAACCGCGTTTAATATTTCCGTTACGCGTCCGAGCGGGTCATAGGTATATGTTGCGTACAAATTAGTTTCTGCTGTGGCACTCGTTCTCGCAGTACTCGAAGCGAAATATGGGAGCGATTCTTTTTCTATCAAGCCGCGATCATTGAACGACACATCTCTTACTGCATACGTATTACTCCCTTCCGATTGCGAACGGATTTGTATCGTTCTACCAAGGCCGTCTTTATAGACGTAAACAGTATTCGTTAAGGATGGATTGAGATAATTTGTTTTTTGTACTGCAACCTCAAGTGGCGTATCGGTATAGGTATACGCTGATTTGGTTACGAGTGTTCTGGGATTTGTTTGATCGGGCTGTTTTTCCGCGACGACGCGATCTATGCCGTCATACTCAACGGCAAAAACTAGTCCGTTTTCATCGGTCGTGGTCGCAACTTTTCCGGATGAATAATCGTAAAGGAAATTTTGTGTTTGTCCGAGCGAGTTAGTGGATGTGGCAACAAAAAGATCATACGTGTCATACGAATAGTTCGTCGCATTTCCTCGCGGGTCTGCCTGTTGTGTGACGAGCCCATAGGTTCCGTCGTAAACTTTGGTAGTGCTAGCATACGCACTACCTGAAATAAGTTTTTCTTCTTTGGTCGAGTTTCCCGCCGAGGCATAACCGAAGGAAAGTCCGTCGTAATACCATTTCGTATCTTTGACGGTATTGTCGGATTGATCGGTTACCAACTGGCGCGACGGCAAAGAAATTACGCTATTAGTGGAACTGGCCGCATAACTGTAGGCGTAGGTGGCCTTATCAGTACCAGTATCGGTAAATGATCCGTCATTGCTTCCACTTACTTCGCCCCATAATACTTTCTGAGAAAGGTTTCCGGTGCTGTCGTTATGGGAATACGCTTCGGCTTTATCCTTGTGTGTTCCATTCCCATCAAAATCTTCTTCGGTCGATTGGACGAGTTTTACAAAAGTAGAGCTTGCAGTAATGCTGTATTTGTCCCACTTGTTGACGGTCAGCGAATAGAGATTATTGGCGTCGTCATATTTTTCAACACGATAGGGTTTGTTTATTTTTGAAATGTGATCGTTGTATTCGCCGTTCGTTGAGTCGGATGTGTTGCCTTGGTGATAATAGGTTTTTGTAACATTTCCTTCTTCATCGGTTTTGGTTATTTTCGCGAATCCTGCAAATTTTTTGTCGAGCGGATCGGAATGGTAATATACTCCGTCGGAATAGAGATAGGTTGTCGTCGAAACCGTTCCTCCAAAACCCGCATCCGTTGCAATTCCTTTTACAACTGTGAAATTATATTGCAAATTCGGATTCGGTTGTGAATCGTCGTCGGCAAGCTCGGCGCTATTCGCATATTCGACCGTCGTTACCGCCCCTTGTTCTCCAGTAATGCGATTCAAGAGATCGGCTTTTTCTCCATTTTTGATCCAAACATAATGATTTTGATAATCATTCCTTATTACATCAGGAAGACCATCACCATTGACGTCTTCGACGTTTACCCCAAGGTCTTTAAAAATGTTCCCTCCTTGGTATTCCATTACATCTGTAGGAAAAGTCGACGATGCTTCCACCCAACTCGAACCGGTATTAATATAAACATCGCGCCCATCCGCACTACCGACAAAGTCAGTAAATCCATCACCATTAACATCAGCAAATCGGTAACCCGTATCCCACCCAATTCCATCTAAAAAAATTGTAGGAGGTACAAATGATGGAGTTTCTTGCCAGCCGTGTCCTATATTTAAATATCCAATATGCTTTGGTAAATACGCGCCACCGATATAATCTCGAGACACCAACACGTCCGCAAGTCCATCATTATTCAAATCCACAATACGCACCCCCGCATCATTTCCACCAGAAACAACTTCCGTCGGAAACGTCCACGAAGTATCCTGAACAAACTGACTTCCGTTATTTATATATGTCCCATCATCTCCCGTAATGTCAGTTAAACCGTCTCCATTAACATCCACAAGGCGCACACCACGATCGATTGATGAAAATCCGTTTGTGTTCACAAAATATACGGGAGGCGTCCAGTTGTTCGTGGCGGACCAGCCGCTTGCGCTTCCCAAATAGACAGCTTTATATGAAGCTCCTTGCCATCTCGATACTATTTCATCAACATATCCATCGCCGTTCAGGTCGACAAAACGTAGTCCTGAATCATAAGGTTGCATAAATAATTCCGGTGAATCATATCCCGTTGTAGTCGCCCATGTCAATCCGGTATTCTCATGTTCGTAATAGACGGGATACAGACCTCCCCAGCTCCAGTTGAGATCAGGAAGGCTGTCTCCATTGAAATCAAGTACTCTTCCACCGCCGTCTCCTCCTGTTGGTCCGGTAAAATAATGACCACCGGGCAATCGCCATTTATTCGGATCGGTATTTTCGGTCCAACCTTCCGTACTAGTGGAATATCCGAACTCGACGGCGGGAAGCGTCGTTGTACCGAGACTGCTGTCCCAGCCCGATTCTTCGGCGGAAACAAGAAGCGAGCGCAGTCCGCTGTTGCCTGCGTCATATGACAATACGTATCTATGTGTAACTTCTCCGTTCGTTTTGATACGAATTTCTTTTATTTGCTTTTTTGTGGCGACAGAAAAGCCTGAAACTGAAGAAGTTGCTACATCATTGCGATCTTCCCGTAAAAATTCAACAAGAAAAATACCGGAAAGGCTCGGATTATTGGTATATGAAATGGAAGAAGGATAGATCTGTCCTGCGTCTTTATAATATGAATAATCTACCGAGTTGCCGTTGGTATCGCGAACTTGTTCGAGCATCCATTTATATATTTGCGAACCATCAGACGGATTATCTTGTCTTGTTGAAGTGGAATAGCCGAGCGAGTATGTATTGCCGGACTTTGTTGTAATAAGCCACGCGTTATTCGTCAAAAGATATGAATTAAAATTTCCATTTTCAACTTTTGCGCGGTAGGTACTCGTTGATGTTTGTACCAGTTCACCATCCAAGCTGGAAGTAAAATAATTTTGACCGAACATTTTATCCGTACCGGTCTTATTCATGCGTTCTATGTAAGGAATATTATGGGACCATCCGTATCCAAAGATCGAATTTTCTTTACTTTGGCTATTGTACCGCAGTGCGAGGCCTGGTTCCATTCCGTTTCTTCCGGGAGGAACTTTGATCGGGTATTCGTAAACGAGAGCACCGGTGAGCTCATCGGTTTTTATATTTTTTCCATTTACAACATTCTCAAGCGGTCTTGGACCGCCTTCATCCCCAGTAAGTGTCGACATCGATTCCGACTCTGTGGGGGTTTCTTCCTGTGACAAAGGCGTATCTACTGCAGGCTCTATTGAGTCTTCAGAAGGAGAAACCACTTCTTCGGAAGTTTCAAGCGCCGGACCCTCGACAATCGGGGTTATTTCACTACTTCCCGGCAAAGCATCACCGGAACCCAAAGAGTCAATTGCTTCTTCTAAATTGAGCGACGCAACCGGCTCTGCGGGCGTAATTGCTTCCGAAGAAGTATTGGTTATCTCCGGAGCACTTATCGATTCTTCCGCAAAAACTTGGGACAGCGGAAAACTTAGGGTGATATTAATAATAGTTACGACGCTTACAAAAACTTTTTTTATACGGAACATATAAAAACAAAAAAGGTTGATAAAAAATACTCAAATTAAAAAAATATTGCAATGATATCATTATCATAACAGAGAGCAGATAAAATCCTGATAAAGTCTCATAGGGAGATTTCATTATTATTTGTGGCTCTATTTTTGCTTTTTTTAATTTTTTTTATATTTTTTATGAAGTTATCCACAGGTACTTTTTGACAGTATTTTTAAACAAAAATTATTCGGGATAACATCTAGTCGACAACAACGTGGATCCCGGGTCGCAGCCCGGGATGACGACGACTTTAAAGAGGTCTATCAAAAAACAACGCGAGAAACTCGTGTTGTTCGTTTAATTGTTCCCTTGTTCGTATCCGTTTTACCGTATGTCTTTAACGGTCTTTTCCTTTAATATATTGTTTATTTTTTCAAGTATTCCGCGTTTGTTCATATACACCTCGTTTTTTACAGCGGAAGGAACTAAAAGAAACAAAACTCCATCTTTTACCTCCATTTCCTGTTTATCTATCTTTATACCGACCGCCTCAAAGATCGCGGGCTGTGCCGCTTCTTTTACGGTATCTCCCGGCGGTTCGATCCGTTTGAATTTTTCGAGATAAGAGGAGATGTTGAACATTCGAAGTTATAAAGTTTATCAAGTTCATCAAGTTTATAAAGTCCACCGATCGCCGTACGTACTTGATAAACTTGATGAACTTTATAACTTGATAAACTATTATGTCGTGAGAGGCATCACCAAGTACATAAATGACTGATCCGATACCCCGCGTATCACCAGAGGCCTTCCCTCGCCTGAGAAACGGAAAGTGATGCTGTCTTGCTTAAGTGATTGAAAACAATCGATAAGATATTTCTGATTAAAACCGCACGAGATATTTTTTCCAGACAAAGAAGCGTCTACAACGGTCATATTCTCGCCGGCTGTGGAATTTTTTGATTCGGTGATAAATTTCTTTCCGGAAACATCGACGGAAACATCGACCCGATTGAATTTGTCGGAAAACAGATTGGTTACCTTGAGTGCGTTCATGATATCCTGCTTTAGAACAGTCGCTTCCGTCGCATAATCTTTAGGGATTATTTGCTGATAATCGGGAAAAATACCGTCAACGATCCGAGAGGTCACGTAAATATCTTTATCGGCAAGAGAAAAAGATATCTGATTCTTGCTCACATTGATATTCACACTTCCGGTTACTCCATCAAATACGCGAAGTATTTCCACGATATTTTTTTGAGGTATCAATACGTGTTTGAATGAGGTTTTTTCTTTAAGGAACACTTTCTTTTCCGCCAGACGGAAAGAATCGGTCGCGGCAAAAATGATATTTTCCCCCTCGGAATAGATGCAAACGCTCGCTATCTCCGGCTTCATATCGGAAATGGATGCGCTATACCAAACGCTTTTCACGCCGTCCACAAACTTATCCACCGGCATAGCAAAGGCATCGGTACCGGAAACGACGGGAAGCGTCGGAAAATCCTCGTGCGGAAGGCATTTAAGCACGGATCGCCCATTGGAAGACTTTAATACCATATTCTCAGAAGATGTTTCGAGCGAAACTTTTTGGTCATAGATCGAGGATAGAACGCCGGAAAGAAGATTACCCTGAATGACCAGCGTACCCTCCTCGGAAACCTGTGCGGGAATCTCCATTTCAATACCGACATCCAGATTGGTGGCGCGAAGAAGAAGTTTATTGTTTTTTGCCGAGAAGAGTATTCCCCCAAGTACCGGAAGAGACAGATTTTTTCCGACCATCCTTTCGGCTAGTCCGACCGCATTTTTAAGTACGTCTTTTGAGCATTCTAGTTTCATAAATCAAAGTTGTTAACAACTACTATAATATAAGTATTTATTTTTTTAGAAACGATTACTATTATTAGGACTGTTGATAAGTGGATAAACCGATTATATCCTTATTTGAATTGGTAATTTAGATTTCGCTCTGTGGATATTCGGCGCATTGCGTATTGGATATAAATGAACAACTTTCGCTTTTATTTTTTTATTCGATTTTTTCCACAACGATATTAACTTTTTTCCACAGGGTTATACACAACACAGTCAAAAGTTAAAAGTAGAAAGTAAAAAGTGTTAGTCGTCGTTCTTTTAACTTTTAACTTTCCACTTTTTACTTACAATAGCGCCCGTATCTGTGACAGCTCCTCGACTAACACATCATCGTCTTTGATCGAGCTTTTTATTTTATCGCACGAATGTATTACGGTCGTATGGTCTCTTCCTCCGAATTTTTCTCCGATCGTCGGATAAGAAACAGTGAAGTCCTCGCGAAGAAGATACATGGCTATCTGACGGGGTTTTACGATCTCTTTCCTCCTTGTTTTTTCATAGATCGCTGATTCGTCGATATGGTAGAATTCAGAAACGACCTTAATGACATCCTTAATTGAAGCCGTCTTTTTGGGTATTATATTGTTTTTTATCAGAAGTTTGATCTCGGTTTGCTGGAGTTCCCTGTTTTTGAGCCTGGCTTGGCATATAATGGAATTGATAATACCTTCCAGTTCCCGAATACTGCACTCGAGCGATTCGGCAATGAATTTTACGCTGTCATCGTTGAGAGAAAAGTTACTCGATTGGATCTTTCTTCTGATGATCGCCATTCTTGATTCGTATTCGGGTGTCGTGATGTCCACGATCATTCCGGCGCCGAAACGCGATTTAAGGCGATCTTCCAGTCCATGGATGTGGTTCGGATGGCGATCGGATGAAAAGATGATCTGTTTATTGTTTTCGTAAAGAATATTAAAAAGATGGAAAAGTTCTTCTTGAGTCTTTTCTTTTCCTGAGAGGAACTGAATATCATCCATGATAAAAACATCGTATTTTCGATATTTTTCTTTAAAATCATGTACTCGGTTGTTCTGAACGGAGTTGATGTAGTCCATCGAAAATTTTTCCGATGTGATGTAGTAGATCTTTTTACCGGATTTTTCCTCTTTAAGCTTGTTTCCCACCGCCTGCGCGATATGTGTTTTTCCAAGTCCCACTCCCCCATGGATAAAAAGCGGGTTGTAGGTTTGACCGGGGTGCTTTACCACTGCTTGCGTGGCGGCATAGGCCAATTCATTGAATGATCCGATGACGAGCGTGTCAAACGTATATCTTGGATTCAGATTATCTTCTTTATTTATATACAGGTCGCTCAAAGGAAGTTCTTGCACATAAGGCTGTCCGGTTCGCGAAGGAGATGAATCCTGGCTTTTTTCTTTCATGGTCGGCGTGACGATCACATATTCGACGCCTCGGACGCCTTCGGAAATATTCCGGAGCGTCTTTAATATAAACTTATCGTATTTTGAATACAGCCATTCTTTTACAAATTCGTTCGGCAAACCGACGTATACGATCCCATTTTCGTGTTTAATGATCCGAGTGTTTTTGAACCACGTACTGAAGTTTGCTCGCGAAACAGTGAGCTCTACCTCCGCTAAGACGCTATCCCAAAGTTGCTTATTATCCATCTTCGGTTTTGATATGATTAAACGTAATCATATTATACGCGCGAAGTGAAAAATAGAAAACTTGTTCAACCTCTATTCATATGTTGATAAGATGTTTATAACTTGGGGATAAGAAATTTACCTGATCTTTAACTGGTGTTTCTTGAGAAAATAAGGATTCAATACTTGAATAATTTTCAATTTACAATTTTTAATTTTCAAACACGGTTCGTTTAGGTTTGAAAATTTTTACTTGAAAATTCATTGAAAATTGAAAATTCGTACATTGAAAATTATTTTTACAAAAAGCTTGATTTATCTAGAGTTTTGTTCTATACTCCCCATATGTCTCAAACATACCAACCTAAAAAGAGGAAAAGAGCTAAAACGCACGGTTTTCTCGTACGGACAAGAACCGTCGGAGGGCGCAATGTGTTGAAGCGCCGAAGACAGAAAGGACGCGCGAAGCTTGCTGTTTAGCTTTTGTTTTACGAATAAAAAACAAAACCCCTTGTTTTTAGGGGTTTTTGTGAATAAATAGCGAGTAAAATTTCCAATACCCAATTACCAATTTCCAATAAAATATCCAATGTTCAATAGTTAGTTTTTTTGGAAATTAGATATTTGATATTTGAAATTTTTTAGAAAATAGTGTGATATACTAAGTAATTAGTGATATATTCAACGAAATTTTAAATAATCACAATAAGTACCACTATGTTCCCCAAGAAAAATCGCATTTCAAAAAGAGAATTTGATGGACTGATGAAAAACGGCCGCGTTTTTCATTCCCCGTTTTTTTCCCTGCGCATTATGAGGGGCGGTAAGGATATGTCTAAATTCGCGTTTGTTATCTCAAAAAAAGTGGCGAAAAATGCGGCAGACCGGAACAAACTGAAAAGAAGAGGATTTCACGCGCTGCGAGAAATCATTTTTACGCCAAAAATGGATATGAAAGGATATATGGCGGCCTTTTTCTATAAAAAAGAAGGAAAGAATATGGGGTTTGATGAAATAAGAGGAGAGATACAGGGATTGTTGAAGAAAAGCGGGGTTTTGTAAAAAATGATTTACGGATTTAATGATTTATAGATTTAAGAATACGATATGGATCGTAAATCCGTAAATCCGTAAATCCTTAAATCTGTAAAATATTATGAAATACTTCCTCCTCCACCTCATAAAGATCTATAAAAAGATATTTTCCCCTGATAAGGGTATATTTCGCCGCCGCATGCCAACCTGTGCCTTCTTCCCTACTTGCTCCGATTATGCCGAGGAAGCGATAAAAAAGCATGGTGCGGCAAAAGGATCATTATTGGCGTTCAGACGAATCCTGCGCTGTCATCCGTGGCAAAGCGAGCATTTTGATCCGGTACCGTAAAAAAGTTTAAAGTAAAAAGTAAAACCGCCGGATATTCGGCGGTTTTGTAATTTATGGCGCGAGTTTTGAGGGAAATGGTATTCCGTCCGGACAAAAACTTAAATGATAATCCGTTCCGGAAATATCATAGTCTGTGTCGATCGGTACGGTAACCGCCACGAATAATCGGCAGGCCTCATGTCTTCCAACATCAAGAACATCCAATAAACCCTGTTCTGCTTGTTTCCTTGTGTTTTCAAGGTTTCCTCCAAGCAGCGATACAATAAAACTTTGACAGTACTCATCGACTTCGGGGCATTTTTGATTGGAATAGAATATGATCTGATAATCTTTCTCTTTTACTATGATCGCGTCATATTCTTTACTCAGGATTTGATCCTGGGGCAGATTAAATAAAAAGTTTTTGACGGAAACTTTTCCATGGTTCAGCGCATTGGGTTTCCCGATATCCTTTGCTGAAACAAGAATTCTTCCCGTACAAGCCGACAGTGAAATTGCCACAAAAATGGCAAGTATCAGGTGTATAACATATTTCTTCATTGCCTATTTCTCCAAGTAAATGAACTATATTTTGTCACTAAATTAACAAAATAATGAAGTATTGTCAAGTTTTCATGAACTGCTCACGCTTTTTACCAACCAAAAAATTTCCTTTTCGCCGCTGCACCAAGGACTGTCCTTTCCCCGTCATTCCGCTACGCTCTATTCCTCCTTAAGGACAGTCCTTGGTTCCGCTATTTCTGCAGTAAAATTAGGAAATTTTAGGAGTATGAGCAGATACTTCATGAAGCGAAAAATTTGATTAATTTGATTATATATGCTATACTATATCAGGTTAAATTATGACCGGAAACAGGAGTTCTTTTTATGAACGATATCGACAGAAGACAAGCAGAAGAAGACAGAAGAAAAGAATTGGAAAGACGCATCGCAGAGCTGGAAACGGAAAATGGTGTTTTGCGTTCCCTTCTCGATAGAAGACAGCCGGAAGAAAGAAGACTGACGGTGGACGAAGGCGCGGGGTCTTATCTTTCGATGAGAAAGTGGAGCCTGATGGTTTTTATCTTATTTTTAGTCTTTGAAGAATGGGCTAGAACGAAGGGTAATTCCATTGTGAACACACTTGGGCCATATTCTCAGGATTACATGTTCTATGCGAACATTATGATCTATTCCCGTTTAGGGATCGCCGCCTCATTTCTTTGGGGTACCATCGGTTCCATTTTTCTTTACTTTAAAAGAAAGAGCAATAAAAAATTAATAGCGGAAAACGAAAAAAAATATAAAGATCATTCGTGATATTTGCACGGCGGAAGGTTCGACCTTCCGCCGTTTTTTTGCGACAGAAGTTGCTGTAGTACTCTTGTTATTCTTGCCATTTTCGCATACAATTAGCACTATGCAAACAATATTTCACAACGTATTTTACCTTCCCATGTACAATTTCCTTGTTTTTTTGGTGGATATTTTACCCGGAGGTAATATTGGACTTGCGGTAATTATTCTCACGATCATCATTAAATTGGCCCTTTTTCCGCTTTCTCAAAAATCCATTACCACACAGGCTAAAATGCGCAAGATCGAGCCGGAAATGAAAAAAATAAAGGAAAAACATAAGGATCAAAAAGAACAGGCTCAAAAAATCATGGAATTATATAAAGAACATGATCTCAATCCTTTTTCCGGTTGCTTTCTTATGCTGCTGCAGCTGCCCGTCATATTCGCGCTTTATTACGTTTTTCTTCAAGGGTTTAAATTTGATACCGCCTCACTGTATTCTTTCGTTACATTACCCGAAACGATAAATTCTCAATTCTTGGGGATCGATCTTTTTGGAAAAAGCGTTATTCTTGCTCTCATTGCCGGAGCCTCGCAGTATTATCAGCTTCGTTACGCGATGCCTGCCGTTACTCCGGTCGAGAAGGGTAAGAATCTCACTTTTCAGGAAGAATTCACGAGAAATATGACGCTTCAAATGAAGTATATTTTTCCCGTCATGGTATTTTTTATCGCCTATACGATATCATCAGCCATCGCGCTCTATTGGATCGTCAGCAATCTCTTTGCTATCGCACAGGAATTGTACGTAAGAAAACAAGCTGCTAAATAAGAAAAAAATCGACCACAGGGTCGATTTTTTTGAATTTCTATCTCTGTATCGCTTTACAATCATCTAAAGCTGATCCCGTGAACACCAATGCCGCCTGACAGGTAACAATTGAGTCATAACAAGACGATACCGCTTGGGTTTGTATGTGAACGAAACAATATTTTGTGACGGTCGGTGCCGCAAAATCTCTCGCCTCACAGTTACTGCCTCCATAGCTCGCAGCCGCTTGGCATTGATCAGGCGTGTCAAAACACATATACGCCGAAAGGTTTCTGTTGTCGATGGTGTGTTTGCAGTATTTTGTCGTGTTGGTGGGTTGTTGCTGTTGTATTGTTTGTGACGGAGCTAACTTTACCAAATTCAACCCTGTTCTCATAAGATCCGGATTGATGGTAACGATGATGACGGTTGATATCAGAAGAATCAATAGTCCGAATATTGCCTCCCCCATCTTCTTTTTTCCCTCGGCTTTTGCGGAAGGGACGGCCGCAGTGACGTACCCGAGCGCTCCAATGATGATCATGATCACCGCCGCGATGATGGCAAGACCTACTCCGGCGACAAAAACACCTTTCATGTATTCCACAAGCGTGGGGGTAGCGGATGTTGTCGGTATTGGGGCAAGAAGGGTGTATCCCGGATTTTGCGCAAAAGCGAAAAGCGGAGAAAAGAAATAGGCGCCGGGTATAAAATAGAAAATTGTTTTTTTTGCGTAATTCATGATCGAGGATAAATATGGTAAGTATTTGTTTGTTATTTAACTAAAACATCCCAATGATCGCTTTCCATGGCATAAATTGCACCGCTCGGGGATTGATATTGCAGCGCTCCATCGCTTCTTCTTCCAATATTGGTATAGTTATCCATAATGTAATTTGAAACGGAACTTGTTGTCCTAAGGTCAACTTTATATCCGTTAGCATGACTGTAGGTGCCATCGGCATGACCGGGTTCGGAACCTGCCGTAACGACGATATCGGCCCCGGATTGCTGTTGAAGATTTAACACCTCGTGAAGAGTTGATTCGTTGACGCCCGCCAATATGGTTTGCGGCGGTTGTGCATTTACTGTGATATGGCCCGTATCGGTAAGCAGAGATCGGTTCGCTTGTTCATTGCCGGTTGATTGTTGTGTTCCCGTTTGTGTTTGCGGGGGCGGGTTTGTCGTGCAAGTGTATGACCGCTGCGGACCTTCACACTCCGCCAGAGTTGAGTAACAGGCATTATTAAGAACGCCGGTACGGCAATACTGGGTCGCGGTTTGCTGCTGTTGCTGTGTTACCGATGTCGGAGCTAACTTTACCAAATTCAACCCTGTTCTCATAAGATCCGGATTGATGGTAACGATAATAACCGTCGATATCAGAAGAATCAATAGTCCGAATATTGCCTCCCCCATTTTCTTTTTACCTTCAGCTTTTGCGGAAGGGACGGCTGCTGTGACGTACCCGAGCGCTCCAACGATGATCATGATCACCGCCGCGATGATGGCAAGACCTACTCCGGCGACAAAAACACCTTTCAAATACTCTACGGCCGATGGAGCCGCTGATGTTGTCGGTATTGGGGCAAGAAGTTTATATCCCCGTGCAAAAGCGAAAGTTGGGAAAAAAATACTTAAACAGGTAAAAAAGGTAAAGTAACTTTTTTTTCTTTTCATACTAATCATTGAGATTTTTTGGCAAAGGTATTCCGTTGGGGCAGAAACTGAGATGATAGTCTGTACCGGCAGCTTTTTCACTTACGGTAAAAGGAACGGTAAGCGCGACGTAGAGTTTGCATGCATCCTCTTTTGTGATCTCCAGTTTATCCAGAAAAGCCTGCTCAGCTTCTTCTCTTGTGATATAAAGATCGCCGCCCTCCAAGCTGATGTAAAAACTCTGATACTTTGCGTAGAACATGAAACTGTAGTTTACTCCTTCTTTAACTACGGCGTCATTATCTTTATCGATGATCCTTGTGTAAGGGCTGAGATAGAAATTTTTCATTGAGAGCGTTTCCCCTTCCATGGTGGTCACTTTTATATTTTCAGGCGATTCCGCTTTTTTGGGCGCTGTCGACGTGCTCGTTTCATCCGGTTTTGCGGCGGCTGGCTTAGGAGTGGATCCGTTATTTTTTTGACTTACCGGAAAAGTGGGGTAATTAGTGTCGGATGGCTGTACTTCCGGAGCGTTTTTTTGCATTTTCCAATAAATGAATCCGCCGATGATGAGGATAACCGCCAAAATGTTGAGGGTGATAATGATCTTTTTATTCATAGAGATCGATATTAAAAACACTTATTAACGCGTAAAACCGCACTTCGAGTTCGCTCCCCATTGACCCCAATGGTTGCCGCCATTCGATATTTCTACCGCCTTGGCAATATTGATATCCGGGTCAGTCGCAGCTGAAACACACTTTTGATATTGAGATTGTTCTATTACTGTGCAATCGTAATTCGGCGCGGAAAAAGGGTGTAAAGGGTCGGCTTTATGATACTTATAGAGACATATCAATCCTCCAAGATCGTGCATGGTAAGATTGACCTGAAAAAGACCGAATGAGAATGAATTTCCGTCTCGGCATCGGTCTACCCTGCTCGCCAGTGACGCGTTCCCTCCACTTTCCGCATTGCAGATGGATGATGCCTTTTCTGCGTTCGCTCCAAAATATTTTGTAAGCGCTTGAACACTGCAAGGCCCCGGAGTGGTGATAGGTTTGCATTGTCCGCTGCCTGCTCCACCGCCCCCGCCTCCTCCGCCTCCGCCACCACCAGAACCGCCGCCTCCTGTTCCGTTGCCATATGGGTTGTATACGATGGGCAGCGGTGGCGATGGTGGGAGTTTTGCGAGATCCATTCCTGCGGTTAACAGATCAGGATTAAGGGTGAAGAGTAACAGATAGGAAAAAATTGCCACAAAAAGTCCGCCGATCGCTTCAAATATCTTTTTCTTTCCTTCAGATTTTGCTGATGGAACCGCCGCCATGACATACTGAATACCTCCTATAACTATCATTATGACAGCAAAAATGACTGACATGCCGACAAACAATACCACCAGTCCTTTTATGTAGGTCGGGAAAGAAAGAGATCCCGCGTTTGAAATAGTCGGGATCTCTGCGAGTAATTCATACCCCCTTTGCGCGAATGTGCTTTTGGCGGATAATACAAAAGAATAAAGCAACACAAGGAGAGCCGGGAGGAAGATATAAACGATATTTTTTTTATTTTTCTGTGACATCATATTTTCGGCTTCACCGGCTGATTTTAAGTTAAAATTTAAAATGAAAAACTAAAAACGACAAGGTAAAATTAAAAAGACCACAAAACACTATTTGGAAATAATTTTTCCTTTTTAATTGTCGTTTTTAGTTTTTCATTTTTCAATTTTAATTGAATAAACATTAAACAAGATCTATTTGTGTAAGCAGGTATGATTCTCGTCCTTACGCCTCCGCCTTATGTACCTCAAATGCCCAAAGAGATGAGTCTTTTTTGTTGGTAAAATAAATGAAATCCTGAAGCGGTGATATCACAAGCGAGGTCATATCCATAAGTTCCACCGTGAAACTTGAAGGAACAAGAATAACTACCGACTTCCCCGTGTTTGCATCTACTTGCCAAAGGTTATCTGAAAAAGAAACAGTCCCCTGATACCAGGCATCAGGATAGGCGGTTCCGGGAAGATTTTGCGGAGCGGCGCAGTAGATGGTAAGGCTGTCGCTTTTCCATGCGCATTTTTCCGGCAAGGTCTGGAGGATCAGATTAACGGTAGTATTATTTGAAATATTATGGATACCAAGCGTTAATCCGCCTTTTGTGCTTTCTGAATAAAGAATGCGTTGTCCATCCGTGCTTGGGAGCGTCGTGAGCCCTTTTTTGTCGCCGAGGATCTTTTTAAGGACCCCGCTTTTTATATCGAATGAGTAAAGAAAACCGGGAACGTTTTGCGATGCTTTGGTTTGAAGGAGTACGTTTTTTGAGTTAACGGCAACCGGGAGCCATTCGGAAAAAGGAGACTGAAAGACTTGAGATCCGCTATTCTTTTCAAAATTGAATATCGATCCAAAAGAATTTCTGTTGCTGAATTCACCAGTTCGCGTCAGATAAAAAGCCGTTTTTTCATCTGCCGATACTTTTAGGTCAGCAATATCCGGAGGAAGGAACCGTCCATTCGGAACAGATGCGCTGGTGGTAGCGTTATCAGATGATAAAGCGCCGGCTCTCGGGATATCAAGAACGAATGTGGAGATCGTCTCCCCTTTGCTTTTGAGATAACGCATTACGACCGATCTTCCGCTATTGGCAAACTGCGCTTCATAGATCCTCGGCATTATGGAATGAGAGATCCTGTTCGTTTGCATATCTTCGAGCCTGGTTTCAAAAACATTACCGGTCTCTTTTTCGACATAATTTACATACTCCTTTCCTGATTTCTGGGTTGCATATGATCCGGCTACGGCATTTTTGGTGACCTGACGTAAGATCGGAAGATCTTTATTGCCGACATACGCGGGAATATCAGAATTGTTATTTATCACATTTCCCGAAGGAGAGGTCCCATTGGGGTTAACTTTGGTACTGTCTGAGTTTCCAAAAGGAAAAAATCCATTAGGTTCCTGACCAGTCTCTTTTGGGGTGTTATTTCCGCCCCTCGTTAAAATGAATGACGCAAGGAAAAAACCGATGGTGATTATTGCGAATATTCCTACGATTATATAAAGCTGTTTTTTTGACATATCCTTTTTAGTTATCGTATGACATCATAACGTTTTTTGATGCGGTCTGAAGATCATAGCCCAGGTTGTTTATCGCGAGATTCAGCTGAAATCTTCCGCTCCCCTGTTCCGGCTTCCTGAAAGTGAACTCGGTTTTGTTGTCCGGATCGGTCTCGAGTTTTTTACCGTCAATTTTCCATGAAAAAGAGGCGGTGTTGTTGTTTAATCCCGGAAGTGCAAAATAGAAAGGCGCGGCGCGAACCGTGAGCTCTTTATCGGTGAACCGAAAAGCTTCACCCAGACTATTTTCAAATCTCATACCTTCGAGCGGTTTGTTCTGATAAAACACGATCTTCGGTTCGCTGACATAGATCGGGACCTTTTTACTGATCGATAATCCGGTATCCAGTGTGGAAACGGTGACCTCTATTTGGTCTGTATTGTAGGTATAGCCGGTTTTGTAAATAAAAATATTTTTTCCATATCCGGAATCATTCGGATTTCCAAAATAGCCGGCTTTCCATTTATAGACGAGATTGGAGGAATTGTAGTAGCCATCTTGACCGACAAATGATGGAAATGGTACGACGCGCACAGAACCTTGCGACGACGGCAGAGCTTTTCCTTTGTAAAACGGCGGAACGTACGTATCTGCTTCCCAGAGCACATCAAGATCGGTCGGCGTTATAGTGACCTCTTTGGTTATATTGCCGAATGACGGCGCGTCTGCTGATATTTTTATGACTGATTGGTTGCCGACATTACCTGTGGTAAAAGTAAAGCTTTTTTTACCCAACCCTGTCAGTTTCATTTGTCCGTCGACATACCAAGTAATGGTAGTTTTATCGAGATTTACCTGAAAGGACGAAGCATTTACGGTTGTGCTCTGTAATGCTCCCGGAAACTTCGGGGTGTAAGAAAGAGTTATGATATTGCTGCTTTTTCCCATTATGGAGTCCAGTTGTCCGTATGCGTATCCAAACACGCTAAAAAATACAAGAAACACAAGTGGAAAATATATTTTCTTCATACCATTATTATATAGGAAAAAACATCCGCAAAAAAGCAGGTTATCCACTAGGCGGACGAGTATCAGGGATTAGTATCAGTATCAGGGACGACGGACGTCCCACACAATACTTATTCCTTTTTTATTTATTCATCGCGGATCTTATCAGACCGGAAATAAGTCGAATAGCGATACGTATGGAATTGTTTATATCATTAAAGTTTTTTTCATCCAGATACCCGAGATCTTTTGCTACAAGAAGCTGGCTTTCGACCTCAAGAAGCGATCCTTTTGCGATAGCATAAAACTGAGATTTATCTTTTCCTGAATTTCTTCCAAAACCCTCAGCAATATTCGACACTATTGAAACAGAAGCTCTGCGAATTTGATTCGTCAGACCAAACTTTTCATCCGAAGGAAACATTTTTGTAGTTTTATAAACTAGAATCACTAGTTTTTGTGATTCTTTCCATGCTTCTAAATCTGTAAAATTATGAATAGTCAATTTATCGTCCCTGATACTGATACTAATTCCCGATACTTATGCTTTATTGATTCGTCGACTGTTCGGCGTATTCGTTTCTTGATTTTTTGATCGCTAATACTTGCGATGGGTCGGAGGTGATGATCTGATCCTCTGTGTAAGACGAAATAACCTTAATGGCAACATGTTTTGACCCGGCAAAGAAGATACCCTCTCCTACTCCCGATTCAAGTAAAAGATATTTTTCCTCATCCGTAAGATTGAAGGTTTTTTGAACGATCTCAACGGAAGACGGGGATTGTTTCATAAGGAATTGCAGCGAGGAGTTCGTTATGATCGGCAAACCGTACGGACTTCGTAAAAAGTCTTCGACGTCCTGTGTGATCGTGGCGATCCCCAGAAAGTATTTTCTTCCTCTTTTTGCCAAACTAAAGAGAAAAGAAGCCGTATCTTCGGATTTCATCATCCACCATGCCTCGTCGATAACCATGAGCCGTTTGCGGAGCTCTTTGCGTATGGCACCCCAAATGTAGTGAGTAATGATATACATGGCCACCGGTTTCAGCTCATCTTCCATGTCTCGGACTGAAAAAACGATGAATTTCTTATTGATGTCGATATTCGTCGGCTTGTTGATGAAATTCGACCATGTTCCCTTCGTGTATTTTGTGAGGCGCTGAACCAGTGATTCCGCACCATCCATTCCTGTGAGAACCAGCTCAAAGTCGCCCAGGATCGGCGGATCGACCTCTGCAAAGTTGGATTCAGCGGTAATATCTTTCATTGCATAGGTTTCCGTAATGGCGCGATCGATGATCGCATCTTCTTCCGGAGTAAGGCCGCTGAACATGATACGAAAGAGGCCCACTAGGTTGATGATATGAGACCGAAGAACATCGGACGCTGATTCATCTTCTCTTGGAACGGGAAGATCAAAAGGATTGATGTGGTGCCCTGACGTAAGCGAAATATTGAAATATCTGCCGCCGGTAGCCTCCGCCATATATTCATATTCCCTTTCCGGATCGATAACAATGACTTCCGTATCGAGCATGAGCGTTCGAAGTATTTCAAGCTTTGTTGTGTAGGATTTACCGGATCCGGACTTCGCAAAGATGATCGAGTTATAGTTTTCGAGAGAAAAACGGTCGAATAGAACAAGACTGGAATTGTGTCGATTGACGCCATAGAGAATCCCCTTATCGGAGGTGAGGTCGAAAGAAACGAACGGAAACATGCTCGATAGAGGCGAAGAATTGAGCTTGGAATGGATCTGGAGGTCGTCTGTTCCGGTCGGTATAACACTATGAAAGCCGATCTCTTGCTGAAAGAGCGCCGGTTTTACATAGACGAGCTTTGATTCCAAAAGAGATTTTATCTGAGATTCGAATTTATCCAATTCAGCGTCATCCGATCCATAAATGGTGACATACAGGCCGACATCGTAGAGTTTTTCCGTCGCCTGCTGCAGTTTGTCGCGCAATTCCTCAAGATCGCGAAAAGCAGTTTCAAGGATCGGATCGCGAACGAAACCTTTTTCTTCCCTCTCACTGATCTGGCTTTGTACTTCCGTCACCTTTTTCTGGAATTGTTTGAGTACGGTTCCGGTATCGATCGGATGCACGAAGATGGAAATATCGAAAACGCGGTCAAGATTGATGATCGGAGAGAACCAGCTGTCGGAAAGATAACGAGGATAAGAGATAACAAAGAATGTCCTTGCGATCTTTTCGCCGAGATTCAGCTGCTTCGGAGTGATCTTGAGCGCGGCCGGAGCGAGCACATCGCGCAGTTCGAGAACGCCGGATTCATATATTTCCTGCGGCAGGATCGGTACGATCTCTTGTTTATTCGATTTGTTTCCAAAAAATCCCATATAAAAAAGTAAAAAGTTAAAAGGTGAAAGTTTTTTCGTTGTCATCCCGGGCAACGACCCGGGATCCACGTTGTTACTGTATTGGACGACGTGGATTCCGGATCAAGTCCGGAATGACGGAATAATAAAGGACGAATTAATGTACATTTTCGAGAGGGATCGGTTTATCGACCTCGCCCGGATTAAATATTTTATAAAAAAGTTCGACGATCTCTTCCGTTCCGAGCTGTGCTACGCGTATTCCGAATCGCGATAATCCTTGTTCGATCACCGAAACCCTCTGCTCTATTTGTGTCTTGCTTTCTTCGAAGTTCTCCAGCCATTCTTTTGTTTTTGCCGTTGCGGGAGTTCCTCCTCCGGAAGTGAAGCTCCATTTGCTTTTAACGCTGGAACTTATGTTCGATGCATACGGAACGACCACGAAGAAGCTTTTAGACATAATATTTGTGGAGTCCGTAAAATTCTTAATAAAGTCGATGTATTCGCGTGTCTGTATCCGCATAAGCTCGTTGATCTGGTCTCTTTCCTTTTCCTCCAAAAACGCGATATACGGGCGAATATCCAAACGGCGCGATTGAATATAGAATTGGATGGAAAATTCGAGCGAATTGAGAAAATTCTGGAATTGACCGATGATGGCCTCCTGTTCGTCTTGCGATTTAAGCGCTATGTTCAAAGAAGAAGTCATAAGAACAGCGCGAAAAGAATTGTCTTTCATGATGACGATCCCGTCGCGTATCTCTTTGATCGGTATGAAGTCTTGAGCTGGTTTAGATTTTTGAGCCATGTTTCAATTTAAAAAGTAAAAATGAAAAAGTAGATCGTTAAATGGTTAAATGGTTAAATTGTTGTTTGTAAATTGGATCAGCGTGTTGATTTCCTTTGAAAGAGAGTTGAGACATTTGTATATTTTATCGTATTCCTCTTTTTTTATTAGTTTTCTGATTTTTGCTTTCTCGTTCCAATCAAGAGATTCTTTTACGGAACCGCGGCTATAATAGTAAAATTTTATCTTGTCTTTTTTTCCGTATCTTCCAAATCCTTCGGCGATATTAGCTGAAATAGAATCAACCGCTCGTACAAACTGTTTTCCAACGGTATCTTTTTCAAAATAACCCCAAGAACAAACAATACCCCATATACAATTGCTTAAAATAAACGATTTTTTGTATGCAGAAATGTCATTCAGTGCAAGATATTTTTTATCCATATTTTTCAACCATTTAACAATTTAGCCATTTAACAATTTTTCCTACAAGTCCTTCAATAGCGGTGCGTGTCCTTTTTCTGATATTTGGGATCTTTTTCCGTATTGGTCTTTATCTTTGATGTCTAAACTCCACGCAAGATCTTTCAGATTGCTTTCCGATAAAGGCGGAACATAGGCGCCGTTTACTCCCGAATCTTGCCCTTTCATGGATGAGGAGGAACTTTCCGGTTTTCTGGGTTCTTTTTTCCAGATATAAAGCCGGGGCGACGAAAAATATGTCAGAAATGCTTCAACCATAAACATGAACGGTTTGTTGTATGGCCGGTAAAAAGCAAGCGCCACCCCGAACGATATCGAGAGCACAATAAGAGGAAGAGCAAAATATATTTTTAAGTAAGTGTAGGCAAGGTATGAAACAGCCAGACTTCCCAAAATATAGAGAAACTGCTTCATTGTAATAAATCCGAAGACCTTGTCTTCCACTTCAAGAAATTGAGGTACGTGGTATTGCATAATATTTTCTATACTATAAATATACCACGAAAAACAATACAACCAAAGTGAATGACGGGGCGGTCGTTGAAAATAGTTAAAAAGTAAAAATGAAAAAGAAAAAACTACAACTAAAAAGTAAAAATTAACACAAAACTCGAGCGAGTGGTCAATTTTTAATTTTTCCTTATCGTTTTTAATTTTTCGATTTTACTTTTTAGTTTTTTATATTGCCTCCTTATATGGATCGACAGGTTTATTGATCTCGGCGGGCGCTTGTTCCGGTTTTATTTCAAGCTTTTTTTCTTCCGCTGAGTTTGCTTCCGCGGTCATTTTATGGATCTCCATCAAAGAATGACGGACGTTTTTGAAGATCTTTTCGTTTATTATGCCGGCGATCTCTTTGGCTGTCGGCGCCGGAATATTAAGTGTTTTTTCTACAATGGAAATGAATTTTTGCGGAGGGGTGGCTCCCAGCATAAGCATCCCGACTTCCGCCGAAAGATCGCCGACCTGGTCGATGTGAAAATGGTATTTTTCCTGTATTCCCTTAAGAACATCCACGGTATCCACCGAAGTCATCGCGTCTTTGACATCGTCGGGAAGCTCCGCGAACATTTTATCGAGTTGAGATTTTGTGTAGGGCATGTTTCAAATTAAAAACTAAAAATGAAAAAGGAAAAATTGTTTTAAAATTTACTTTTTTCACACCATTCTCTTAACTATTCTGTCGCCGGACTGGGGTTGCCACCGCAGCGTGCGGGGTCCCGCTTGCGAGCGGGATACCCCTATCCGAAAACGTTTGTGTTATTTCTTTCTTTTTCCTTTACCGTCTTCCTTCCAGGTCCATTGAGGTTTTTCTTCCGTGGTTTTACGGTCTGCCGTTGCATTTTTTGGAGCAAGGTCCAAATATTCTTTTGCTTTCTGGTCAACACCGTTCTTAACGGCTTCTTTTATTTCCGCCCAGTGCTCGTCGGTAAGATTGAGAGTGTTCGATCTGTTTATCTTTTCCAATTGCGTCTTGGTAAGGTGTTTCGCTACAAGCGGATTAGCGAGATCCTCTTCTTCTAAGGTCGCTATTCGGTTGTCACCCATTTTTTTAACCAGTTCTGTAACCTCCTCTCTTGTTTTCTCTTGATCCGCTTCGGTAAGAGCGCTATATTTCGCAAGCTTATCTTTCAGGTCGTTTCTGGCCTCTCGGAATCCTTCTTCTTTTTCGAAGTTTCGTCTTTCTATCTTCGCGGCATCCTGCTGGAGCGGTTTGAGTTTTGCGAAGACTGCGGTGTTTAGTTCTTTGATCGCTCCGTAATCTGTCGACTTGATCTGTTCCTTAACTTCTTCGAGCTGCTTTTCTATTGCTGTGCGCTCCTCTGCCCCCAAATTCTTATCGCTCAATTTCTTTTCCTTTTCAGCCACATCGGCTTGCATTGCTTTTACCTCTGACGTTCTCAAGTTTGCTTCGATCTGTGCGCGTTCCTTCTCTGTCATCCCTTTCAGGACTGCACGCATCTCATCGTCTGTGCGGCCGCGGACCTTATTTCCGTTCGCATCGATCGATTCATTACGCAAACCGGCAATAAGCGCAGCTTGTTTCTTTGGATCGCCTTCCAGACTCTTGTAACGTTCGACAACCGCCGGGGGCGAGAAGTTTATTTCACCGAGATCAGCGTTGAGTTGGCGCATGAACTGCTTGTCGTCTCCATCTTTGGCGCTCTCTATCAATTTCAGGCGCTCATTAACCGGCAGCGAAGCCATGATCTTTCTGGTGGAAACACCGAAGTCAAGCGGATGGGTAGGGCCTTTGCCCATAATATTGGGGCTGTAAACGCTTTTGAGATACGCAATTTTCTGTTGATCGGTTTTAAGGCTCTGGAATGTTTTGAGTTTTTCATCATCGCCCTCTTTTTGTTTTTGTGCATAGGTTTTAGCGGTACCAACGCCCAAGTTAAGTCCGGCGTTGCCGGCAGCTTGTTTAAATCCGCCGGTATTTCTGATATCGAAGCTTGAATTTTGCGCCTTATCAAGGGAAGAAAGTGCAAAACGACCAGCTATCGAAGTTTTCATATTATCGATCCTGCCCTCTCTTTCCCATTTATCCTGCAGATATTGCGCCGATCTTCCAACACCACCCCTCATTGCCATTGCGCCGAAACCAAGAGCAGCCCCCGTCCCCATAGAAAGATATTTTGATGCGGCTGCTCCCGCCTGACCCGCCATTCCGGTCGCCATTTTCAGTCCATACATGAGGAATGCTCCGACAATGGCGATTTGAAGCATTGCAGGAATAAGTGCGGTAAGCGCCCCTTGTTCGGCATTCGGCGTCCCTGTATTTAAACGAAAAGTCGTACCGGTTGCCTGAACGAGGCGCGAAGCGATGTAAACAAAAAACAAAAAAGGCGCGGGAAAAAAGACTTGCTTGGTCAGTTCGCTGAGCCATGCGCCGAATTTACTGCTGAACTGCGGAGTGGCGTAGGAAAAAAATGCCAGCGGTGAAATGATCATCAGCGCCCATATCATGGCAACGCGCCCGATCATGAGGAATGATGCCGCCAGCATGACAAAAATGAAAATGATCATCAAAACTCCGCACAGAAAATACACAAAAGCGATCCACGCCCAATGATCTTGCGATAAATTGAGATGGACAAGAGCGTCTTGTACCGGAATGAGAACCGCATGTAAAAAACCGCCGGTAATATTATGCTGCTCAATTCCATTAAAATCGATGTATAAGCCGCTTTCATCAGGAAAGGCATTATAGAATTCGATCGCGACCATGTTTCCGACATCGACGATGAACCGGGTAATATACATGCTGAAATTCATGAAAAGCGCAACGACAATGACCGACATAAGGAGTTTTTTGGTTTGGCCGGACAGTTTCCCTAAGATCGTCATGATGGCGATATAAAGAAGGATGAAAATAAAGAACGTATTGGCGACATCACGACAGATCACCCAGCCGATATTGATGAATTGCCGATCGGGAGCAAGATTATCTTGCTGATAACTGCTGCTGTTCAATCCGTACGCAAAGAGGGCGTTACTGGCGAGACTCGCAAATTCTGCGAGCCACGAAGGTACTTTAATAAAGAGGAAATAGGCACTGTAAACAATAATACAAGGACCCAGGTTGGTAACACAATTAATAAAACCAATAGGGTCTGGGGCAGCAGTTGAGTTAATACCTTGGGCATGAGCCACGGACTGATCAGGATCCCACGGGGCCGACATCGTAAAAAGAACCGGTGTAATGACAAGAACCAGAAATATGCGCGCGATTATTCTTTTTACCTTTGATGATAACATTTTACAAATTCCTCAAGTCCATGTTTCCGAGCCATCCTACGATCGTTTGATAAAGAGTCGTTACTGCAGGAGCCATTGCTTCATCCAATTCGTCGGCCGAGTCAAGCTGAGTCAGCGATTCCTCGAGATAATTATCCATTGAGGCGGAAACGCTGCTTCCCGGGGTAATGGAAGTACATCCGATATAATGTCCGTAGACGCAGTCGGTTTTCACATCGCGATATCCTTGTCCTGCCTGAACTTCCGCCTGGGTGTGGGTGAGCGCTTCGTTTACTTGCCTGTTCAACTCGGCTGCCGTTCTTTCTTGTACGGAAAAAATGTCATTTTTTGGCGACTGCAGAGCGTTCCAGCAATCCCAGCCGTTTCCGGTCGGGCAGGCATTCCAATCATTCATAAAGGCTTCATATCCGGCGTCTCCCCCCGGAAAATCAACTCCCTCGGAAATATTTTGAGAAAAAGGCGTTGTTTTCTGTTCCAGAACATTTGCTCTCGCTTGACCTTTGACGAAATCAAGCATTCCGGTGGTATTGGCGTAATCATTCGCAAAGAAATAATCCGTCACTTCGCCGTTTATGGTGGTGTAGTAGCCCTGCGGATTATCAATAAAAGAGGAATTTCCAAAAAATCCTGTCTGTGCCATCGTTTTCATTCCCTCGAATTGCACACTGATCAAAGCTTTTGCCGCGAACCACGCGATGGAATCCCAGCTGCATCCGGTTCCGAGCACTCCGCCCGCGCCTCCGAACGATCCGCCGCCGGTGAGTCCGCCGAGAATATTACCGGTGTTGCTGATAAGATTCGCAATGCACGAATCGAGATCCTTCTCTTCCACGAGAGGCGTTCTCATTTCCGCGATGGGGACGAGAACCTGAAGCGGGGTCTTTCCCTGCGCAAGCGCTCCATTCGCTGATGTTAGAAAAAGCGAACCGGCCAATGAAAAGATCAAACCAATGGCGATGTTTTTATTAAACATACATTTTTAATTTATTTATATTTTTAGTTATAAAAAGACTATTGTGCCGCCGGGAACGCGTTATAAAGGAGAGAAGCATTTTCTGTTGCGGTAAAGCTGATGCCGGAGTTGTCAAAATGGGTGGTTACGGAATCGAGAGTTATTTTCATTTTTGTCATGGTGCTTTTGTATTGCTGCATGCCGATGAGTCCGCGGGCCGGATCGGAAACCATGTATCCGATATTTTCGATCGCAATAACCGTGTCGGACAATTGATTGAGCAGGTTAAGATGGATGGGTGCCAGATACTCAGGAACTTTCAATTTTGAAACGGCGGAAATTTGATCTTTTCTTGCGCTTATCAATTTTGGCAATGTTTCAAAACTGGCGGAATCCCTTGTTTTTAGCGAAACCAATACCATGTACAATATTTTTTGCTGTTCATCGTTTTGATTGCCGAATTTTTTAAAAGTTACCCCGAGATCATTTCCGTATTGTTTCAATGAGGCTGACGTTTCCGTAACTGTGTTGATGTCTCTCAATTTAAACACAGCCGGAAGCTCCCCCGCTTTCTTATTGAAATCTTCCATTATGTTTTTAGCGACGGTCTTTGGAAAATCCGGATCATCCTGTGTGTCGCGGCCCGCAACGGTGAGCATTTCTCTCATCATCTTTTCCGTTAGGGTAAGATCTTCCAAAGAAGAGATCGTCGGCGTCGTGGAGGAGTTTTTGATACTCGTATAGTTCATGTAATCATTCGGGCCTTTGACGAGAGGATCTCTTCCGAGCGATATCTCGACGCCATCGGGCGTACCGTCTGCGTCAGTGTCGGCCTTTTTTGAGTTCGTGCCCAGTTTTGATTCTTCCCAATCAAGCAAGCTATCGCCGTCCGAGTCGGTATTTGCGTTCGAAATGGCGAATTTTTCTATCTTTTCCAGCGCCAAACGATTCTTCTCCGCTCGGACATTTTTTCGCCATGCCGTGAACCCATAACCAACACCGGTGATGACCGCGAGCGAGACAATAACGATAAAGAATCTTTTACTGGGAAGGTATTGCATAAATATTTTTGTAAGGAAGTAAACTCCTCCTATGATAAATAGTATATCAGTATTTTTATCTTATAAAAATTAAAAAAGTGGATAAATGATATTTTTTGTTCGCGTTCCATGATATTATATTGGTAACGTCATCGTTCTTTATCTGACGATGAAAAAACAATCAAATATGCACCATAAAAAAATAAAAATTTTAGCGTCGATCTCTCTATTTTTTGTTTTTGCCACTACCGTAGCGTTCAGTATTAACAGCGCAAGGGCTACGTCTGAGACGACCGAATTTGCGACGCCTCCAGTGGATGATGCCGCCCTTCTGGAACAGCAAAAAGCGAAACTTTTATTTCTGGAACAGACTCTGAAGGGTACGATGTCTGATGAGGCTTTATACGCCATTACCAGACCGACTCAAGTTTCGGGAACGGCGGCTGCGTCCACGGGAACGGGTTATGTTTTTTCAAAGAATTTGAAGCTCGGCGACACGGATGCCCAAGTTCTTGCTCTTCAAAAGGTTTTGAATCGAGATACGGCTACCGTGATCTCAACCACCGGTCCGGGTTCTTTAGGTAATGAAACCACCTATTTTGGCCTAAAAACAAAGACAGCGCTCATTAAATTCCAAAACAAGTACGCGAAAGAAGTACTTATTCCGAATGGGCTTACTGTCGGTACCGGCTATTTTGGCGTTTCCACCCGCACCTTATTAAATACTTTGAACGCAAAGACCGCCGGAACGACTCCGGCCGCGGTTGTAATGGAAAAATTAACAATAACGGCGCTGGAACCTACTCACGGAAAAGATGGCACCGTGGTGACCATTCGCGGCACGGGGATCACTAAAACCGCCAATAAGATCATTGCTGGGGGCGTTACGGTATATAATGCGACTTCCACTGACGGAAAAACACTGACTTTTACTATGAGATCGGGTGTAACTTTCCCTGTTGACTCAGGAATGTCCGAAGCGAGTACGACGTACATCAAAGAACATTTCAAGGAATTTGTTACTGATACTTTCCCTCCTCTCAAGTATCCCGTGTGTATTTCCAACGATAATGGCATGAGTAATTGCGCGTTTTTTACCATCGATCTCTAAAAAGATAAAAATATATGTTTCAAAAAATAAAAAAAGTAATGCGGTCGAAGGTGTTTCTCCTTTCATTTTCTCTTATATTGAGCGCATCAATGATAGCCGGAGCGTTCGTGTATAAAACAAGGATCGTAAACGCGACCATCGGTTCGAATGGCATGCTTATTTTTGGAGGAAGAATACAAATGATGCAACTTTGCTGTAATGGCTTGAGACTTCAAATTGGTCCTCCTGTCGAAGCGGATGTTATATTTACTTGGCCTATTTCACAGCTCTATATGTGGTGGAATCTCACGATGGGACAATGCGTGCTCGGTGACGCATACCCGTTCGGCGTATGCGTCAGTCCGTTTTCGTGGCCTCCTTGTACGCGATCTGAAACAGTTGACGGAACCATACGACAGGTGGGGACGACGCTGACCGGTCCGCTCTCCGGCACCTGCCAACGAAGCGGCGGTTTGGTTGAAGGCGGAGGGTATAGTGGCACCAGTTTTTAATCAGAAAGCTTTTTCCAGTCCGATAAAGAAAGATCTTCCGCTCTCACTGTTTCACTAATTCCGCTCTCTTTCATTTTGTTTCGTAAAATATTTTCATCGAAAACAGCTCTCAGGTTTGAAAAGAGCTGTTTTCTTTTGTGCGCAAAGCCCGCATGAAGTATTTCAAAAAATCGTTCTTCTTGTGATAGGGTCGTTTCTTGCCGGACGCGGGTCTCCGACCCCGTCCGGAACGTTTCGGACGGGGTCGGAGACCCGCGTCCGGCGTCGAAAAATTTTCTTGAAATGTTATCTATCAGAAGGATCGCCGAATCAACCGAAGGTGCAGGCGTAAAACTTCCCGCTTTGACCGTTTTTATATATTTCGGCTCGCCGTATGCTTTAACGCTGAGGGAAAGCAAACTTTCCTTACCATCTCGCGCGACGATGCGCTCGGCGACCTCCTTTTGAACAAGCAGAACCATTTTTGAAGGTTGTTTTTCTGATGTGAGGAATTTTCGAATGATCTGCCCGGTAATGTAATACGGAATATTGGCAACCAATTTATATTGTCCGTCGTTGTTTTTACCGCCGGACTGGGGTTGCACCCCTGTCCGCAATGTTTGGAAATTAAGGACATCATCATGTATTAAAGTAAGGCGTTTTTCAAAAATTTCTTTGGCGAATTTTTCTTGCAGGAGCGGTATCAGGTCACCATCTTTCTCGACAGCAATAACTCTCACATTCCTTTTTAAGAGTTCTTCTGTGAGTATTCCCCTCCCCGGTCCGATCTCAAGCACGGTTTCTCCAGCAACAAGAGAAGCGGCATCGACGATTGACGCGACAATGCCAGTATTAGTTAAAAAATTCTGTCCAAGAGATTTTTTAGGTATCATAAAATTTTTGCTTATTATTTTTTAACACCGTCGCCGGTTCGGGGTTGTACCCCGAACCGAAACGTTGGAATCTTTCGCATGTCATCATTCATTCACATTATCTGTTTTCAACTCGCATTTTTCGTTTGCCGACGACCAATACCAAAAGGATGAATCCGAAACATAGTTTTTTCGAACAGGATTTTCTAAAATATAATTCAATTTTTGCTGAAAAAATTTTTCGCTTTGAAGAATGATAGGCATATTGGTATCTTGCCAAATGGAATAGGTTTCGTCGGTTTCAACGAATAATTTTTCAATATTCGGTTCAGTTGCAACTATATTTTTATGTATTTCGCGGGATGTATGCCTTTTAAAATCCCTGACAAATCCGGAGGTATCGCAAGATTCTGTAATAAGATGAATATGGTTAAGCATAAATACAAAACCGTATAGTTTGAGACCCTTCTTCTTTTGGCAAAAACGGAGAGATTCTGCAATAATATTCCAGCGATTATGCCGGTCAAAAAGGTAATACCATTTCTTAATGGTAAAAGTGAGAAAGTATGTGGAAGAATTTAATTCTTTTGATATTTTTTTGATCGGCATTAATGATTACTATAAAGAAATTTTTAATCAAATACAAACGTTTCGGTTCGGGGTACAACCCCGAACCGGCGAAAGAGGATCTTGCGGCAATTTTAAATTTTACATTGTCGTTTTTAGTTTTTCATTTTTCCTTTTTACTTTAAATATACACCACCCTTCCTCTCGTTTCACCTTTCCTTTCCTCTATTTCCACCAGCTCCTCCGGTATATCATTCAAAAATTCCGATGGTACTGTCATGTTTCTTGAGCCAAAAACGGTTCGTACTGAGGCGTAGGTTAAAAACAGTCTTTGTTTTGCTCGCGTGATGGCGACATAAAAAAGCCGCCTCTCTTCTTCTTTGTGGTTCTGTGAATCGCCAGATTCTCCGAAACTTCGATGCGGGAAAAGTCCGTCTTCGAGTCCGGTAATGAAAACCGTTTCAAATTCCAATCCTTTTGACGCGTGCACGGTCATGAGACGGACGCGCGGTGTATCGATCTTTCCGTGCATGAGCGAATCTTGATCGCTTGCCAGAGCGGCATCTTCGAGGAGTTTCTGTATTCCCTCTTCCGGCGGATAGGCATCGTATTTTGAAGCCAGAGAAACTAATTCGTAGAGGTTCTCTATCCTTTCTTGCTCCTCTTCTCCTCCGAGCGATAACCCCTTTTCCATCCCCGTTTCTTTGAGAATATATTTTACCGTATCGCTCGGTTTTTTTTCGGCGGCGATAACCCGTATTTTTTCAAGAAGCGCGAAAAAGTCAGAAACTTTTGTTTTTGCCGCCGCTGGGAGCATATCTCTTTGTCCGGCAAGGATCTTTTTCAGGGTGACTTCCCCGAGGCCTCTTGCTGGAACGTTTATGATGCGTTTCAGATCGAAAGCGCTTTCGGGATTGAATGCGGCGCGAAGATACGCAAGAACATCTTTCACCTCTTTTCTCTCAAAGAATTTTGTCCCGAGTACCTGATACGGAATGTCGGCGGACAGCATTGCCTCTTCGAGAGCGCGAGATTGATAATTGGCGCGAAAGAGCACGGCTATATTTTGGTAAGAAACTCCTTTTCTCACAAGTTCTCGCACTTTTTCGGCCACGAAAGAAGCCTCGTCATTTTCGTCGTACGCTTCATAAAGCGATATTTGTTCTCCTCCCGGAATTTTGGTAAAGAGATTTTTTGGCACCCTCAGCTTATTTTTTTGAATGACGCTATTTGCCGCCGAAAGGATATTCTGTGTGGAGCGGTAATTTTCTTCAAGAAGAACGATCTTCGATCCGGGGTAATCTTTTTCAAAATGAATAATGTTTCTAATGTTAGCGCCTCGCCACGAATACACGCAATTATGTACCGGTATGGAGTTAACAATATAGTTATGAGTTTTGGCAATATCAAGGTCATAGACCAATCCTTCATATTTTACCCGCTCTATCTTTTGAATTTCATCAGTAATTATTTTTCCATTTTGAATGAGCGCAGTTTCCATTTTTTCCCGAAGGCTTGCCGCCGGAAAAAAATTAAATCTCCCTTTTTCCGTAAGGAGTGCGGTACGATTCAGGATAAGTTTGGGATTGATCGCAAGTATTTTTTGCGCGATATTTTCAGCTTCGCCATAATCCAACTTTGCGATTTCCAACCGCCAGTCGTCCCTTTTTCCTTTTCTTGTTTTAAAACCCGCCAATTCGAGTTTCTCTTTCAGTTTTTTGTCGGTTGTGTTGATGGAAACGCGGCTTAACCCGAATGGGTGCAAAACGCTTTTTCTTTTGTCACTGAACATGGTGAGTCGGACGTTGAGTCGATTGTTTTCCGTGTTCCCTTGCGTTGTTCCTTGCGGGGTGTAGTGTGGAAAATCAAATGAAAGTCCTGTTTCTTCAAAAAGTCGTTTCGCGTTTTTTTCCGTATCTATCATTCCAAATAAATCGTCAATCTGCTTTTGAGCAAGGGAGAGTTTTCTGCCGATCGTATGGAACACTATCGTTGGAATTCCGTAGAAAAAAGAATAATAGTTTTCCCATAAAATCGCCTCCGGTTTTGTTTCGCATACTCTTATTACCCACATCCGATCCGCTTTTTCTTGATTGCTTCGCACCAAAAAACCGACCTTTACATCCCCGTTCCCGTTTCCCGGGACTCGTGCGCTTTTTACCATGCCAACCCGAAATCCTTTCGTTCTTTTGTACATGAGATACACATAATATACGTTGTGTTGAAGTGAAAAACGGGAAAAGAAAATATGCTCGGGCGTCGTTTTTATTATTCTCCCGCTTTTTGTTGTGATTTTTATCATATCCCCGTCATATTTTTTCTCTATGACTCGCGTAACTTTTGAGAGGCAAACATCTCCGTTTCCGGCGGCGCTTTTTACTTCGTCGCCCGTCTTGATATCTTCTATTTTTTTCTCGCCATTTTTGACGGATACTCGCGTATTTTTCGGAAAACACTGGTCCCCATCGCCGACGACGCAGATGTTTCGGTCTTTTCCGGCGAGCAGTCTTGAAAGTTCGTATTGAACGGTATTCGTGTCTTGATATTCATCAATGTGCACATAGCGCCACATTTCTTGGTATTTTTCACGGATAGCCTCGTTTTCGCGCAGGAGAAGCAGAGTTTTTAGGAGAAGATCATCAAAATCGAAAGCCGATGCTTTTTTTGTTCTTTTTTCGTAATCAAGCCACACTTCGGCGACGATGCGCGGGAAAAAAGCGGTGTTGGAATTCGCGTAAAAGGTCTCTGCTGAAACACACTCTCCTTTTTGCCGCGAAATAATACTTTGTATCTTTTTCGGATCGAATTGCTTCGGATCGAGATTCCTTGCTTTTATGGCATCTTTGATAAGCGAACGAGAATCGTTTTGATCTAAGATCGTAAAGTGCTTCGGAAGGCCGAGCGCTTCGTTCTCTTTTCGAAGGATATATACTCCAAGCGAATGAAAGGTCCCGATAAACGGTTCGTTGCCGTATCCGATGATATTTTCTTTTTGAAGGAGCGTGTTTATCCTTCCCCTCATCTCTTGCGCAGCTTTATTGGTGAATGTTACGGCGAGTATTTGATGCGCGGGAACACCGCTTTGTATGAGCTGAATGATCCTGTGCGTCAAAGTTTTTGTTTTTCCGGCCCCCGCTCCGGCAACGATCAAAAGAGGGCCGTTTTTGTGAAGAACGGCCTCTTTTTGCGGTTCATTTAATCCTTCTGTGTAGTCATGCATGGGAGTATGATAGCATACTTACGATTAAAGATTAAAGATTATCGATTACCGATCACATATAAAAAATGATCCGCCTTCTGCGGATCGTTTTTTCTGGTCTCGTTAATCGGTAATCTTTAATCGGCCACCGCCCGTTGGCGGGGTCCCGCTCGCGAGCGGGATAATCCTTTTTAGCGCACTGATGAGATACTTATTTCCCCTGAATATCTTATCAAGGGTGAGAATATCTTTGGGGAGAATATGGACCTGGCCTTTCTTCATCCCAAGTTCTTCGGGGTGATCGCCGGAAAGAGCGTTGAAGGCATCGTTCATGCTGTCGAGTATAAAGTTTTTCTGTCTGGGATCGAGAGTTTGGAATTTCTGAATATCCTCAAGCTTTGTTTCCAGGATCTTCCTGATAACGTCGCCTTCTTTTACGGTATAGGGTTCGCTAAGTTTTTGAAGCGATTCTTCCGGGGTTACGGGCTTATGATCCAAAGGTGATTCTTTTGTTTGCGTTTCTGGTCTTTCCGTTTGAGCGGCAGGTATCTTATCTTGAACATCTGATGGTTTGGGTTCGTTTGGCGCGATAACTTCCTCGTTATTGTTCGTTCGCGGAGAAAGCCGTTGTTTTAACCATGCGAACGGAAAGCCGAGAAATACTTTTGGCGATCCATCAGGTGTTTTATCGGGGGTCTTTGATTCCGGTTTTTCATCCATGCTCGATATTTTAGCCGTCTCTTTCTGTATTTCTTGAGTAACGCGGTCTATTTTTTCCTTCACTTCCTCTATTTTTTGCGCATCAATTTTCGCTGCCTGAATATCGGAGGGTTTTTCTTTTGTTTCGCCGTCAGCGCTCTCTTTTTCGGCGGCTTTTACCGCCTCCGTATTTGTCTCTATTTTTTCCACAACTTTATCATCACCGATCTTCTTGTCCAGTTCAGAAAGCTCCGCCTGTAACCGCTTGAGTTTATCGGACGGTGCACTATGCATTTTTTCATTAAGCTTTTTTTCTTCAAAGATCGCCACGCGCAGATACACCCGCTGTTTTCTCCAATCTTTCAAGAGTTCAGGGTCAGGGAGATCGATATTTGAGATCTTTTTATCATCAACTTTTGTTTGATCCGGTTCTTCGTTCGGAGTTTTGTCTCGAAGATCTTTCAGTTTTTGGATCAAATTCTGCGCCGTATCGTTCGGGTCAATATCATGATCCTTTACGATCTTTGTAAGCGTGTTGGACCTGAGGGGAGGGATCCTATCATTATCTATATCGGTAAGAAGATGGTGTGCTTCATCCGTGATACCCGTTTCTGCCGATTTTTCGGGTTCTTTCCGGTAAAACTTCTTGAGTTCGCCCAGTATTTGCTCGATCGCCGCTAAGACGGCTTCATCTGTGTCGAGAGCGACTGCTTCTTCAACGGATCTTGTCGTTTTCTCTATCTGCTCTTTTGCTGAAAAATTATCGAAAAGAATATTTTCGATCTCTCCCATTTTTTTATTGATCGCGGACTCAAACTCTTCCGGTGTTTTCATTCCGAGATCTTTTTCCGTCGCGGATGTTTTATTGTCGGTCACTGGTTGTTGTTGGGTATCCATAGGATAATGAAAACTAATTATATTTTAGGATCTTTGTTAAAGACTTATTACTTTTACCGGACCATCTTCTCCATTATCGGCTTGTTCATTTTTACTATTCTCGGTCGAGTTCGCCGGCAGATCTTCGGTTTCAATTTCAGGGTTTTCGCTGATAATCTCTATTCCATTTTCATGCAGAAGGTCTTTATGTAAAAAATCGATCTTTTCGTCTTTATTTTGCGGTTTTTTTTGCTCGGCAATAAGGTCGACCCCGAATTCGGAATAGGCGGGGTGTGATGATGGTTTTGTTATATCTTTGCTTGTCATGGTATGTTTTATGGCTGTTTGGTGTTTTCATTCACTCCCGCCCGGATTATCGCGGGGTATATTCGTTTTATATAATCGAGAACCGACTCATAATCTTCCGGATCAGTGACGCTGCTGCTTCCAAGGGCGGTTTTTGCCTGCCATTTGAGCTTAATAATATAAGCCTGAAGGCGGTCTTTCCATAATTTATCGGGATCATTGATCGACACAACAGATAAAAGAAGCGTTTTTGCCGGCATTTTTTCCAGCGTCATCTTCGTCCTGTTTGAAGCATTTTCAAAGACTTCATGCATTTGTCCTTCAATGATCTTCGATTTCAGTATGTCGCCCATTTCATTTTCCTTCAGAGGTGCGACCGGATGAGGAAAAGGCGATCTTATCGGTTCATCGGGGATCGGATCGACAGGTACAGGCGTCTCCGTTTTTTTATTTTTTGACTCGTATCGAGGAAGGCGTATCCGTTCCGGCTTGATCAGGGTTGGATCTTGAACCGGAGGTTTTGGTATTTCTGCCGCAAGTACTTTTGGAGTATCGGGAATTGTTTGAGTCGAAATATCCGCATTGTTTTGATGGTCCGGTTTTTTGGGTACCGGAATGAACAGAGACGGGCTGATATCTTTCGGCTCTTCCGGGGGCGGTATCGAAATATGTTCTGCCGGTTCAGACGGGATCTGACGGGGAAAGATCGGGGTTGTGGTCGGTTCCGGTTTTTTGGGCACCGGAAGCGTTTCGGTCTCCTCATGGGGCTTTTCAGGGATCGCGCTAATGGGGTGCTCCGGTATGGCGCTCTTCGTTTCTTGCTTTTGCTCACTAGATATTTCATCGTTGATCCGCGTTGGAAGGACGGCTTCCGCAGCACTTTCTTGTTTTTTGGGAATGGTGAGCTCGGTATCTTTTATTTCCAAAGGCGTTCTTCCGTCAGGGAATTCACCGAAGAATATCGCTCTGGTCCACATTTCGTTCTCTTGTTCTTCGTTGATCTTCGTTTTACTCTCATCGCTTTCAACTTTCAAGGCATAGCTGACAAAAGCGTTGGCATTTTCTTCGAAATGGGCTTTTACGTGATCGGGAAGAGTTTTTTTTCTGGGACGCGCTTCTCCCGGCACCTCCTGCATATCGCTGATAATGGAAACTTTACCATCCGACAAATTTTTAATAAATTCATTGGGTTTAGGGGTCTCTGGCAATAAAGGGTGTTCATTGCCGGCGAGAAGATTATCTTCCCGCATATTATCGATCGAGATAAGGGGATTTGCCGCCGCAGGACGGATGACTTGGCTGTCGCTATTCGATGTTGATGTAAAAGGGTTTGTCACAGAGTTTAAAAGTTATGTTGGACGCCTCATTTTCGGATGAGAGTTCCCTACATTATATATTTTACGCCTATGTTCCCGGGAACACAATTCATTTTATGTGTAAAACGTGCTCATCTTCAAATAAATGCTCATCTAAAAAGTCAAGAAAGTTTTCCACAGAATGAATATCATTTGTTGACTCGACTCCCCGTGTTTTTTATACTGGTTTTATGGTGGTAATGGCAGAATTGCGGGTACTATGCGCTATTCGCAAATGGTTGTTTTGACTAATAAAATAGGCTTATTTTCCTAAAAAAAATTAATTCTGATCCTGTATTTACTGACACGGTAAACGGATTACATCATCGGAACAATAGCAACAGCAAAAAGTCCTTTTTCGGTATGGGACTGTTTTTTGCCGTCTCCTTCGTTTGTATCTTCACCCTATTGGCGCCAGCTCATTATACGAGAGCTTGCTGGCTTTTTTGCGGGGAGACCGTGATAGCGGAAACAGGGGGAGCAGGACGAGAGATAAATTCCCAGAACATGCTTCTTGCAGAGGCAACGCGCAACCCGAATTTAAACCAGGAAAATGACGAGATCGGATCGATCGCCGCAATGGAAGGCTCCGCCCTGTCCGCCGTGCGTTCCGTTTCTTCCGCCAATAGCGATAAACCGATCAATTCGGGGGATCAGATCAGCGTTTATGTCGTCAAAGAAGGCGATACCCTTTCTCAGATCGCCAAAATGTTCGGTGTGAGCGAAAACACCATTCGTTTCGCGAATGATATATCCAGAGGCGGATCGATCAGACCCGGACAACAACTTGTCATCTTGCCGGTATCCGGAATTCAATATACGATCAAAAAAGGCGACACTATTAGTAAGATCGCGAAGAATTATTCTGCTGATGCTCAAGAAATTCGAGATTTTAATGGGATAGATGACGCTTCTCTTGCGATCGGCGATACTATTATCATACCGAACGGTGTTGAGGCGCCAAAACCGGCCTCGGTGGTTACTTCGGTGAAAAAATTCATCAGCAATATCATTTCTTCCGATTCCGGCGTGCAGACGAGCGGCTACTTCGTTCGTCCGGCAAAAGGCGGAAAAACACAAGGAATTCACGGACACAACGGAGTCGATTTCAGTGGAAGAGGCGGGCTATCCGTCGTCGCGGCCGCATCCGGAAAAGTGCTCATCAGCCTCAGTTCGGGATATAATGGAGGCTATGGTAAGTACGTCGTGATCGCGCACCCCAATGGAACGCAAACACTCTACGCGCATCTTTCGGCCAATTTCGTTTCCGCCGGAGAATCAGTAACCCAAGGACAGCTGATCGGAAATATCGGCAATACCGGATTATCGACCGGTCCCCATCTTCATTTTGAAGTTCGCGGAGCAAAAAATCCATTTTAAAAAATGAAAGTTTATAAAAAAAGGCAAAACGATTATCGTTTTGCCTTTTTATGTTTATGCCCATATTTTAAAGCAAACCTTCTTTGTCTGCCAGCTTTTTGCGTTCCTTCATGTTTATTTTATTCTGGCGGTGAGAAAGCACCATAAAGATCATACTGCATGGCACGACGGGTAAAAGTTCAAGCGTGCCATTGATCGCCGACATCGAGGTTGTTTTTCTCATGTCATACCCCACCAGCCAAAACGACAGTTTCATAAGCGAAATATAAATAGTCCCCAGAATAGGAACAAGAATTCCTATCAAGTCGACAACAAATGCCACCATCATTCCTCCGGCAAAAGCCATTCCTGACATTTCTTTTGTGCCTTCGTTCATGTGATCATTATATACCAAAAGAAAGATGTCATGCTCTTTTAACTGGGGATATGTGCCTTCAATACATTGATAATAAGGTGAAAGTCTGTTATTATCGTTTCGGAGTGAAGGTGACTTTGAACGGGGGATGATATGGATGAATTATTGAAAGGCTTGGAAAAGATGTCTTCTTGGTGTGAATATGAGATCGGTATGGGAATTTTACTTGGTGTTGAACGAAGATCTTTGACCAAAAATGTTCTTTTTAGCGCGCAAAGAGCTTACCTTTTCGATGAAGACCAGAATAAGATAGGAGAGGTCGGTTATTGTGAAAATGAAAAACCGTTCGATCTGTTTCACTTCTCTACGTGGAGACGTTCTTGGGTGATAGACGATGAAACGCTCATAGACGCGATACAACGCCTCGAAAAAGAGAATAGGAAGATCAAATATGTCGTGAGATTCCACTGCGAAGGCATCAACGCCCTCGAGCTTAGTGCGATCGGATTCTTTAGCGCTTGGGTCTACGAAATTTAAACTTTTGTATAAATTCGGCTCCAACAAATGTTGGAGTCTTTTTTTGTGTTGACAGAAGAAAGATAAAGTGTAACGTGGAACATAGAGATAAGCAAAAAGGAGGTATAAAATGCCTAAAATAGCGAATGATCGCAAAAAAATATATATCTTGGGCGCATCCGGATATCTGGGAAGTTTATGCGCGGATCACATGAGATCGCATGGACATATCGTATTCACGGAGCGCGTTGAAATAACAAATTTTTCAGCTTTAATAAGAGCTTTCAAGATATTTAACCCGACCGTTGTGATCAGTTGCGCGGGAGCAAAAGCCCATCCTACCGTTGATTGGTGCGAGGATCACAAGGAAGAAACCGTACGGATCAATGTGGCCGGTCAAATACTCGCCGCGACCGCCGCGATAGAATGCGGGGCGTATCCGATACAGATCAGTTCCGGTTGCATATATCAAGGTACTCCGGGATATATTCACGCGGAAGACGACAAACCGGATTTCGACGGGAGTTATTATTCCCGAATGAGGATAGTCATGCAGGAAGCGCTCAAAGAATTGCCGGTTATGCAGGCGCGAATACGGATGCCATTATCATCTGTACCGCACGAACGCAATTTCTTGAATAAAATAATCGGCTATAAAAAGATCGTTTCCGTTCCGAATTCGATTACCTATTTGGATGACTTGTGGCCGGCGCTTGAAATTCTCATGCAAAAAAAACCGACGGGAATATTTAATCTTACGAACAACGGATATGTTACAAACGTACAGGTATTGGAAGCATATAAAGCGGTCGTTGATCCGCATCATACTTTTGAAGTCATTCCTTTGTCTGAATTTCAAGGGATGTATGTCAGTATCGTAAAAGCTAAAAGAAGCAATTGTGTTCTTTCCAACGCCAAATTGGCAAAACTCGGCATAGAAATGCCGGAATTGAACGATAAACGTCTTAAGGAGATCATGCAAAAATATAAAATGGAGCTTGAGCGCAGGTCGTATTGGAAAAATAGATAATATAAAACAAAACAGGCGAACAATTCGCCTGTTTTTTCTTGTTTACGTCATTCCGGCCCGCGAGCCGGAATCCACGTCGCGAATCTAAGTCGATCGACAAAGGCGAAGGTATAAAACAAAACACCATTAATTATGGTGTTTTGAGGATAAAAATTTCCTTTTATGCGACAGCAACAGCTTCGGCCTCCTTCGGTTCCTCGGGAATTTCCACGGCGATAAGCTGATCGCGTTTTTTCTTTTCACTTATTTCATGCGCTACAAATGAGAAAAGAGAATTCGGATCTTCCATCTGCTGTTTTGCGCTTTCCCAGTCAAAATTGCCTCGGACATAGCGTCTGGTATCTCGCTGTTCTCCTTGAGACAGGTCATTTTCCATTCCGATCTCCTCTCCGTAGTAGATGATCGGCGTCCCTTCGATAGAGAGAAGCATTTTAAACGCGTTCTCGATCGGTTTTCTTTCTCCGTTGAAGATCGTCGCCATGCGGGCTGCCAAGCATAATTCATCGCGGAATTTGAATTGCGCAAGGCGGCCGTCGCTTCCAAGAAGTTCCCCTCTCTCTTCGTCGGTAAGCTGGATCACAAGATCGTCATGATTTCTGAGAAAGATCGCCCAGTGGCAAGTATCAGGAATGGGTAATTTGGTTGAAATATCCTCAACCGTCGTTTCGTTTCGTTTTGCGGCAAGGATCATCCTTGGCGCCATCGGAAATTTATAGGCGAGCTGGCATTCGTCTCCGTTGCCGAAATAATTCATGGTGGTATCGAGCGTATCGCAAACCACCTCGGCGAGAAGCGCAACCTCCGGATTTTTTTCGTTTAAATGAGCTCTCAATTTCTTTAAAACTTCATGCGTCTCCGGAAGACTTTCGCATTTTGTTCCTTCTTTTTTGATCAAGAAAGAGATCGCATCCAAACGGAATGCGTCGACCCCGATGTCGATCCAGAAATCCATAACAGAATACATATCATCCACGACTTTCTGGTTATTCCAGTTCAGATCGGGCTGTTCCGCATAAAAGGTCGCATAATAGTAATCCTGGGTCGCTTCATTCCAGATCCAATTTTTTGGTTTTAAATGAGGAAAAGCGTTATTCCCGAGCTCGTACCCCTCCCCCTTTTCCGACCAAAGGAAATAATCCCGATAGGGGCTCTCTTTTGAGGAACTTGCGTCGACAAACCACGGATGCATGGAGGAAACATGATTCAAGATCATATCTGCCAAAACACGAATACCCCTTTTATGCGCTTCCTCAATGAACTTTTTAAAATCGTCGAGCGTTCCCAGCTCCGGTTTAACATTCTTATAATCGGAAATATCATATCCATCGTCCACCATCGGAGAAGGATAATGCGGAAGCAGGTGCAGACACGTTACCCCGAGCTTCTCAAAATAGTCGAGCCGATCCGCGAGATTGCTAAAATTGCCCGCAAATTTGTCGACATACAACTCATAAAAAACGGCATTTTGCCACCATTTGTTTTTATTTTTATTCATATCCCGCAGTATAACAAATTCTTATAATTTTGCACACGAACCGCGGCGTGAATATCGTCCACGGAGATCTTTGAGGTATGTACTTCACACGCGATTGAAAAGCTTCTTAATTTCAGAAATGTTTGGAAGGTAAACTTTTTTCTTTCCTTTTTTAAACTCGATCAGTAATCCTCTTTCTTCCAACAACATCAGGTCCTTTCTCGCTGTTTCATAAGAAGTGGCATTTTTTATTTGATAGGTTTTTACTTCAAGGGGGTATTCCGGATGACCTTCTGCATATTCAAGAACCGCCGCCTGTCTTTCATTAATGTCTTTGTATATTGCAGTAATTCGTTTATTCATTTCCATTTCATGTGTTTTTTTCTTATAGTGCTCTTTGAGGTTTTCAATGGCTTTTTGAATAGTCGCCGTCGAGTGATAGAGGAAGTACGTTAAATCACCGCCATCATATTCCGAGAAAAGAAAAGCGTTGTCATACGACACCCTTGAATTCTTAATCACGGACGAGATAGAAAGATACTCAAACAGCCAATAGCCGCGTTTTCTGAGGTACCAATAAAAAAGAGCGCGTGCAGTTCTTCCGTTTCCATCCGGAAAAGGGTGCAAATATGCCAACCAAAAATGTATGATAGTTGCTTTGATAACAGGGTGCACAAAAGATTCACCCTCGCCGTCTTCTTTGTTGGCGTATTTAACAAGATTTTTTATACCTTCTATCATTTCATCAGCTGATGGCGGGGTGAAAATAATTTCCCCCGTAAGTTTATCTAAAACAACTATCGGATCATTTTCCTCGCGAAATTTACCGCAATCATCAGTATTATCGAGAGTGTCTCGAGTGATTACTTCTTGAATTTCCAACAACATTTTTTCTGAAAGATCAAGATCTTTCAGTGTGTCAATTCGTTTCATCAAATGATAGTTATTCATTATCATTTGCTCGCTTGTTGTCCTTGGTTTTCGCCCCGAATAGATCATTTCCTTTGCAATACGCCGCGTAGTGCTGGCACCTTCAAGTTGGCTTGACGCGATAGCTTCTTCAGATAGTCCGCTCACAATAAGTTGTTCTTTCTGAAGCCCGGCAGGCTTATCTGTTAGGGTTTGTATAAAACCCGCCGTATGTGTATCAATATGACTCAGTCTTTCATAGAGAGTTTTTGTCATTGTGTACTCAAAAATTTCTCTTTTTGTCGAGACGATAGGGGTTTTTTCTCTTTGGTTTCGATAAAATATTTTTAAAGCAGCCCATGCTTCTTCAATACTTAGATCAAGAGGGGGCTTGTGGTACTTAAAATCCTCCCAATATAAATATTTTTCTTGAATCGTATTAGCAAATTCACGAAACTCATCGGAGCTTATAACTTTTTGGATAAGGCTTGAACTTATGTAATCTTGCCAAGCTGGCGGTTGTTTAATCATAGTATTTTTATGTATTACTAGTTTATTACTAATTTATACTAAATTAGTAATAAAGTCAATACATAAGTAATAAAGCCATATTTTTGACTGTTTATTTCTCAATTACTACTTTAGTAAATTATAGTAATATATGGTACTTGTGATTTTTTATCGCCAATTTCGACCAACTCCGTTAGTGTAGGTATTGCGATACAAAAAAAGAGGAAGTAATCGACGAACTTACTCAACAATTATGGTTTTATATATTGTCTACGAATGAGTAAAAATACCGCGAAACTGCCGTTTACCAATGCTAAAACTAAAGGAAAAAGCCAAGTGGTTAAGCTGTAAGACTGAAGAGCGACTATGCCGAGAAAAAACTTTACGGAATTCAATATCCACATGCTCACCGTTTCTTCGTGAGGTTTATGATAACCTTTGCGAAAAGTCGGGATAAACGCAACTATATCCACCAAGGAAATAATTATGACTGGCAGAAGCAAAGAATCGGTTGTTTTCCAGATCAGTATTCCAAAAAGCGCGCCGAGAAAACAAAACCGATCAAGCGGCCGTATATCTTGCTCTTTTTGAAATCCCGCCAAAAACGTTATTATCGCACAGTTCAACGCCGTGCTCCCGTTACCCAAGCACCAACACTGCCCCCGTCTTTTATCTGCGCGTAAAAACCAAAGCTTATAATGATCGTGATAATAAGCCAAGTAAAAACATGCGGTTTTGTTTTCCCGCGAAAAATGTCCCGATAGTAAGGAATGTACCCAATAATACCAAAAAACAGTGCAAAGTATCCGATAAGTAATTTATATTCCATGTTTACGCTATTGTGAAGTTCGAAATATTCATTATTGTTGCTTCATAGCTTGTTTTACGATCGTCGCAACATGATCTTGTCGTGCTTCCGCTAAAACGGGTAACGCCGCAAGTACGGATGCGTTTTGGGTGGGAAGCAATATCACATTTCCGTTGTTAAAATCCGTCAGTTGCGTTAGAAATTCGTCTAACCATGACGGGGTAACGGTAAGGACATCACTAAAATCAATTTGAACCGTCTCGTTTGGATCAAGTTGAGGTCGAATAGCATTAAAAGCTTCCAGTCCTGCCGGACGAGAAACCAGAACGTTGCCAAATTTGTTGAGATGAATTGTTTGCATATATTTTAAAATATTATTACGCAATATGTTCCACGAATATTATTATCTGCCATAGTAATTTCCATCTTTTTTGATGGGAAAATACTTACGAGACCTATACCGGAACGAAAGATGAAATTGATCTCGTTCGATTCCAATACTCTTCGGACGACTTTTAATCCATTACCTCTTTTTTCAGGGTTTCTTCCGGAAATAACTTCTGTGAAGGCTACAGTAAGTGCCTCCAAGTCTGTTGAAATGCTCGGTCGAATTTGTTGCAATGTTGCCTTTATTCCGCGTCCGCGGTCAGCAAGAACAATAATCCTTTTTGTAAAATCATAAGCATAAAAAATACCTGTCGCGTCCGGCCAATTGCCTATATTGTGCGCAAAAGAATTATCTCCGATCTCCCCCACAACAAGAGTAATAAGAGAAGCAAGGTCTTGGGATACATTTTCCGTTCTTAATAGAATCTCCCCCATTTTTGATAGTCGGCTGGTAAAACGATCGGCCCTTTCGCAATAATATTCACTCGGGAGATCCGGGGGTATCGCGCTTATTGACCAAGCTAATCCAAGTTTTTGAATATCAAGGGCGAATTTATTCAGGGTTTCCAATGAATAATAACGTTGTTTACCAACGCTTCGTTCGGGCACGATTTTGCCGGATCTCTCCCAGTTGCGAAGGGTTTGGGTGGTTACCCCAAGTATTTTTGCCGCCTCACCTATGCGTATTTTATCTTCATTCATGTATTAAGTATAGGCTATAAACCTATAAAAGTCAAGAATTTTTTATAAGTTTATACATTAAACCTATAAAAATAAATCTATCTTTATAGGTTTGTTGCAAAAAGCTAATATTATTAAAGTGGATAAAATATGTATAGTATATGTATAAACTATACATATTTATGTTAAAAAAGATTGAAAAACCTGACATTTCTAACATCGACATCAATAAAAAAAGAGCAGTCGTTGAAGTCTGCTCTTTTAAAAAACTACGTGATTATTTTTGCTTTTAATTTTTCACCTTTATAGACGACAATCTCCATTGCGCCACACTCTGCAAAACTCGTGTGAATCGCGAGTTCTTCTAATGGGGGAAACATTTCCCGTATAATGCAGTTTAAAACCAGATCATGAGAAAGGACGAATACATTTTTTGATTTTTCTATTCTGCTTATGACCGCTTCCGCCCCTGATTTTCCGATAATTTCCAGGAGGTGCGCATTTTTATGAGACAGAAAATTATAAAGTGTTGCCGGGGCAAGTTCTTTATACATTTCTAATACCTGCCTCATATCTTCTTCTCTCGGGAGTTCGTATAGTTCGTTCAAAAAAACAACTTCTTGTTTTTTTCAAATAAACAAAAGATTGTTTCTTTTGCTCGGTTACTTGAAGAGCAAAGTATCGTATCAAAGTAGATTTTTCGTATCCTCTTTTTGAGAACCGCTGCTTGTGCTCGGCCAGTTTCGGTAATTTTACGTTCTTTGTCAATTGGGTTTTTATCAGTATTTGCATGGCGCGCAAATATGAAACGTCTTATCATTGCCATGTTTCCCTCTTAACCAAGTGGATAATCTTATGGCATTGTTGCACGGAAGATTTATTATGTCAATTTTTTTTAATTCTTCTTTTCTCTATACCCCAGCGCTTCGAGCAGATGTTTTTCTTGGATATTTTCACTTCCTTCCAAGTCTGCGATCGTTCTGGCGAGTTTTATGATCCTATGATATGCGCGCGGCGAGAGCGACATTCTTGTGGCGGCGGCGTTTAGCATATTCTTTTCTTTCTCTCCGAGTGGAGCGAATTTCTCCAAGTCTTTTGCGTTCATTTCGGAATTGGTACTTATTCGCCTTCGCCCGTCCGTAGCCTTTGGCGAAGGCGGGTTTCCTTCGAAACGTTTTTCCTGAATTTTTCTCGCTTTTAAAACTCTGTTTCGTATATTTTCGCTCGTATCCGTCCCCTCCGGCGCTTTGTCCGAAAGTTTTTTGTAATCGACTTCGGCGACGTTTAAGAAAATGTCGATGCGATCCATGATCGGGCCCGACAATTTTCGTTCATATTTATAGATATCTCCAGCCGAGCAAATGCATTCTTTTTTGGTTCCCTTGTGTCCGCACGGGCAGGGATTCATGGCGGCAACTAAAATGAAATTGGCGGGAAATACCTCCGTTCCCTTTGCGCGGGAAATGCTCACGAATTTTTCTTCGAGAGGTTCGCGAAGCGATTCCAAAACGCGCTTTTCAAACTCCGGAAATTCGTCGGTGAATAAAACGCCGCGATGCGCAAGGGTGATCTCTCCTGGTTTCGGAAAAGCGCCGCCCCCAATGATGGAAACATAGGAAGAAGTATGATGCGGGGCGCGAAACGGCGGTTCGGTAATGAGCGATCCTTTGAGTGTGCCGGCGATGGAATGAATTCCTGTGATCTCCAGTGCTTCTTCAAGAGACAAAGACGGAAGAATTTGTGAAAAGGCGCGAGCGAGCATGGTTTTTCCCGTCCCGGGCGGACCGAACATGAGAACGTTGTGCCTTCCCGCCGCGGCGATTTCGAGACCGCGTTTAGCCGTTTCCTGCCCGCGGACATCTTCAAATCCGTAATCGCGGATAACTTTTTCGCGGTGAATTTCTTTCGTTTGGTGGACGGGAATCTCTTGTTTTGCGCCGTTTTCCGGCGGCCGTATGACATTCAGATGCTCGATGACCTCGGCAAGCGTTTTACAACCGTACACATTGATGCCGGAGATCATTGACGCTTCGTCCGCATTTCCGAACGGCAGAAAAACTTCTTTTGCGCCGCGTTCTTTCGCCTTTTTAACCAGAGGAAGCGTGCCGCGTATGGTTCGAAGCTCGCCGTTCAATCCGAGTTCTCCGAGAAAGATCTTTTTTGAGGAGTCGAACTTAATTTCACCGCCTGCTAAAAGATACCCGAGCGCCATCGCGAGATCGAAGTTCGTTCCCTCTTTTTTGATATGCGCCGGAGTAAGCGAAATGATTATTTTTTGATTTTTCGCCTTGGGTGATTTGAATCCCGAATTTTTTATAGCCGCCGAAATGCGATCTTTTGATTCATCCACCGATTTATCCGGCAGCCCGACGATAGAAAACGAAGCCAATCCTTTTGAAATATCAACTTCGACACAAACAATATGAGCGTTCAAGCCGACGGCTTGAGCGCTGTAGCATTTTGAAAAACCCATTGTAAAAAAAGCTTTTAGCTGTTAGGTTTTAGGTGTTAGCTTGCCGACGGTCGTTGTCGTGAAGCTAAAACCTAACAGCTAAAACCTAAAACCTAGTTATTAATGTGCTCCTTGCACGTTTCTGCTGCAGGATTCGCGTCGAGACGGTCGTCCTCTATTTCCTTTCCGCAAATTTTGCAAATACCGAATTCTCCATTTTCGATCTTTAAAAGAGAGTTTTTTACCTCATTGAGACGCGCTTCGAGTTCTCCTTCGACGGCGCTTCTCTCCTCAAATTGTTCGAATTTATCCGCCAATGAATTTTCATCCGCATCATCCACATTGTCCGCGTTGCCGGGCGTCCCCTGCCAATCATTGGGGTTTTCAGGATTTACGCGTCCAACACTGCGAAGCTCTTCTTCGAGTTTCGTCTTTTCTTTGGTGAGCAGTTCCTTATATAATTCAATGTTTTTCATATGATCTCATCTTAGCAAATAATAGCAAAAGGGCAATATAATAAATGATTCTCGTTTCTGATAATGAGAATTTTCTGAAAATTTGCCCTTATGGTGCAAAATTCCTAATTCCTAATTCCTAATTTCCAATTTCTAATAAAATGTCCAATTACAAAATTTCAAACCGTTTTTATATTTAGTCATTGGACATTTTATTAGAAATTTGAAATTGGGAATTGGAAATTATTTAACAAACAGCAGCAAGAATTACTTAAGGGGACATTCGAATTACTGACCTCTGAAACTACCAGTAACGATCATTTCTTCTCCAGTGTGAGATCGAGCCGTCTCGCGACCTCAAAAAGAGTATTTTCGCTCGTGCTCAAGATAATCGTATTTTGATCTTTAAATATATAAACCAACACCGTTTCATCACTGAAATCTTTCAATTGACGCGTGTCTTTGTTCTTTGCCACAACATCAACCCACGCTCTCCCGCGGAGGTCATCGGCGGTCAAAAGCCTGAAAAGCGGGTATATATCATCAAGCATGGTCGGTTCCCACGACAGCATTTCAGCAAAAGCTGAGTCATAATAATCAGTTTTGAGCACAAGGAAAGGCTGATTGCCGTTGAAATTATGGAATCCGAACATGTAGTCCGTCTTAAGCGAACGGAGCAGGTTTTGAGGGATCGGTATGTGTAAAATATTAAACAGATCGTCGATGCGAAGGATCGTTTTGGTTTCAGTGACCCCGTCTTCTGTGGTGACCGTATCTTTATTGACAAAATAGACAAATTCGATCGTATCAAGCTTAATGTCGCCGTTGATATTTCTGCTTATTTCGCTTGATAGGTCTTTCGCTGATTTTCCCGTTACCACGATCTCTTTATTGTGTTCTGTTCCGAGAAGCGGAACGACGTTGAGTTCTGTGAAAACGTTATTCTTATCCACAGGACGGAAGAACGCGTAATAAACGACTCCAATGGAAAGCAACAGGAAAACAACCGAGAAAAGGATAAGAGGAAGATTTTTTCCCGACTGAGGAGATTCGTTCAACTCTCTTTTTGCGCGCGCTTTTTCTTCTTCTAAAACCATACGTACCAGCGAAGTTTTTTGATCCTTGATCGTTCCGGCAACGTCTTTTTTGTAGGTGCGCAACGTGGGCAGTGCGGAAATATCCTCTGCTTTGGATTCGGGAACCTTCTCTTTCGGTGTTTTGGTCGTGTTTGAAGGACGTGTGATTGCCGGACGATTAATAGTCGGAGGTATCACATTTTGCCTTTTAGGAGAAAGATCTTCCGCGTCGACGTTAACCGTAGGCGTCAACGTTTTCCAGCCAAGGTCTTTTTTCGGCAAGATGGGCGCGCTTTTTAGAGAAAGGTCCTCTCCTCCCGTCGCTTTATCCATCAGTTTTGATTCGATATCCGGTTTCTTCGGTACTCGAAATTCTTTTTTGGGCGGAAGCGTTTCGGCAATATTTATGGGTGTATTCGGAGGGATGTCGGGAAGTGTTTTTGCGTCCGATGTCGGCTCATTTTGAGACACGACGGAAAGAGGAAGATTTTTCAGACCAAACAAGGCCGCTTTTTCATCCTCCGTTTTATCTTTTTGAGGTACGCTCAAAACCGTCGGATCTTTTGTGTCCGCTGTTAATATATCGCCGGTGTTATTCTTCGGCAGGTCAGTATCCATGTTGTGAATGGAGAACCGCTGTGAGTGGGGGGAAGTTTGTTATTCCGTTGCGGCGACTGTCGGGGCGGCTGGCTTGGGCGCCATTTCCGCCATTTTTTTCTTTGCCCAATCCGGATCTGCTTTTCTGATGGAAAGGCTGAGTCTCGATCTCTCGTCAATTTCTTTGACGATAACGGGGACGGTATCTCCTTCCTTTATAATATCACTTACTTTGTTTACGCGAAATGGTGCGATCTCGGAAATGTGGACAAGTCCTTCTGTGTTGTAGCCTATCTTAACAAAAGCTCCGATCTCGATGATCTTGGTAACCACTCCTGTATAGCGTTCCCCCGCTTTGTAGACATGCGTCATACCTTCGATGATCTTCTTCGCTTTTTCGGCGGCACCGTTCTTTCCGGTAATAAATACCGTTCCATCTTCCTCGATATCGATCTCAGATCCGGTAGCTTCGCGAATTTTATTGATCACCTTGCCTCCGGGGCCGATGATCCCGCCGATCTGGTCAGGCTGTATCTTTGCCACGAGTATCTTCGGTGCGACTGACGCGATATCCGCGCGCGGAGCGGGAATTGCTTTTTCTATAACATCAAGTATCTGAAAGCGAGCCGTTTTTGCTTTGACGAACGCTTCGGAAAGGATCTTTACCGGAATACCGTCGACTTTCACATCCATCTGAATGGCGGTAATTCCTTCGCGAGTTCCAGCAACTTTGAGGTCCATATCTCCATGGTGGTCTTCCGGACCTTGAATATCCATTAAGATCTTATACGTTTTTTCATCTTCCATCATAAGACCCATGGCGATGCCGGCGACGGGCGCTTTGATCGGTACTCCGCCATCCATAAGGGCGAGCGTGGAACCGCAAACGGAGGCCATGGACGTAGAGCCGTTGGAAGCCATGGATTCGGAAACGACGCGAATGGTGTAAGGAAAAGTTTGCTTGTTAGGAAGAACAGGAATAAGCGCTTTTTCAGCAAGTGCTCCGTGCCCTATCATGCGTCGGTTCGTTCCGCCCATTCTGCCGGTTTCACCGCCGGAATACGGAGGAAAATTATAGTGGTGCATGTAGGTCTTGTCTTTTTCCGTTCCATCTATGGTCTGTGAATCTTTCGGTCCTCCAAGAGTCAGTACTGAGAGAACGTGCGTTCCGCCTCGATAAAAGACGCCGGTTCCATGGAGGATCGGCGAAATCCCTCCCGCCTGCGCGCTCAAATTGCGCAGTTCGTCCATGCCGCGTCCATCAGGCCGGCAATTATTCTTTATCGCCTCTTTATGGAGAAGTTCATTCACCTGATGATGGAAATATTCCTTCGCCTTCCCCACGTCTTCTTCAGGTAATTTTTCCTCCACCATCTTCCCCCACTCCGCCTCAAGCTCGTATCCGACTTTGCTTCCCGGCCCGACGTAGAGTTTCTCTTTTAATGTTTTAAGGATTTGGTCGGCAAAAAGTTTTTTCACGGCATCTGAATGATCTTCTTTCGCAAATACCATTTTAGTTTTTCCCAATTCCTTGATGATCATTTTCTGGAAATTCTGTATTTTTTCGATCTCCTCCTTCCCTTTTTGGAGCGCGAGACTAGCGACATCTTCGGTGATCTCTTTTCCCCCGAGTTCGATCATGTTGATGTTTCCGTCTTTTCCGCAGAGGGTCATATCCATTTCGTAATCAGCCGATTCCCTTTCCTCATTTGAAGGATTGACGATAAATTCATTGCTTCCTTTCTTTTTTCCGAGACGAACCGATGAAACAGGTCCGTTAAAAGGAATATCCGAGGTGGCGAGTGCGAGCGATGCGGCGCTGACGGCAAGCACATCAGGCTCATAACCGTTCATCGCAAGAATAGTAATAACCACCTGAATTTCGTTTCTGATATGCTGATCAAAAAGAGGTCGAATGGTTCGGTCGACGACTCGTCCGGAAAGAATTCCTTCGCTTGAAGGTTTCCCTTCTCTTCTCACGTAACGGCTGCCCAATATTTTCCCGGTCGCATAAAAGCGATCTTCGTAATCAACCGTGAGCGGCAAATAATCAATTCCATCCCTTTTGTCTCCGCCGATCACGGCAGTGGCGAGCACCATCGTATCGCCGTAGCTTATTATGACCGAACCGTTGGTTTGATCCGCGAGGTCCGTAAATTGGGCGACAAGTTTTTTACCCCCAATTTCCACAGAATATTCTTTGCTTTGCATGTTTTTATTGCGTGTGGTCACCGGATTCTAGTACTGAAATATGATCGATCGTATTTCAATCCTATGATCCGCCGGCCACGATTAAACCTATAATACACTCTTCAAAAGTCGCTTGTCGTCATCCCGGGCAACGACCCGGGATCCATGTTATACCGCCGAACATGGATTCCGGATCAAAGTCCGGAATGACAAAAATACGAATAAAACGACTTTTGAAAGAGCACTAATGAAACCACTATATCAATGTTTTATAAAGAAAACAAAGTTGACCCAGCTAGAAAATCGTGTTTTTTGGAGATGTTGACAAAAACAAATTTTTATCTTAAGATGTTTCAGGAATTGTCCAAAGGAGAACAAACATGCCATACGTTAAAATTAACGGAGAACAACAGTACTTGCTTGATAAACACGAATTTGAGCGTCTTGTTTCAGAAAGAAGCAAAATAAGCGCCGAAATCGAGGCTCTCAAGGCGGTCCGTTTCGTGGAAAATGTCTTTTTTACCGGAAGACTTTCGCTTGAAATTTCTTCCCGTGAACAAAAAATAAAGTCAATTGATCTCGCCCTTGCTGATCATCGCAAAAAACTCGGCATCGAAACGCCGACCATTCATACGGAATTATAAAGTTTCGAAACACCGCGAGTATTCGCGGTGTTTTTTAATTCCTTGCCGTATTCCCTTCTCTCCATTATTCTTAATGTTATGAAAATCATTTCTTGGAATGTGAACGGTCTGCGCGCCGTACATAATAAAAACTTGTTTCTCCCCTTTGTTTTGAGGGAAAAACCTGACATTTTGTGTCTTCAGGAGATCAAAGCGCAAGCGCTGCAATTACCCGCAGAAATAGCCGTCATGCCCGGATATCATGCCTATTTCTCGTCCCCAAAGGTGAAAAAAGGATACAGCGGCGTTGCACTGTATTCAAAAACAGAGCCGGAAAAAGTCGAATATGGCATAGGTATTCCCAGATTCGATGACGAAGGACGGATCCTTATCGCCTATTATCCGGAATTCACGCTTCTCAATATCTATTTTCCGAACGGCGGAAGCGGTGAGGAACGACTGAAGTATAAACTAGACTTTTATGATGCGTTCCTCTTATTTATTGATAAGTTAAAAAAAGGAGGACAGAAGATTATTTTCTGTGGAGACATCAACACGGCTCATGAAGCGATCGATCTTGCACGTCCGAAACAGAATGAAAACAACACCGGCTTCCTTCCTGAAGAACGCGCATGGATCGACGAGGTGATCGCGCACGGATATTCCGACATCTTCAGAGGCCAATATCCGACTAAAAAAGATGTCTATACTTTTTGGGATATGAAGACGGCGTCGAGAGAAAGAAATGTAGGCTGGAGGATCGATTATTTTTTCATAAGCAACAATATTTCTCCGAAAAAAATATCAACAGGAGTGTTATCAAATGTATACGGTTCGGATCACTGTCCAATTTCCCTTTTATTAGAGCCGTAGTTTAGATTGTCTTTTAAGGAAATTTAGTTATCCACAGTTATCCACAGTAAAGGACTTGCACATAAAGGACACGCGAGTATAATAATAATCAGATAGTGATTTACAAATAGATTACCAAAGGAACAATATGTTCCACCGCGATAACCATCGCAAACAATCTATAAAAACACAATCAAAAAACAAATCGCATTAGTTCTTTTCTCTAAAAGACAAATAAATATACAGCAAGGGCCATCTTATCGTGGCCCTTTACTTTATTCTGTGAGCATACGGCGAGTCGTCTTTTTGGCGATCTTCGTTTTGTTTTTTAAAAATTATGTCGGGGCAGTACTACTGTACAGCCCCGACATAATTTTTAAAAAACAAAACGAATCTCATCCAAAAATCCCGCCTCTTGAAGGTTATAACTTTTACGAGTAAAAAATTATTAGAACAAAACAATATTCATTGACAAGCTTTGTTTTATCCAATAATCTTGTAGTGGATACGCAAAACTTCCAAACAAGCAGAAAAGGAGGAATTTATGTCATTTTATAGAGATGTAATGACAAAAATTGTGCACGATAATGAAGTGTTTAACTATAGTACAACAGAAAAACGCCTCACCAGTTATTTTTATATAACACATGTAGCCGAGAAAGAAGAAGTTCAAAACGCTATCCACACGTTAGTTGCGATCGGTCTTGTTAAATGCGTTCTACGCAGAGGTCCATCTCACTGGGATGTGGCATATCGCGAAGGAACCAGCGATGAGATCGTTCCTACCGCATTCGCTCTTCGGCTTATGAAAAAATATGTATTGAGGAATTATTTCATGGATAAAGGGTTATATTAACCAAAAAGGGGCTAGATAGCCCCTTTTTTTTATTTCACTCCGTGTTTTTTTCGTATTTCCTTCAATTCTTCTTCTTCCACCTCGGCTTTCTTCTCTTTCCCTTCTTCCCCTAGTTTTTTAAGCTCTTCTTCCGGGAGTTTAATGAGTTCCAGCGTGCGTTTTTCAAGATATTCTTCGGTATTTACCTTCGGATCTTCTAAAACCTCCTCGAGTAAGGCGTGAAGGATCAAGCCGAGTTTTGGTCCGGGTGTTTCATGTGTAACCTCCATTATCCTCGTTCCGTCAATTTTAAGCATCCCCACAGACACCGGCGAGCGCATCGCCTCCTCGATCATAGCCTCATATTTACGCAAACGATAGGGTTTTTCAACCGGTCGTCCCATTCCCGTACGGTCGCAGGCGCGAATCTTCATAAGATCCCACACATTTTCAGCGCCGACATTAGCCACGATCCTTCTGACTGCTGAAAGCGTTATTTTCTCGATATCTGAGAAAAACATGTGATATTTCACGAGAGCCGAAACCGTCTGGGTTAGTTTCACGGGAAACTTTAATCGTTCCATTATCTTCTTTGAAACTCTGCCTCCGACAACGTCATGCCCATAAAACGTCCATTTATCCTTCTCTTGTGACCATCTGCGCGTCTCAGGTTTGGAAATGTCGTGCAATAAAGCCGCAAGCCGAATGTGGAGCGGCCATCCGTGTTTCACCGCAGTATCAAGTGCGCGCAGATTGTGCTCCCAGATCGTATAAATATGCATGCCTTTCTGCTCAAGACCGATCCCTTTTTCCAGTTCCGGAACGATAAATCGAAGCAAATTAAGCTCATGAGCCAAGATAATACCGCTCATGGCGTTATCCGACATAAGTATTTTTATGAATTCATCACGAATTCTTTCACATGAAACACTTTTCAAACTATCCGAAAGCCGAATAATGGCCTCTTTTGTCTCCTTTTCGATCATAAAACCAAGCTGTGCCGAGAAACGAACCGCGCGCAAAAGGCGGAGGGCATCCTCACCAAAACGTTCCTTCGGCTTCCCTACTGTTCTGATTATTTTGCTATCAATGTCATTTTGTCCTTTATAAAGGTCAACGAGCGTTCCGTCGAACGGATTATAAGCCAAAGCGTTTATGGTAAAATCTCGCCGTTTCAGGTCATCCTCAAGTTTTTTACTAAAGATCACATGATCCGGGTGCCGGCTGTCGCTATAGTCAGATTCAGTGCGGTAAGGCGTAACCTCCACGATGACGGTTTCGTCTGAAACATAGTTGCCTGTTTCATGTGCAACATTAAGTTCCTCTTTTTCCACTTGTACTGAGTTATGCCGAAGGGTTTCATCCTCCTCCGCTGAAGCTATGGAGGACATGTGTGTAACTTCCCCACCCGTCATTCCGGACAGGGATCCGGAATCCACGTCGTTTGTTGCCTTCCTTGAGCCATGCCGAAGGGTTTCATATGTAACGTTATTTTCCTCTTTTCCTTCAGTTTCACGTGACACTATTTGATTGATCGCTCGCGTGGCTCGCTGGGGCGTAGGGGCCAGTCTGAGGACTGGCGTATGAAGGTCCGAGGTTTCGACACTTTCCCCTGTTTCATGTGTAACATCATCTTCTGTTTTTATCACTACGCCAACGGTTCCGTAGTCATTTTCATAAAATGTCTTCTCAAATAACCCGATTATTTCTTCCGGTACGGCATTCGTGGTAACATCCCAATCTTTAGGGATTCTTCCCAAAATCAGATCTCGCACGCACCCTCCAACCAAATACGCCTCAAAACCGGCACCCCGCAAGGTCTCGGTTACACGTGTAACATATGACGGAATTTTCGATTTTAAGTCGTTCATATTTTTGTGTTCTCATTATACATTATTTTTGTTCACTTTTCCACATTGATTCTCTTGAACCAAGGAAGTATAATAAATGTAACATGAAATCCAAGGTTTCAGAAAAAATGAAAGTAATTGAGCTAAGAAAACAAGGGCTCAGTTATAAAGAAATACTAGAAATAGTTCCGGTTGCAAAAAGTTCGCTATCAGGATGGTTAACAAATCTTGACCTAACGGATGAACAAATTTCTGCATTAAAAAAGAGGGCAGTGGATGGACGCACTCTTGGGGTATTTAATGCTGTTATTTCAAACAGAAACAGACGAATCGCTCGAGAAGCATCAATTTTTAAAATTGCAAAAATAGAATTTGAAAAGTTTAAAGATGATCCGTTTTTTGTTTTGGGGGTAAGTCTTTACTGGGCGGAAGGAACTAAAAAATTTTCTGAGTTTCAGTTTATTAATTCAGATCCGCAAATGATTAAAATTATGGTTCGTTGGATAAAAGAATATATGGGTTTCAGCAAAGAGTCTTTAAAAATAAGGTTATTTATACATCAACCATACGCAGACGAAAAATGTGAGGAATTTTGGTCTGATATTTTAGGAATTCCATCAAATACATTTTATAAAACCATATATAAACAAACGCCGCATAATGTTAAAAAGAACCCTAAATACAAAGGTTGTTTAAGAATTGGTATCGGTAAAATCGAAAATCTGAGAAAAGTGCTTGCATGGCAACGATTATTATGTGATTATTATTCTGTAAGCTAAATGAATTACGTCCTCGTAGTGAAACGGATATCACGCAACGCTTCGAACGTTGTATTCCAGGTTCGAGTCCTGGCGAGGGCACAGTAGCGAAGCGGATGTGGCCTCGAGCAAGTGACCTGCGTCACTTGCGCCCAGGACTCGAAAGGGTTTTCGTTATTTGTGAGGATCGTAATCCGAACAAATCGGAAACCACCCGCGACGGTAGTCGAGAGTCCTGGCGAGGGCACTATTTGGTTGATCGCTCGCGCGGCTCGCTGGGGCGTAGGGAGTCGGCTGTGGGCCGACAGGTGAAAACCAATGGTTTTCATACTTTCCTTTCGTGAATGAAAAAAAATAATATGGCTAAAACACTCAAAGAACTACAAGAAATAATGGTTATTCAATTGAAACGCCGTGGATTTTATCCGAAAGATGATAAAGAAGTTTTGTTACGATTAGGAGAAGAGGTTGGAGAAGTTATGGAGGCGGTTCGAGAAAATCAAAGTAAGGAGGATTTGAGTCATGAAATGGTGGATGTTTTTTGGAACCTTCTTCGTTTGGCGGAATTGAAAGATATAGATTTGGAAAAAGCGTTTATTGAAAAATGGGAAATAAACGAAAAACGTCCGATAAACAAAGTCGTTATGGATATTTCTGAGAATAGTTAATTTTAAAAAATTATGGATAAGTATTATATCCACAATTTTTTATAGTAAAAACCGAAACCCCGTGATATACTAATACTATAACAAATAAAAAAATGAGAAAAGATAAAGAAAAAGCGATACAATTAAGGCACGAAGGGAAGAGCTATCGAGAAATTAAGAAAGAATTGAGTGTTCCTTTGAGTACACTTTCAGAATGGCTCGCTCCATACGATTGGTCGAAAAATATTGCGCATTCATTAGCGGAGATCGCAAAAGAAAAAAATACCATTCGCCTCCGTTCTTTAAATGGAATTCGGAATGAACACTTAAGACACGCTTATGAGGATGCACGCAGTGAGGCGGTGGAAGAATTTCAGGTTTTAAAATATCACCCATTATTTATAGCTGGAATTATGTTGTATTGGGGAGAAGGAGATAAAGTAACCAAAGGTCACGTTAAACTAACCAATACCGACACGGCAATGGTAAAAATTTATGTTAATTTTCTTTTAAGTGTTTGCCGAGTAGAAAAAGAAAAAATACGATGTTCTTTGTTGCTCTATCCGGATCTTGATGACGAAGTGTGTAAAAACAACTGGAGAAAAAATGCCGGACTCGAAAACATTCATTTTGGCAAAAGTACGGTAATACAGGGAAGACATAAAACAAAGAGATTACAAACGGGAATTTGTATAGTAAGCGTTTCAAGTAGTTATTTTAAGGAAAAAATATTAATTTGGACAAAAATGCTTGCCGAAGAACTTATATCTCCAGATTATTATAATTTTAGGTTGTAATAATTTTATTTTTAAGTATACTTAGATTTATACAAAATACAAAATTGCAAATACTTGACGCGGGTATAGTTTAGTGGTAGAATATGACATTGCCAATGTTAAGGCGCGGTTTCGATTACCGCTACCCGCACAGTGAGAAAAAACCGCTATATAGCGGTTTTTTTGTTACGCGGGAAACTTTATTTCAGAGATCGTTTCGTGTATACTATAACTATGGAAATTAAACCTGAATTTGAATCCGCCCTTATATTGCATAACGTTCGCGAATTTGTCATGGATAAGAGAAAGTTTGACGAATGCATACCGGAAAACCTGAAAGAGGGAAGAGAGTATGGTTTTTTGGTGTCGGGACAGCGAAACTATTGGATCCTTGGAAAATTTCCGTTACACGAGAAACTGGAGGACGGAACCACATCAGAAGACCCACGCGCCATCATCAATATTTTTGAGGTAACTCACTTTATCGATAACGGACAGATATGCACGAAGGGGAAATATAAGATACTGCAGGTTGTTGGACAATAGGATTTACGGATTTACGGATTTACGGATTTACGGATTTACGGATTTACGGATTTACGGATTTACAGATTTAAGGATTTACGATTTAAGAATGTGGATGGACACTCTGTCCGGCGATAGAACTGATTTTGTAGCTGATTCCGTTCGTTTTCCCTTATACTTATACTAATCCCTTATACTTTTGTGTGGATAACTCAGGGGATATGTGTATAAAAGACATTGAAATTTGTCCTTCGCAAGCATTCATCTTTTGACCGATTGTCAATAAATGTGGCTAAAAATAACAATATTTGTTTCGGTCGTCAAGGAAAAAGTCCTTCATTATGAAGGAAATAAATCGACGTTTCACATGAAACGTCGATTTTGTTAATTTTTCTCAAAAGGAGTATTCTTTTGATATGAAGAAAGTGAAAAAGAAGACTGAAAAACGAAAAATAGGGGATATGGGGGAGAAGATCGCCGGACGTTTTTTGCAATCCAAGGGGTTTGAAATTGTTAGTTGGAATTACTTAAAACCATGGGGAGAAATTGATATTATCGTTCGGAAAAAACGGAAGATACATTTTATTGAAGTAAAGACAGTATCCGTTACCGGCTTTGTTTTTTTGCAAGAAACACCGAATTTTTTACACAAATGTAAAACTTTTGTGGCAGACAAAATATCTCGTCCGGAAATGGCTTATAGTATTCGAGAAGTTTCAGGTGAAACATTATCTCTCGAAATTGACGGTTATCGTCCGGAAGATAATTTGCACCCATGGAAACTTAAACGGTTAAAACGAGCCATTCAGTCATATTTAGCCGAAAAAAGGATCTCGGAAGAAGATGACTGGCAATTTGATGCAGTGACGGTAAGGATCGACGAGGAAGGAAAGACCGCCCTCGTCGAATATCTGGAGGATATTATTCTATAGATCTCCCAACGTTGGAAAAAGAGGGATCTTAAGATCGTGTATTACCGATTGAGGTAGGTAATCGTTAATTGGAGCACGGTCGCGAAGGAAACCCAGAGGAAATAGGGAGCCTGAAGATAAGCGACCCATTTCACGTGAGGATATATGGCGATGATCGCCCAGATGAGCGTGCCGAGGACGAGGAGGATGTCAAGGGATGCGAGAAGGTTATTTTTTAGACCGAACTGAATGGGGGAGAAAGCAAGATTGAAAACAAGATTCAAAATAAAAGGAATAGCGATGGCGAACGGTAATTCTTTGTTCCAAGCCATGATGAACACTTTCCCGAATGAAATTATGATCAGGGCATAAAGAAAGGTCCAAGCCGGCCCAAAAACCCACGAGGGCGGCGCCCATGAAGGTTTTATTAATTGAGAATACCATGTAATTGTCTTATCCATAGCTTTACTATAACATAGTAGCTTCATACTGTGAATTTTCTCTTTACTTTTTACACATTAGTGCTATACTGTAAGTGTACGGCGGGGACGCGAACAGAAGAGGGGATGTCACAGGACGAAGGGTCTCCCGCCACGAAAGCAACCTGAAAAGGGTTTCTAGCGCGGTTCCTGAACTTGCGTCCGCCGTACACAAAAGAGCATCCCTTAGGGTGTTTTTTTGTTCCTTTTATGGTAGGATTAAGCGAAAGTCGAAAAAAGTTAAAAGTACCGGTAGTATCCTGCTTCGCCAGAGGCTACGCAGGACGCGGCGTCTGCTTTGGGGTCGAATGTATAATTGTTTCTTTAAGCTCTTCTATAAAATAATAACTACAGTGTCGGGGCGTAGTATACCGGTAGTACGTCTGCTTTGGGGTTCGTTTTTATTGTCGGGGTGTAGTATACCGGTAGTACGTCTGCTTTGGGAGCAGATAGACCGAGTTCGATTCTCGGCACCCCGACAATAAAAAAGAACCGGAAACATCCTAAATGTTTCCGCGGCCCGAAGGGAGATAGACCGAGTTCGATTCTCGGCGCCCCGACACTGTAGTTATTTTTAGATCAGAGGAGCTTAAAGAAACAATTATATATTTGACCGGAAGTGTCTAAACACTTCCGTGGCCCGAAGGGAGATAGACCGAGTTCTCCGCCAGCTGGCGGATCGGGGCCCCGACAATCTGATTGATTGCGAGCGCGGCTCGCTGGGGCGTAGGAGTCAGTCTGCTGACTGACGGGAAAAACCTGCGGGTTTTTCGAAAAAAACGTGAAATAAAAATATATGAGTAACGAAACAAGTAAAAATCATCTTTTGTAAGAAATTACGATCTTGTTCGTCTTTACAGGTGTACAACCCATGCAAGAAAAGGAAAATCAGTTTTTGGTAAGTTATGATGCGCATGCGGACGCGCTCTTTCGGTTTGCCTATTTTCAGGTGTCGGACAGGGAAGCGGCGAACGATATTGTGCAGGATGTTTTTATGGAGACATGGAAATACCTTTCAGAAGGAGGAGAAATAGAGAATTTTCGGGCTTTTCTGTATCGCGTTGCACGAAATCGAATCATCGATCATTATCGAAAACATAGATCTCAGTCGCTTGATGCCATTCAAGAAAGCGGAATGGATTTTTCAGACGAGCGAAGCAGAGAAGTATCGGAAGCCCGGTCGGAAGCGATGCATATACTCCGACTCCTTGATCGCGTCGATAAAAAATATCGGGAACCGGTATTACTCAGGTATATGGAAGGAATGGGGGTGAAAGAGATCGCACAAATTTTGGATGAGTCCGAAAGTAACACGTCGGTTTTGATCCATCGCGGGATCGAACAGTTAAAGAAACTGGCGCATATATAAATATATGAGAAATATTGAAGAACAATTGAACGCACTGCAAAAAACAACCATGAATTCCGATGAAAAACGGGTTATTCGGACTGCGTTGGTTTCATATATAAAAGAAAACCCGCTTGTTGTAAGAAAATCGTCGGATGGCCGTCTTCTTTACCGTACGCGGGATAATGTTAATAAACTAAAAACAAAAACAAATATGACGATAGCTTTAATTATAGCGCTCTTGCTCAGCGGGGGAACATCATTTGCGGCAGAGAATGCTTTACCCGGGGATGTTTTATATCCGGTAAAGATAAATATCAATGAAAAAGTGCAGGAAATGGCGGCGATCTCCTCTGAATCAGAGGCGGAGGTTCAAGCAAAACTTGCTGTTCGACGGCTGGAAGAAGCGGAAAAACTCGTCGATGAGAATCGTTTAAGTACCAGCATAGCAGTCGAACTTGAGAAGGGGTTTGAAAGCCATGCCAAACAGTCACGGACAGAGATCGCGGATGTAGTCAGAAAAAACGGTTTGAATGCGGCGGCAAAAGTTAGCTCGAGTATTGAAGCGACGCTTTCCGCCCATGAAGATATTTTGAACGATCTGAGCAAGAGAACTCGGGATGGCGGGGACGGAGAGGTTAAAGGGTTGTTATTGAATCTCGGCAACAATATCGATCTGTTCGCCAAGACTCGCGTAAATGCGGAAGCGTCTTTCTCGGGAAATGGTCCGGATGTGAAAGAGGCTGTGGAAGGAGCGCGAAATGTGGCACAGAAGAAATTGGATCGTGTGAACGAGGCCATTGAATCAAATAAGGTTACGTTGGATGCAACGGCGCAAGCGAATATCCGCGAACACCTGCAGGCTGCGAATCAAGCCATGTTGGGGGGATCGGCGAAGATCAACACACAGGAATACTCGGCGGCTTTTTCTCTCTTCAAAAAAGCGGCGCGCGAAATAGATATCACCGAAAGGTATATTCACATGTTCACAGAACTTCGACTCAACCTTGGGAACGAACAGCATGCTACCGGAACCGCTCTGCGACAAGAAGATCCTCAAGACAGCGATGATGTTCGGGGAAGTGTGGAAATTGATGTGGAGGGGGCAGATGGTGATACAGAACTTAAGATAAAGGCGAAACAGGATGCGACCTTGGAAATTTCAGATACTATTGATAATACTGTTCGTTCCAGAACCGAAGCGGAGACCGATCTCCAGATAAAACTTTAGGAATTACCATGAAACACAAAACCCTGCGTTGGCACGGTTTTGTGTTTTTTATTTGCACAAAGAAAAGGCGTCATGATAGAATAGAAACATGAATTACTATCAAGAAACGCTTGATCAAGCGAAAAAACTTATTTCGGGATCCGCTCTTTCTGCGGAAGATAAGACGCTGCTCAGCGATCTCATTCCGCGGATGTCTTTGGATATGTTGGAGATCTTTGTTTGGACGATCGAAGAGGATCCTTCAAATACTTCAGCTATTGTGGAAAAGACGCGCCGTCTGATCTCCAGTGCGACCGATTCGGTTGAATTAAAAAAGGCGCTTGATGCAGATAAAAAAGAAATGGAAAGGGTAATGGCGGAAGAGGAGATGTTGAAAGCGGCATCTATGCCGGAACCCGTTTAAAATATAATAGGACTTGCACACTTGGCGATCTGCTTGCCAAAATCTGCGATACTCGCTCACTGTATTACCATACCATTCGCTCCGTTTCTCGATTTTGGCGGCGCATCTCATCCAAGTGAGCAAGTCCTACTAATAGAAGTGAATTTTATAAAATTTTTATGGAAAATATGCCACAACCGGGATTACCGGAAATAGAAAAAACAAACATCCCGATGGAGGAGGTAAAAAAACCCGAGTTCACCTTTCAAGGTGAGGCGTTTCTCAATCCGGAAGGTACTCCGGCTATACCGGCGACCGACCGTGAAAATCAACAGGAAATACTGAATGTGAATTTGGATTATCAGATGATGATGTCCGGGGTAATGTTTGATAAGGCCATTCGTCCGAATATGTCGGCAGAGGAATTGGATCTCTTGGCTGCCATTGAGGCAAAAGACTTTGAAAGTAACGTTCCGGCGGATAACACTACGGAAGCGGTTCTCGCGGAAGAATTCAATAATAATAAAAAAGAAATTTCGAGAGATGAAAAAGTTACGGCTAAAATGTCTGTTTTTTCCCGTGCTGTGGAGCTTATGCACACATATCTCGAAAAACATCCAAAATTGGCAAAAATGGCGATGATGGGGGTGGTTGCCTCCGAACTTGCCGGGTGCGCAGGAATGCCTCACACAGCAAACAGTATGATAAATACTGGTATTTATGGTATGCAACAGACAGCTCAGACGGAGATATATGGACAAAATTTGGCGCGTCAGACGGCTATGTACGGACAGAATCAAGCCAGACAGACGGCTGAAAATGGCGTATTTCAGGCTCGATCCGGTTACAATATGGCAGTGCAAAGAGCGGCTCAGAATCGAGCAAACGCTTATTCTTATTTAGGCCGGCCGGCGACATCTGAAGAATCGGCAAGAATTGAGTCCCAGTATCAAAACGAGGTGAATAATGCCAGAATGCAAGCCCAGCAGATCGAGCAAAATTCGCAAATGCAAGCCCAGCAGATCCAGCAAAATTCACAAATGCAGGCGCAACAAATTTCAATGGGAGCACATCAGCAAGCGCAAAGTATCCAGATGCAAGTGGGGACCAATATTCTTTTGCAAGGAGTGAATGGTGTTATGCAAGGCATGCATCGATAATTTCCCAAAACGCCAAGTCCCGTCGCGGTATTATTGAGTTATGCACAGGGTGAAAAATAAATAGTTCAATTTTTAAGAAATACGGCTGTAATGAGCCGTATTTTTTGTTTTTTGCGTTCGGGTTTGCGGGGCGATATAATAGAAATAAAGGAGGAGCACCATTAAATAATTCATCGTGAGCAGTAGAGAATGCCGGACATTGCGTACCGCATTTCAAACCTGTTTCCATGGCTCATAGAAGTCGCGATAATGTAGTATCCCGCCGATATTCTCACTGAGGAATAGATGTCATGCGGGTTTTTTTGTGGGTGAATACGAATAAAATACCAATATGCGAATGTGTACCAATATACAAATGAATACGAATACGACGCACCCCACCTCAGTCCTCCCCTCTGAAGAGAGGGAGGAGGCACGACAAACACGAATCCATCAGTAGTAAGCTAAAACCTAAAACCTAAAAGCTAAAAGCTAAAAAAATATGCAACCAAAAACAAAAGCGCTTGCGGTGATCAAGAGAGACGGGTCAAAAGTACCTTTTGATTCGGAAAAGATATATCAAGCGATTTTGAAAGCGGGACTTGCGACCGGAGATTTTGGCGAAAAGAAGGCGCGAAGCATCGGAGAAGGAGTTTCACAATTTTTGCAGAAGTCAAAAAAAGAAGAAATACCGATCGAAGAGATACAGGATGTGGTGGAATTCGCCATTATGAACGCGGGATTCTATAAAACGGCTCGATCTTACATCACGTATCGCGATTCACGGGCGCGCGAACGAGATTCTCAAAAAACCTTTGTCGAGGTGGAAAAAACCATTACGGAATATTTGAACAAGGCGGATTGGCGGGTGAATGCGAATGCTAATCAGGGTTACTCTTTGGGGGGCCTCATCCTTAATGCGTCCGGAAAGATCATCGCGAATTACTGGCTGTCTTCCGTGTATCCGCGGGAGATAGGCGAGGCGCATCGCGATGGCGATATGCACATTCACGATCTCGATATGTTTTCAGGATACTGCGCTGGCTGGAGTTTGCGCGCGCTGATCGAAGAAGGCTTCAACGGCGTGCCCGGAAAAGTGGAATCCGATCCTCCTAAACATTTGGAAACGTGCGTCGCGCAGATGGTGAATTTTCTCGGCACGTTACAGAACGAATGGGCTGGGGCACAGGCATTTTCCTCTTTTGACACGTATCTCGCTCCGTTCGTAAGAAAAGATGATCTGACTTTCAAACAAGTGAAACAGGCGATCCAGCAATTCGTATTCAACTTAAACGTGCCTTCGCGGTGGGGTACGCAGACGCCGTTTTCCAATATCACACTCGATTGGGTATGTCCGAACGATATGAAAAACAAACAGCCGATCATTGGCGGAGAAATTCTGGATTTTACGTATGGGGATTGCCAGAAAGAGATGGACATGATCAATAAAGCGTTCATCGAGGTCATGACGCATGGCGATCGCAATGGCCGAGTGTTTACCTTTCCGATCCCGACCTACAACATCACAAAAGATTTTGACTGGGACAACGAGAACGCACAGGCCCTCTTTGAGATGGCGGCAAAATTCGGAACGCCGTATTTCCAGAATTTTATCAATTCACCGCTCAATCCGAGCGATGTGCGAAGTATGTGCTGCCGGCTCCAGCTTGATCTCCGAGAATTGCGCGCGAGAGGCGGCGGACTTTTCGGTTCCGCTGAAATGACCGGCTCCGTCGGCGTAGTAACGATCAATCTTCCGCGCATCGGCTATCTCTCCGACACGAAAGAACAGTTCTTTGCCCGTCTCGGCAAACTGATGGATATGGCAAAAAATTCGCTGGAGATGAAGAGAAAGGTGGTCGGCGATAATATTGAGAGGGGATTGCTTCCATACACCAAAAGATATCTTCCGAATCTGCACGCGCATTTCAGCACGATCGGATTGAACGGCATGAATGAAGCGATACGAAACTTCTTCGGACGAGATACCGACATTTCGAGTAAGCAGGGAAGAGAATTTGCTCTTGAGATCTTGGATTTTATGCGCGAACGGCTTGCCGATTATCAGGAGGAAACAGGGAATTTGTATAATTTAGAAGCCACGCCGGCGGAAGGAACGACCTATCGTTTTGCTAAAGAAGACCAAAAACGTTTTCCCGGAATTTTGCAGGCGGGAACAAGACAGGCGCCGTACTATACCAATTCTTCCCATCTCCACGTCGGACACACCGACAACCCTCTCGATGCGCTTGATCATCAGGATGAATTGCAGACCAAATACACGGGAGGCACGGTTCTCCATCTTTTCCTTGGCGAGCGTTTGCGCGACTGGAAAACGGCGCGGAATTTTGTAAAAAAAGTCGCTGAAAATTATCGCTTACCCTACTTTACTCTGACACCGACTTTCTCCGTTTGCCCCACGCACGGCTATTTGAATGGCGAAGTGCCGAAATGTCCGAAGTGCGACGCTGAATGCGAGATCTGGTCGCGCATTATGGGTTATCACCGCCCCGTTTCACAATGGAATCACGGCAAGAAAAGCGAATACGCGGAAAGAAAAGAGTACATCCCGCCGATGATGGCGCATAAAACAGAGATGGTTTCACCGTCCGTTTTATCGGATCAAACACCTCCCGCCAAAGACCACGGCGACGCGAAGAAAAAACCTTATCAGGAACTTTCATCATTCGCAAACGGAACGGAAAGCAAAGTCGTTTCTAAAATGATCGCGGAGTAACAAAAACAAGAAATGCCCGGGAAAAGTTCCGGGCATTTTTTATTTGTCAGAATTCATCGTGGGGACACAAAAAAGGCCCCATCCGTGGGGCTGTTATTATCATTGAGCGTAAAATATATTCAT
>JALNYN010000031.1 GCA_023229825.1 Minisyncoccota bacterium
ACGGCGCTCGGCGGATCTTCTCGAACCGCAAACGTGCGATTCGCTTCGGGGTCAGCCTTCACTCTCTCCTCTGGAACTTTTGAAGCGATCGGCGATGCAACGCATGTGACGAATATCGATCGCCAGAGCTCGGGAAATTATTCTTTCAATATTTCCGGCGGAACTTTCAATGCGCAATATTACCAGTTTCGAAATTTGGGATCTGATGGTATGAATATATCCGGAACGCCGACGATCACCTCTCTTTCAAACGGAGATTATGAACTGGCATCCGATGGGGGAACTATGATAACGATCACCGCCGCGGCAATAGATCAAAATGCCGGACTCCAAATATCGGGTGTGAGTTTTGCCACGTCCACAGGAATATCGAGCGGGTACAATGTTTTGCGAACCGGGTCTACCATAAATGCGTGGACATTCTTGACGAGCATCGGCAACTACGACGGTGAGGCGAACGACAGCGATGGCGGAGATGCTTGCGGAGCCATACGCTGGTCCAACAGTTCTTGTCTCTTGCTTGATCAGGCTCATTACCGATGGCGGAGCGACAATGGAGGAGAAGGCGTGCCGGCCGCTTCGTGGTATGACGCTTCGTGGTCCAAGAGAAAAAAGATCCGCATCGCAAATTCTGCCGGATCCGTGCTGACCGATTATCAGATCCAAGTGGAAGTTCCGTATGATGCCGATATGCAATCCGACTTCGATGATCTTCGGTTCACCGATTCTTCCGGGACGACGACTGTAAATTATTGGATAGAAAGCTATACGTCATCCGATACCGCAACCGTGTGGCTTGAAGTGCCGTCTCTTCCTGCTTCCGGTTCGGCCGATATCTATATGTATTACGGAAACGTCGGCGTGCAAACGACCGGAGTAGCAGCCAATGTGTTTACCTTCTATGATGGCTTTGAGGATGATAACACCACTGAATATTCGGGCGATACGAGTTTGTTCGATACGGATACGACCTTCAATTATGAATGGGCGTATGGTTTGGATGCGGGAGCGAACGGAGCGCAGAAAACCACCGACGGCATTTATCGGACGGGCACAACGATCTCTCAAGGGAGTACGATCAGATTTTTCCAGTACGTAGATATGACGTCAGGCGCCGACGATGAGGTCTGTACTCTTTTTGCGGTTCAATCGCCCGGAAGCAACAACAATAACTACGCCGTATGTTTTGAAATGTTCAACACTGATCATATTACTATCGGCAAGAACATTGCCAATAATGATACCAGCGGAACGCAGCTGGCGACAACCAATGTGACGTGGGCGACGGGATGGTATGAAGTGGTCATCGATTGGAAAACGGATGACACCATAGATGTTTCCGTCTACGATAACGCCGGATCTTCGTTTGCGACCGTGAATACCACAGATGCTTCGTATACGAGTGGAGGAATGGGTTTTGCGTTCTGGGGCCAGCATGGCGGATGGGATTACTATACTGCGCGGCAATATGTTTCGAGCATTCCGGCCTATGCGATCGGCTTGGAACAAGTGGACGGCGGAGCTTCATGGCTTGCCGAAGAAGATACTGTACTTTCCAACCAAACCCCCGGTTCAAATCTTCGGCTTCGTTTTAGTGTCGCCAATACCGGAACTGATCTCACGAATCAAACCTACGCGCTCGAGGTCGCGCCGAAAGAAGCTTACTCAAACTGCGCTTCCGTACCGGCCGTCGATTATGCCGAAGTAACAACGGCATCTGGCGGGTGTGGTACCTCTCCGGCATGCATGTATACTTCTTCCAATATTACCGATCATGAGGTTTCAAGCGAGCTGCTTTCGTCGCCGGCGGCAACGACTTTCGTTCTGGGTGAGGTTCTGGAAGATCCATCAAATGAAAGCGCGTCAATGAGTCTCGGAGCGAACAAACACACTGAAATGGAATATAATTTCCGGTTGACGAATTATGCCAGCGCCAATGCCTATTGCTTCCGCGTTTCCGACGACGGCTCCGATCTCGATAGCTATTCCAAGATCGCGGAAGTGACGCTCCTTTTCCCGCCGACACTGAGCAATCTTAAATTCAACAATGATAGTCCCATAGCGCTTACGAACGGAGGATCGACCACTCACATCACGGCGACCGCAAGCACTACGGATTTGAACGGCTGGGAAGATATATCCTCGGCAACTTCCACTTTTTACCGCGGTGACCTGAGTTCTTCCTGCGCGGCCAATAATAATAATTGCTATCAGATATCAAGTCCGAGTTGTTCCTTCACCAACTGTTCCGGAAACACTTGCGATCTCGAGTGCGGTGCGGATATTTATTTCTTCGCCGATCCGACGGATGAGGGAGATTACGTCGGTCAAGACTGGAAAGCGGATATAACCGCAACGGATTTGAGCGGTCTTAAAGACGGCGATACCTCGGTCGGCGTACCGCTGCTCACGCTGCGCCATCTTACCGCCGTCAATGACATCAACTACGGTTCGCTTAATGTCGGATCCACTACGGAATCAACCAATCAGTTAGTCGTTCTCACCAATACCGGCAACGCCGCTGAGAACGTCGTTCTCGAAGGTACGGATCTTGCCGGTCCGACCGGTTCCATTGACGTGAGCGAACAAAAGTATGCCACCTCCGCATTTACCTACGCATCGTGTTCCATCTGCCAATTCTTAACCGGCGAGTCCGTTCAATTCGATGTCGATCTCCCAAAGCCCACCGATACCACGCCCATCACCGATAATCTCTATTGGGGGATCAACATACCGATCGGAACAAGAGCCGAAACGCACGTCGGAGAGATCCGTTTCGGAGTGGCGGGAATTTAACGAGTCCATAAAGTCAAAAGTCTATAAAGTCCGTAAAGTATAAAAAAATGAAAAAAAATATTCTTGTCATCATCGCCGCATTGTTCATTTTTGGGTGCACTTACGCTTTCTTATATTTCCGTGTGGGAAATACTGCCGGGTTTGTTACCTCTTACCGGGACCTTGGAGTGAAGTGGACTCAGAGTGAAAAAAACGTGTACGCTCCGGGAGCGAACAGTAATCCTGTTAGGCAGAATTTAAACGCGACACTCGTTGGGGTTCTTGATGAAAGCGTTCCCGAAAAAGATCGCTTTGCTTTGGCGATCGCCGGTGCCGATCCTCTCGCCGAACTCCGTGCAGAAATTGATGTGATGAGAGCAAACAGGGAACAACTGGAACAGAATGTAACCACTCTCCGCGAGCAATCGCTCAAAGTGGAAGGGATCCGCATTCGACAAAAAGCCGGCGAAGTCGTCCTGCTTTCCGAAAAAAGAAACGTCATGATCCGTGAGATCGAAGAGGTTTCCTATCGAATGAACGATACCGTCAAAGAAATATTCCAAGGCATTGCAAAAGATAATGGAGCGCTGACCGACAACCGCAAACAAGCGCTCAACGATCAGATCCCCCAAGCGGAAAAAGATTATGAACGATTGAACGAATTGTACCGAAACCTGACGGAGAGCAAGACGGAGATGAAGAAGGCGTATAGGGAGTTTGAAGGGCTGGCGGGAAAATAAATAAATTAAAAAGTGAAAATGAAAAAGGAAAAACGACAAGGTAAAATTAAAAATTGTCGCAAAATTCTGTTTTGCGGGACCTTTTTCCTTTTTAATTGTCGTTTTTAATTTTTCATTTTTACTTTTTAATTTTTGTCATTTAACTTTTATCGAATTATAAACTATAATTGTAGAATATCATCATGCGTTCATTCTTTTTATATTTGCATCGAAGCGTACGTCCGTTTTTTTTGGCTTTACAAAAAGAATTGCTGCTATTTTTCGGCATAGCGCTTTTTCTTTCGGGGATCCTTAATTTCAGCAACGGAAAATATTGCGACGGAAATGTTGCCGACTATTACGCTTGCACGAATACTGCGGTATACTATTATTATGGACCGCTATCCATCGGCGCCTGTATTCTCGGAGCGTTTTTTGTGACGGTATGGAAAATGAAGAGAGAACGTTAAAAATTAAAAAGTAAAAATGAAAAAGAGAAAACGACAAGGCAAAATTAAAAATTGCTGCAAAATTCTGTTTTGTGGAGACTTTTTCCTTTTTAATTGTCGTTTTTAGTTTTTCATTTTTACTTTTTAATTTTTGTTGTAACACGAGTTTTTATATAGAATGTTGTTTATAGAAAAAAGAAAAATTTTACTGTTTACCGGCTTCTTCCTCTTTCTCGGGGCGGTCTTTTCTTTTGCCCTCACGGCTTCGCCTAATTTTCTTTTTGCTCAAGGCGATGGCACGGCTCCGCTCATTTCAAATGTTAAAGTGGCGAGTACGACTGAAGACTCTGCTATCATCACATGGACCACCAACAAACCATCAGATTCCCTTATCAACTACGGACTCGATCGCAATTACGGAATGGCGCGCGATCCTGCTTATGATAAAAAAGCGCACACGGTAACGGTCGGCGGATTGGAAAGCGGAACCACATACTATTTCCGCGTTGTCTCTTCTGATGCTGATGGCAACCAGAGCCTTTCGGGCGGCTTTGCTTTTACGACACCAAACACTCTCACGGCAGCTAAAGAACGTATTTTGGAAAAAATACAGGACTCAAAAATGAAAGAGACGACGGCAAAGATCATGAACGAGATCGAAAAGGTCACGTCGACCGCTGCGCTTAAGATCATTCAAGACACAGTAAAGGCTGCGGGAAGCCAGATCGATACGCCCCCGACTATTCTCGGGGTTCCCGATCTGAAGGAGATCGGATATGACTATGTTATCGCTCGATGGGTGACTGACAAAGAGGCCAACACGATGATCACTTTCGCATCGGACGCGGAATATCAAAATTTTCCGGAAGATAAATTTCCTTACACTTATACCCAAGGAGATCCGGATAAATTCGAGACGGTACACGAGATACGTATCATAGGACTCCTTCCCGGGACGAAATATCATCTTCGCGTTTTCTCGGAGGATAAGCTTGGTTTAACGAGCCGTACTGACGATCAGATCTTTACAACAAAATCACAATTGCCGATCATCAACAGCGTAGATATCGTGAAGATCGAAGAAACAGCCGTAACCGTCGCGTGGAATACCAATATTCCCGCGTCCGGAAACATTGAATATACGAATACGGAGACACAGGAAGTGAAGACACAGGGAAGTCCGGAGTTTGCCGTGAATCACAGCGTACGCATTGCGAATCTTACTTTTGGCACGCAATATACCGCGATCGTAAAAGTCGAGAACGAAGCGGGAGACAAAGTGATTTCCGATCAATTTTCCTTTGTCACGGTTAAAGACGTAGCTCCCCCGATCATTTCGAAAGTGACGAACGAATCAACTTTGTATCCGACCTCTGATGCAAAAATTCAGACGATCGTAAATTGGGACACGGATGAACTTTCCATCTGTCAGTTCTATTATCGCCAATCGCTTGCCGAAACCGGCGATGCGATGTCTCTTGATCCCGAGATCAATCCGAATACCGCTCATGTGCAGGTCGTTCTCGAATTTCTTCCTTCGACCGTGTATAAATTCTGGCTTGAATGCAAAGACGAAACGGGGAACAAATCGCGATCAGAAGACTTCGTTCTCTTCACTCCCGACAAGGAAAAAAGCATCATCGATATCATCATGGAGAACTTCCAAGGCACCTTCGGCTGGGTGAAGAATATAGGCAAATAAGTAAAAAGTTTATCAAGTTTATCAAGTTATAAAGTCCGGACGGTTACGGTTGTCGTACTTTATAACTTGATGAACTTTATAACTTGATGAACTCGTTATGTCCAAACCAATCATATTCACGGATAAAATAGATATCACTTACAATCTGGGAAAACAGAATGAGTTTAAGGCGAACAAAGGAACCACTTTGGAACTCTTCGCCGAAGAATATATCATTCTCTTTGGACCTTCCGGCTGTGGAAAATCCACGCTGCTCTATTCGATGTTCGGCGTTTTGCCTCCGTCGGCGGGAAAGATCTACGTGAAAGGGCAGAGCATCTATGACTTCACTCCGGCGGAAATGGTCAACTTCCAGCGAAAAACGATGGGGATCATGTATCAGTCTTTCAACCTCATCAACTCGATCACGGTTTTAGATAATGTGAGTTTGCCGCTCATCTTCGCCGGCATGCCGTCATATGTTCGCGAAAAACGCGCGATGGAACTTCTCAAACGATTCGCTATCGATCACGTGGCGCACAAACGTCCGACGCTCCTCTCCGGCGGTCAGCAGCAAAGAGTCTCTGCGGCGCGTTCTCTTGTCAATGATCCCGAAATTCTCATCGCCGACGAGCCGGTCGGAAACTTGGACAGTATTTCCGCCCAGCAGGTTATGGACACGCTTGAAACGATCAACTCGCGCGACAGAAAAACGGTCCTTCTCGTCACCCATGACGCAAAATATCTACCGTACGCTCACCGCGTCGTACATTTGAAAGACGGAAAACTTATGGGTATTACCGCTAACCCTGAAAAGAAGCAGATCAAAAAGATAGTACCGGGAGAAACGATCATCACGGAGCTTGAACAGATATCAAGGATTTATCCGTACATCAGCCCGGGAGAAGTACGAGTGAAAAGCATAGTCAATTACCTCACGCAAGGGCTCAGTTTTGATCAGCTTTCGCACCTTGAGAAGATCGTCGAAGAAGTCATGGAAGGGAAGATCAGCGATCAGATGATGTTTGATATTATGATCGCAGAGCAAGCCGAGCACGGCCTCGGTTTAACTGAAAATGTGGCGAAAGATATCGCTTCAAAAATGCGAAAAATAGTTTTCCAATCCACGGATATCGCGCGTTTGCGCGCCATGAAACAGCGGGGGACTCCCATCACATCGCAGGATGAGCACATTAAAAGAATCCAGCGGTATATTCTTAACGAGTACGATCTGAACGTCACGGAAGAACAATCAATGGTTTTGGGAGAAGCGATCGAACAGCGAGTGCTTGGTTTTATAAAGAAAGAAGACTTCAAAGAGGTTTTGTCCGCGCCTCTTTCCGAGAAGGGAGTCGGGCTGGATACAAAAACGATGCACATGACGGCGCGTTATCTCGAAAAGCTCCTCGCCCAAGGCGTCGCCGCCGGCAGTATAAAAACGGGAGAATAAAAATAAAGTAAAAAGGAAAAATGAAAAAGTAAAAAGTTACACGAACTCGTTAATTTTTCCTTTTACCTTTTCGTTTTTAATTTTTCAATTTTAATTTTTAATTTTTATAATATGCGTTATTCCGATGTCGCGAAACTTTCAACTCGTATGTTCAAGACGAACCCGGCTCGTACTTGGCTCACCATTCTCGGCATGGGAGTCGGTACCGGTGCTGTTGTCGTTTTGGTCGGACTCGGTTTCGGGTTGCAGCAAATTTTGATGGAACAGATCGTCGGAGGCGATACGCTGCTCAGTTTGAATGTGTCTAATCCGGTGTCAGGCGCAGTCGTGTTAAACAACCGGACGGTGGGGGAGCTGCGAAAATTGGAAAACGTGAAAGATGTCGCACCGCTCGCCAGCTATTCTGCGCTCATCACGTTCGAAGGACTCACCGGAAACGCTTTTGTTCAGGGTGCCAGTCCCTCGTATTTTAAATATACGGGAACGCGCGCGGTCGCCGGAGAACTTTTTAAAGACAAAGAAGAAGTCAAAAACAGCGGGGAAGTCGTGCTTTCCAAAGCCGTACTAAAATTATTCGAAGTGAGCGAACCGGCTACCGTAATCGGAAAAAAAGTCAGCTTCCGCGTTTTTGTTCCGAAAGAAGGGTCGACGGAAAAAGAGGAAGTGATCCTTTCAAAAGAATACAAGATCGTGGGTGTGACCAACGAAGAAAATTACATCGCCGCCATTCTTACATTGTCTGAGCTTTCTTCCCATATCGCGGTCGCGTCATATGATAAAGCGCAAGTTCGCGTCAGCGCCATTGAGTTTTTGGATTCCGCGCAGAAGGATGTTGTGGGAAAGGGTTTTACCGTTACCGCACTTTCCAAAACTGTCGATCAGGCGAATAAAATTTTCACCGCTATCCAAGCTATCCTTGCCGCCTTCGGAGGCATTGCCCTCATCGTGTCGGCGATCGGAATGTTCAACACCATGACCGTCACCCTTCTCGAGAGAACGGGGGAGATCGGTGTTATGAGAACGCTCGGCGCATCTTCGAACGACATTAAAATACTCTTTATTTCCGAAGCGGTCATTGTCGGTATCCTTGGAGGAATCGTAGGAATATTGATCGGCGTCGGAATCGGTTTTTCATTGAACGGAATGATGAATCTCGCCGCGGCAAAATTCGGCGGAAAATCCGTCAGTTTGTTCGTCTATCCGATGCCGTTTCTCGCCTTTATTACGGCGTTTTCCGGCATCGTCGGCTTCCTCACCGGAGTTTTTCCCGCGCGCCGCGCCGCCGCTCTCAATCCGCTCGACGCCATACGATACAAATAAGTATCAGGGATCGGTATCAGTATCGGGGACTTCGAACAACTATCGTTCCTGATACCGATACTTTCTCCTGATACTCCGTTGCTTGTGGATAACTCCTTCTTATAATTGACAATTTTGTTGTATACTATTCATAAAGGAAACAAATATTTATTTTATTATCAAAAAACATGTCTCATAAAAATATAGACTTGAGTGTCGGTAAAGTAACGATCCTCACCGTACTTTTTGGTGTTGCGATCCTTGCTCTCGGATTTATGATGGACTCCCGTCATCTGGGACAGTTTCAAACAGCAATGGCCACATCCACGGTCGCCACTTCCGTTACCGTCCTCAATACGCCTCCGGTGTGGAATGGTTCCACAGCCGAAGAGTCTCCGGAATCTTCCGCCGCCAATCCGACTAATTCTGGCGATACCGTTACTTGGGTCACTACGGCAAAAGACAACAACGGCGAAGATTATTTTCTCCTGATCTGTAAGACTGCCGCAGCACCGACCGCTCATAACGATGGAAAGCCGACCTGTGATTCTCTTGCTAACACATGGGGGGTTTCTGCAACTACCACAAGCGAGGCTCAATCAAGCGTAGCTACGACCACTGCCGAATCATGGACCGCGTCTAACGCATGGTGGGGATGGATCTGCGACTCAAACGCCGGCAATGCGCGATGTAATGCAGTTTCAAGCCAGGGTACTGGCGGGACGGGATCTCCGTTTGTTGTGAACCATCGCCCAGCCTTCACCGCCTTCGCCGATGATACTCCGGCAGATCCGGGCGCAACCATTACCTGGACGACGACCTCATCAGACCCCGAAGGAGCCGAAGCTGATGACACCATAGACCTGTATGTTTGCCAAACAAATAGTTTTGCGACGAGTACGAGAACCTGCAACGGGGGAGAATGGTGCCATACCACTCCGACGGAGACGAGCACTTCCGATGTCGGTTGTTCTTATGAACTGACCGCTCCGAATCCTGACAGAAATTACACAGCATACGGATTCGTTGTCGATCAGCACGAACACGGTGCGCTCTACACCGGAGGAAACCTTCAGGGAACTGATTCAGTTGTGACGATCAGAAATGTAACACCCACCGTAAGCGCGGCGACGGTTTCGCTTACCAACAGCGATGATACTCAGCCGTTGATACTTACGACCGCACACGGAGAAACGGCCGGATTCAAGGTTAAATTTACCGTTACCGATAACAACAGCTGTATCGCGAATGCTTCAACCACGCCGGAAATTACGAACGGAACCATTAATGTCTACCGCTCGTCCGTTTTAATGGCAAACTGCGACAGTTCAGGTGATTGGAACACGAATCAATGTTATACCGATGCGGTAGCAACCGCGATGTGGCAGCCTTCCTGTACTCAGGATGCCAATACTTGTCTCGGTGAAGGGGACAGCACCGCTGCTTGGACATGTACTTTTCCGCTCTGGTACAATGCCGATCCCACAGGGGCTGGAACTTTCTATACCGGCGACAAATGGTATGCTTCGGTACAGGCCTATGATAAATTATATGCCACGAGCACCCCTACAGAGATACAAGACGCGGGCGCGCCGTTGCTACAGAGTCTTTTAGCTTACGATGTCCCGACCGCAGCCATTCCGTATGACGCCCTTGAGCCGGGGACGGATAGCACTACTCTGTCCAAAACCACAGCGCTTGCCGCTTGGGGAAATGTCGGACTTGATGAAATTTTATATGGCGATGATATGTGTACTACCTATGGATCCGACCCTGCGTGCGATGAAGACAACACACACACGGTCTTCTCTGAAAACCAGGAGTTTGGATTATCTGCCCTTGCCTATGGTGCCGGTACGGATCTTCTTGAAAGCTCAGTCGGACAAACGCTTCTTCTTGATGTCAGTAAGACAACAAGTACCTCGACCCCTCAATCAAAGAGTACGTACTGGGGCATTGGCATACCAGGTACCATTACCCTTGCCGGCAGCTACACCGGACAGAACTATTTAGCCGGAAAAGTGAGCGATCCCGCCAATTGGTAAAATACCCATAATGTGATAAAATGTGCCTGAATGCCGGAGAATTATGACTATCTGAGTGTTTGGGAAAAAATAACAATTCCTTAATTTCTGCCTATTTTTCCGTTTCGAAATTGTCGAGAGATAATGCACTGCGTCGTCCGATAGAGAAAACTTGTCTCTGGACGAAAAAATCGTTTACTTCATGAGGAAATCGTTTTTCATCGTCATAGGGATAATAAGTTTTCTTTTTAACGCGCACTATGCGTATGCCGGTTTTGGCATAACACCCCCGTATCTTCGAAGCGATACTTTGACGAAAGGTTCCGTATACACGCAAGAAATTATTATCGTACGAAGCGATCCGGTTGAAGATCTGAATGCAAAAATAACTATAAACGTACCGACTGTTGGCGGATGGATCAGCGTGGATAAAGGAAAGGAGTTCCTTCTCCCGAAGGGAAGGACGCAATTTCCGATAAAACTCACCGTGAAAGTTCCGGAAGATGCCGAATATGGCGCATATACGGGAAACATCAGGATCATGACGACTTCGCTCGAAACGATCGAATCGGGGGTAAGGATCGCTCTTGGCGCTCAGGTTGATGTTGACCTCGAAGTGGTTGATAAGATATATGATTTCGAAGTAACCAGAGTCGAACTTTCCGAGGCAGAGACCGGATACAAATATTGGTGGCTTGATTTTCCGGGAAAGATCAGTTTCTGGATGCATATAAAAAATACGGGAAATGTACCTGCAGCGCCTTCTCGCGTGACTTTTGATATTTACAATAATGCCGGAACGAAACTTCTCGAGTCGGTCGAAAACACCGGAAAGGTAGAAGAAGTTGAGCCATTCGCAACAAAAAAAGTTTCTGCGAACCTTCCCACGTGGCTTCCACCCGGCGGATATTTGGTAAAATTTAAGGTTCATAAACAAGATGAAGTTGCACGAGCCGGTGAGCTCACTTTGAGCGTACTTCCAAAAGGCACAGTGCCGGGATACTCCGGCTATGGTTTTGAAGGATTGCGCATGGAAGATAAATTAAGCATTATCTTGCCGGCCGGAGCACCCATCGCCATCTTCGGCTCTTTCCGTGCTGTTAAAATAGGCAAGAAGAGGAAGAAAAGAAAAAGTTCCGGAGGAGGCAAAGAACCTCCCGCGCAGCAAAGCGCCCCTGCCCGCACAGTAGCAACTTCGCACATCGTGGATCTTTCACGAAGAAAATAAAACGAGGTTTTAGGTTTTAGGTTTTAGCTGTTAGGTTTTAGCTTCACGACGGTGTTCGGTTGAAAGCTGACACCTGAAACCTAACACCTAAAACCTTCGTAGTGTGGTTTCAGATATCAAAGTCGAGAAAAAATGAAGAGTTTTTTTTCAAAAAACAAATTAAAAGTTTCTCTCGCGGCTTTGGCCGCGGTTTTTGGAGTTTGCATATTCCCCTTTACTGTTTTCGGCGCAAGTGCCACGACCACGGTTGTTACCACGGTTCGCATCACCATTTGCGGTGATGCCGTTGTGGGGGATGGTGAAAATTGCGATGCGGGCTATTCAAGAAATCATGGTCAATATTCGACCAGTATTACAGAGTACCAATGTTATGCGGGTTGCTATAGCGGAGCCGCTCCTTACTGCGGCGATGAAATACTCCAAACTCGCTACGGTGAAGAGTGCGACGATGCCAATAACACCGCAGGCGATGCCTGCAGCGCCGTCTGTCAAAATGAAACGGAACCGATAGAAGTGAATCCTCCTGCCGGAGGAGGCGGAGGAGGCGGAGGCAGCGGTGCTGCACGCGGCCCCGGCGCTCGAGAGGGAACAATTCCTATGCAAAACCCGACTCGAGTGATCATAGACGGCAGAGCATATCCCGGTTCGAAAGTTTATATATTACAGGACGGACGACAAGTGGCGGTTGTGCAAACAGGCGCGAACGCAGAATTTCACTATGAAGCGACGGAAGTAACGCCGGGACCGGTTATTTTCGGTTTTTGGGCGGAGGACAGCGCGAAAAGCAGATCGATCGTCATGACCACAACATTCCAAGTCGTTCAAAATGCCGTTACGACCGTTTCCGGATTATATCTTCCCCCTACGATAAGTATTTCTCAAAAGACCATAAAACAAGGCGAGAAACTAGATATCTCCGGTGAAAGCGTGGCGAGTTCGACCGTACTGATCTATTTTGATGCGCAAACCTCACCCGTGCGCAGCATAAACAGTCTTTTAAACGGCAAATGGGACACAACGCTTGATACCGTATCTCTTGAGAATGAAAAATTCCATACAGTTAAATCAAAATCGGAAACGCTCGCCTCGGATGGCTCCATAAAGAGAAGCGGGTTCAGTCAGTCAGTCGGTTTTTATGTTGGCGCCAAAGGATTGGGAGAAGCGGTTTCTACCGACGTCAACAAAGACGGTAAAGTGAGTATTGTCGATTTCTCAGTACTGCTTTTTTATTGGGGGTCTGCCGAAGTAAGCTGCGATTTCAACTTTGATGGAAAAGTAAACCTAACCGACTTTTCCATCATGCTGTATTCCTGGACGGGGTAGCGCGCGCGTAAGCGCACTCCAGTTGAAAGTTCATCAAGTTCATCAAGTTATAAAGTACGACGGATTGTAATCGCCTCACGCAGATAATATAATGAACTTTATAACTTGAAGAACTTGTAAACTTGTAAACTTGTAAACTTGATAAACTTGACGAACTTTATAACTTGATAAACTAAATTCGTATGTCAAAAGGAAAATTCATTGTTTTAGAGGGAGGAGACGGAACAGGGAAGGACACGAACGTCGCCTGCCTCATGAAGGAATTTGGCGGCGGAAAGATCAATTTTACCCGCGAGCCGGGCGGAACGCGCATCGGCAATGAATTGCGAAATTTGCTTTTGAACGCAAAATCGTTTGACATGTGCCCCAAAACGGAACTGTTTCTTTTTTATGCGAATCGCGCACAGCACGTCAAAGAAGTGATCGCACCGTCGCTTGAAGCGGGACGCAACGTGCTTTCGACCCGGTTTTCTCTTTCCACCATTGCGTATCAAATTTATGGAAGACAACAGCTGCAGGAACTCGATCTGTGCTTGATCCTGGATAAGGCGGTCATTGGAGAATACGTGCCGGACCTCACCATATTTTTAGACCTTGATCCTTTTCGCGTCATAGAAAGAATACACGGACGCGTTGATGAAAATAACCGCTTTGACGAAGAAGACATCGCTTTTCACGAA
>JALNYN010000003.1 GCA_023229825.1 Minisyncoccota bacterium
TTAAACCCGCCTTGGATCGTGGCGGGTTTTTGGCTTGTTTGATAGGTTTATTGGATGGTCAAGGCAGGAATTGTTTGAAAAAATCGAGAAGGAAATTTTTGATGTTTTTTACGCTGGGTACGCCGCCGCTCGACTCTTTGTCGGAACTGAAACCGAGAATGCAAAGACCGTACGCCACGGTCCACGCGGGGATGTTTACCATTTCGCCTTTGAATTGCGAATCGCCTGAGCGTGGGTCGGCGGATCCAAAAGAAGGATAACCGATACGGGAGGGAAGATGGAGCGCAGCTTTTGCCATATCCGAAACCGCAGAGATGCCGGAACCGCCGCCGGTGATGATGACGCCCGCGGGGAGCAATTGATTTCTTCCGATCTGCGTCAGGTGAGCGTCGATAAGATCAAAAATATCCGAAAGACGCGCAGATACTATGTCGTCGACCTTTTTCTTCGGGAAACGTGAGTCGGCTGTTTTTCCAAGCTTGATGCTTTCTGCTTCGTCGAGAGACACTTTGAGGCCGAGAGCGAGGTCGTTGGTTATGTCGGTCGAACCGATAGGGAAGACTTTAAGCGAAACGGGAATATTATTTTCAAACACCACGATCGATACGGTTTCAGCGCCGATGTTGGCGAGAACACATCCGGCGGTTTTTTGCTGGCGCGTGATCGTGACGTATCCGGCAGCAAGGGGAGACGCGAATACATCTTCAACTTCTATGCCGGCTTCCTCCACGGCAAGGATAGTGTCGTTGATGTGCTGAGAGAGAGCGGTGATGAGCAGAAGCTTGGCTTCCAGCTTCATTCCTTTCATCCTTTGTGGTTTGCCGAGCACTTCATTTCCATCGAGACGATAGCTGATGGGAATGGCGTGTATAATACGCTTGTTTTGGAGCTCCCGGGATTCCGTTTCGCATGAGTCGATCGCTTTTTTTATATCGAGATCGGTGACTTCGCCATCCGCTCTGGTGATCATCGCCGTGCCCGTGGCTGATATGCCGTCGAGCCCGATGCCGCCCGCGGAAATAAATGCGCGGCGTACTTTTACTCCCGATGCCTTCTCTGCTTTCGCGACCGCTGTTTGAATGCTTTTGGCCGTGTCGCCGATATTGACGATGTATCCATGGCGCAAGCCTCGAGATTCTGACATACCCGTCCCGATGATGCGGGGCATGGTCATATCTTTTCCCCACTCAGCGATAACAACCCGCACCGTGTACGTTCCGATATCTATTCCCGTAACAATTTCTCTTTTTCTTTGCATGAGGAAATATTCGCGTAGGAAATTAGAAAGAAGCTAAACTTTTTCTTCTCTTATTTCCATTATACCGCCATATTTCATTCCTTTCAAATGAAACACGAAAGTGGATAACTGAGACAAAAGATTTAAGGATTAACGGATTTAGGGATTTACGGATGCGGACGAGATGAAAAATAGACCCTCCTCCGCTAAAGCTACGGCAGGGCAAGAAATAGAAAAACTTTGCCAGAGCGGGGTTGCACCCCGGTCTGGAATGACATTTGTGATTCCGCTATGTTTTTTTGTGGAGTCAAAAAAAGTGAGACACTTCAAACGTTTCGGTTCGGGGTGCAACCCCGAACCGGCGACGAAAGACAAGCAGAGGATAATTTGAGCAAGAAATTATACGCGGAATTTTTTTCGGGTCTTGGCTTCGGATTTTTCCATTTCGTTGCCGTGGTCCATTCCTTTGAGGTGATAGAGTCCGTGGATGTAAAGATGAACGATAAATTGTTCATGAGTTTCGTCAAACAGGTGCGCTTCTTGTTTCGAGCGATGAAGATCGATAAAGATCTCGCCGCTCTCTTTTGAGAGAGGGAAGGAGAGTATATTCGCAGGTTTGTCTTTGCCGCGCAGTTCGCGGTTCATTTTTCTTGAGCGCGACGACCCGATCCAAACGAGAGAGAGGTCGTACTTTTTTCCGAGAACGTGATCTTTAATATCACGAAAAAGCAACCCGTCTACTGCCGGATTGCTTCTTGTTTTATTAAGTACTGAGAAATTTTCTTCCTCCATTTGGGAAGATTAATTTTTTACCGCAATTTTTCCGAGCTTCTTCAGACGATCCATCTTTTTGGTGGTCTCAAGATTCTTCAAGACGCGGCGTTTTTTGCGCAGCTTGGACTCCGGACGCGTGGTGTATTTCTGCCCGCGGACCGTATTCAATATCTTGGCGCCATGCATCTTCTTGGTAAAACGACGAAGAAGATTGATGGTATTCTCGTTTTGCGTTTTCTCCACTTCTATTACTGTCATAGTCATAGGGAACATACTATCACAGAGAACGAAAACGCGCAATATTTCGGTGATGTTGACAATTATTATTATAAATGTTATATCTGTATCAGTTTAAGTTCAACAACACAAGGGGAAATAAAATGAGCGCTGAAATGATCGAAAAACCAAAAATAGATCATCTTTTTGATGAAGAAAAAATTATCATGAACGGGAAGAGTGTTTCACTCCGTCGTTGTAATGTTAATTCGCGAGTAGTTCAATATGGAAGCGATATTAATGGTCGTATCCGGATGGATGAATTTCTTCGAATGCTGGAACACTAAGATAACGATACGTTTCATCCAAAAGCGTTGCGGTTAAAACCGCAACGCTTTTTTATACATAGTTGATCAACGTTTCGGACAGGGTCAGAGACCCGCGTCCGGCAGGAGAATTTTCTAACGGTAACTCCTCACACCTCTTAAAATATCGTAGTCCGTTGCCGGAGCGGGGTTGCACCCCGTTCCGAAACGTTTGAGCTGTCATCTGGAGGTTTGTGATAAATCAAAAAAACTCGACATTTTAAACGTTTTGGTTCGAGGTACAACCTCGAACCGGCGACAAATTTTGTAGGGGTGTGAGGAGATATTTCTAACCGGTGTTGACAAATTTATCTAAGATATTCTTTTTACAGAAAAACGATGTGGAGGTGTAAATGAAACAGAACAGAAAAGTGAAAGAATTTTTGAATGAACTCGTAGCAATGTTTAATGTAAAAGCAGAACATTCCGGTACATCCAATAATGGGGAAAACATCTGGCGTATTTCACAAAAATTAACGGAGATAGCGGACAGCGAAAACCCCAATTGGGAAAAAGAAATAGATTGCGAAATAATGAAACAAATAATTTGGGCAAATTTACGTTTTTTTGTCGAAGGTCGTAATGTTATAGACACAAACCACCAAATGTACGCATGGGTAATTTATGAAATAGTACGAGATTGCTAAACATAGCAAACCAAAAGCGCTGCGGTTTTAACCGCAACGCTTTTTTCTTGCTTTCCATTGTTCGCTACACCAAGGACAGTCCTTTCCCCGTCATTCCGCTGCGCTCCATTCCTCCTTAAGGACTGTTCTTGTTTCCGCTCGTTTGGACTTTATGAACTTGATAAACTTGATAACTTGATGAACTTTTATTTTATCGTCTTCACATACTTTGCCAACTCGGTGATCTTTACCGTCTCCTGCGACCTCGTGTTCATATCGCGTACGATGACGGTGTCGTCAATGGCTTCTTTTTCTCCGAAGATGATGGCGTACGGAATTTTATTTTTCTCTGCGGCCGAGAGCTGGCTTCCGAGCGAATCTTTGGCGAGCGATTGAGCGATCGGAATGCGCGCGTTCCGTAAAATTTCGATAATATTCAGACTGCGCATTTTTGCGTGGGTGCCGAGCTGAATGAAGTAGACTTTCGGGTGTTTGATAATGCGCGGGTCCATGCGCTTGTATCCTTGGGTCATGAATATCCGCTCAACGCCCAAGCCAACGCCGATCGCCGGAATGTCTTTTTTGCTTCCAAGATTTTTTGCGAGGTAATCATAGCGTCCGCCTCCGCCGAGTGCGAGGGAGACAGCGACGATCTCGGATTCTTTTACGTTCTTATCTCCTTTCTTTCCTCCTTTTGCTTCCGGTTTTTCTTCCGCTTCCATGGCCGGAACGTCTTCGTAGGTTTCTTCCGTGATCTCAAAAACGGTGCGCGAATAGTAGTCAAGTCCGCGGACGAGATTGTTGTTGATGCGGTAGGGGATGTTCAGCGCTTCGAGATACTCCAATACTTCTTTAAAATGCGAGCGGCATTCATCGCACAGGTGAGTGACTGAGCTCGGCGCTCCTTCTTTGATCACTTGGCATTTGGGGTTTTTGCAATCGAGCAGACGGAGCGGGTTTTCTTTTACTCGCCTCTTGCAGTCTACGCAAAGTTCCGAAAGGTGTTTTTTGTAATAATTCGCGAGTTCTTTGACATATTTGGGGCGGCATTCGCGATCGCCGATGCTGTTGATATTGAGAACGAGATTTTGAAGGCCGGCTTCTTTTAATATGATCATCGTCGTGTGGATGACCGTGGCGTCCGCGATAGCTTTCGGAGTACCGAGGATCTCAAGACCGAACGATTGGAATTGACGAGTGCGGCCTTTCTGAGGGTTTTCGTGGCGGAAGAACGGACCTTTGTAGTAGAGCATGACCGGCTGGGTCCACGACTGCATGCCGTGTTCGATATACGCGCGCATGATCGGCGCGGTGCCTTCCGGACGCATTACCAAATGATCGCCGCCCTTGGTTTTGAGCGAGTACATTTCTTTTTCGACGAGATCGGTGTCTTGCCCGACTCCGGAAGTAAACAATTCTTCCTTTTCAAGGATAGGCGTTTCGATCGGCTTGAAACCGTAATACATGGCTATCTCGGATGCTTTCTCGTAGAAACCGCTATAAGCATAGGATTCCTCTCCAATGATATCTTGCATTCCTTTCACACTCGTCGGAACTTCTTTTTTTGCGCTTGAATTTGCTTTAGTCATGATCTTTTTTTAAGATGGCCGTTTGGTAATTATTATTCATTTTGTTTTCCGGGAAAGAGCCCCGCTGTTTGGAGCGGAAACAATCTTACAAAAACTCTTCCGATAATATTTTTTTTGTGAAGCGGTCCCCACATTCTGGAATCGAGGCTGTTGCTGCGATTATCGCCCATGACAAAATATTCGTTCTCGCCAAGCGTTTCGGTGAAATTGTCATAGGAAAGTTCTTTGATGTACGGCTCGTTCAATACTTTTCCCGAAGGATACGCCGCCCCAGTGATGGTTATGATCCCATTCGATACCGACACTTTTTCGTTCGGCAAACCGATAATGCGCTTGATGAAATATTTGGACGGGTCTTTCGGGTACTTGAAGACGATCACATCGCCTCTCTCGGGCTGTTCTTTTCGATAGGTGAGCTCATCGACAATAAGATATTGTCCGTCAGAGTAGGTCGGATCCATCGATTCGCCGCGCACTATAAACGGCTGAGCGATAAAGAGGCGTATCGGAGCAACAATGAGAATGGAAATGATCGTGAACTTAATGATCTCCATAATGAAAGAGCCGGTCGAAACATCTTCAGATCCTGTATTTTGAGGTTCATTTTCCAGCATTTTCGGATGAAACGGCGGAATTTTTAGTTCCGGATTTTTATTGTTTTCAGATATCATAATGTTGAATATTGCCCTATTTTACCTCATAGTAGGACTTCGCGCAAGGAGCGGTTTTCCCCTGTATTCAGGCTATTTTTTTGAAAATGAGCGTTACGAAACACTTGACGTATATCGATTAATGTTATAACATATGTGAAGTTTTTCTTTATAACGGAGGGGATAATGATCCTTGAAATAGTGAAGGCGGGGAATTCGATCTTGCGCCAACAAGCCAAAGAAGTGTCGGATGTGCTGGACCCTGAAATACAAAAATTGATCGATGATATGGAGGAAACGCTGGCATCGGAAAAAAAAGGCGTCGGTCTCGCCGCTCCTCAAGTCGGCCGTTCGCTTCGCATAATCTCAGTTAAAACCGCAGACTTTACGGAGGTACTCATCAATCCGGTCATTGTCGAGCGCCACTCGCTTGAGAAGATCGCAAAAGAAAGATGTTTGAGCATTCCTTCTGTCGAGAAAAAAGTGAGGCGCTCGCGAAAGATCACCGTCTGGTATCTGACTCGCGAAGGTTTCGAACTTCAATTAACGCTGAAAGATTTTTCCGCCCGCGTCGTACAGCATGAGGTGGATCATTTGAATGGCGTTTTGCTCACCGACAAATAATTTGTTCGCGGTCGAAAAGATCGCCCGCCCGCACGGAAATTTCCGTGCGGGTTTTTGTTTTATTTTTTTTTCTGGTACAATACTTGCTATGCCTTACATCATTGCCGGGCTCGGAAATCCGGGCGACGAATACCTTAATACGCGCCATAATACCGGGCGCATCATGATCGAGCATTTTCGCGAGACGCATGGTTTTCCCGACTGGAAAGACGATAAGAAATCCAAAGCGCTTACCTCAAAAGAAAAGATCGGAACAGAAAGCGTTGTGCTTATGGAGCCGAACAACTTTATGAACAACTCGGGGAAGTCGGTCGCGCCGCTCGTTAAAAGCAGAAAAACTGCGGAAAAACTGGTCGTGATCTACGACGATATCGATCTGCCGCTCGGCACCATAAAAATTTCATGGAACAGAAGTTCCGGCGGACATAACGGACTTGGTTCGATCATCAAGGCTTTAAAAACGCAGGAGTTCATCCGCGTGCGTGTCGGCGTTTCCAAAATGTCCGCGAAGGGCGTGGCGAAAAAACCAAAAGGAGAGGAAGCGGTCTTGAAATTCTTGCTCGGAGAGTTTAAAAAAGATGAGATGCTTGAGGTCAAGAAGCTCGCGAAGAAGGTTTCCGCCGCTCTCGAGATGATAATCAGCGAGGGGAAGGAAAAGGCGATGGGAGAATATAACCGGACGTAAAGATTAAAGAATCGCAGCGACGAACGATCATAAAAATCCCGCCTTGTTTGAAGGCGGGATCTTGTTTTTAGAGTACTCCCGTAAAATAGCCTACGGCGTCAGTTGATCTTATTCCCAAGTATTCACCAAGCGCCATCAGCATAGCTGCCAGGATCAAGATGCCCACAAAAAGAAGATTGTTTTTTAATGTTTCGTTCATTTTGCTCTCCCGAAAAAAATGTCGGATGTTATGGAAGGTAATACCATGAATTTTCAATAGGCAGCGATACTTTCGAACCCGAATATACAACGATCGCTATAAAAGCGGAAAGTATGGATATGTATAATATAAAGAACAGTATTTTTGTCGCCGTTTCGCTCATATACTTCACCTTGCTGTGTGTTTGCTCTCTCTATATCGTAGCTCATTTTAACAAAATTGTCAACCACTACTACTACATAATAACCCGGCGTATTTTTTTCGCTCTTTCATGGCATTTCTCGCTTTGAGTGATATTCTGTGATATATATAATCAAGAGGTATTTGACTCAGGGAGGAAAGTACATGTATTTTTTAAATAGTTTCGCGCAGTTTGCGGGATCGCTTATCTTTTTTTCGATACTTATATATTTGATCGTTGCGGTCTCGGTCGCGCTCCCCGCCGTACTGTTCCTTTATGGAAGTGAACGAAAAAAAATCTCACGGATACAATATTTTTTTCACGTCGTTTTACATTTATGGATATGGGTGATCATCTCGATTCCCAACATCATCATAGTGCTGTATATTCGACGAAAGATAAAAAGGGGACACACCATTTGGGATATTTCCAAACAATTGAATTGGACGACTCTCACGGCATGCGAAGTGCAAAGATGGAGCCAAATGTCGCTCTACCAATGCGCTTATATGCCGATCGATAAAATACTCGACCAGTAAAACCAAAAAGCTCTCGCGTAATGCGAGGGCTTTTTTTATCGTTTGTCGCCGGACGGCAGTTGTACTGCCGTTCGAAACATTGGAAAATCTCACCATGCTTGATATAGTATTTCCATGCCCTCGATCCATATTTCAAAAGAATTAAACGCCGGTGCGTATTTCCTGACTTTTACCGTCAAAAAGTGGTACCATATTTTTGATCGTCACAATCGCTGGAATATTATTGCCGATTCGCTTCAGTTTTGTCGCGAACATAAGGATCTCAAAATACATGGTTTTGTGTTGATGTTGAATCATATTCACATAATTGCGGAGTCGCCGAATATCTCCGATTTTGTTCGAGATTTTAAAAGGCATACCTCCCGTGAAATTCATAAAAATATTCTTGCTACCGAGCCGATGATTGAAAAGCTGTTTATTGGTTCGGATGGAAAATTTGCGATATGGCAGGATACGAATATGCCGATATTTCTGGAATCGGAAAATGTTTTTTTGCAGAAGCTGAACTACGTTCATGAAAATCCTGTACGGAAAAATTATGTCGCTTATGCCGAATATTGGTATTGGTCGTCAGCAAACGAAGAATGCGAGTTGAAACCGGATGATGTGAATGAATAGAGTCCGGTGTTCTGTCCCAATGTTTCGAACGGGGGTACAACCCCCGTCCGGCGATGCACGACGCAATTTGCTTTTTGTTTTGTCTCGTGATATTAATGAGTTGGTTTTGTTCATTAACTTTGGGAGAATGAAAATGAATTTTGTTGTTTCTTTGGTACACTTTATCGGTTGGGTTATTTTGGCTATCACGTTGTTTTATATTATCTTTTCGCTGGTTTTCACTGTTTATGCCTACCTTTTCATTCGGCGAACAGATGATTTTAAAAATTGTCTTGATGATGTGTGGAGTTGGCGACGGTTTGCCTGTTATGTCGGCTTCGTTAATTTATGGATCTACGCAGGGCTTGTTTATGAATTAATAAGGAGGAAATTACGGATCAGATATTTTTTGAAAATAGGATATTCTATAAGCCAGATAGAACAACGGTTTGACTATCGCTGCGTTGAAGTTCTGAAAAGCGATATATTTGAGGTTTACCCGATTTCTGTAATTCTTGGTTACGTAATTCGCGATAAATTTTATGGATAACCAAAAAGCTCTCGCGCGATGCGAGGCTTTTTTATTTCGTCGTTGTTCGTGGCCGGACGAGGGTTGTACCCTCGTCCGGCGACGCACGGTGGAGCAATTTGTTTTTGCTTTTGTTTTATGGTATTAATTGTATGGTTTTGTTCCTAAACTTTTAGGAGAATGAAAATGAGTTTTATCGTTTCTTTGGTGTATTTGATCAGCTGGGTTGTCACAATTTCGGCTTTGATCTATCTAGTGATTTCGCTTGTTGTGAGTTTGTACGCCGGCTTTATTTTGTATAAAGAAGAGATTTTTGATTCTGTTGTTTTTTCTCGCGGAGAATATTCCGTTTTCATTGGTTTTCTTCTTTTCTGGTTGTGGCTCGCAGAATTTTGCATTATTCAATACGCGCTCTATCAGGGGCATTCTTGCGAAGAAATAGCTAAGGCCCGACACTTACGCATAGATATAGTTGAACAGGTTTCAAAATGGCATTTTCTTTCTTCGTTCAAAGATCAACAATAATTCGCTTATCAAAAGCTCTCGCACATTGCGAGAGCTTTTCTTTTCAGAAATTTTATGGTATCAAGGTGAAGGGTGTTTGTTCCTTAACTTTTGGAGAATGAAATGAATTTTATCGTTTCTTTGGCGCATTTTGTCGGCTGGGTCGTCGTTATATCTGCTTTCGTTTACTTTGTGGTTTTTGTTTCTGTTTCTTTATTCGCGCTTATTTTTCTTTATGAAAAAGAAAAGCAAAGATGTTCACGAATTTTTTATTTTTTCCAAGTGGGAATAAAATTCTGGATATGGATCATTGTTTCATTATCAAATGTTTTTGCGGTTGCATGGCTTCGCTTTTTAATTAAAAAAGGGTATTCGTTCGAACAGCTTGCCGACCATTTCATTTTTGATAATTTGACTGTTCACGAGCTGAAACGGTGGAGTAAAAAATCTTTTTCTCAATGCGGGTATTTTCCGCTGTCTCACATATTCTGATTGAATATCAAAAAGCTCTCGCATTACGCGAGAGCTTTTCTTTTCTTCTTAGATCCGTTAATCCGTAAATCGTTCCGCCAGCGGGCGGATCCTCCCGCTGGAGGAAAATCTTTAATCCGTTAATCCTTCTTCGCCGGAGCGACCTTGTACGACAGCGCCATTTTTTGATCTTTGGGATCAAAGTGGGTGATCTTGAAGGTGTAGGTCTTTCCAAGTTCGAGCGAACTCTTGAGGTTTTCTTCCGTGCCGAATTCGGAAAGATGGACGAGTCCGGCGACGCCTTCCTCGATACTCGCGAGTGCTCCGTATTTATTGTATTTGATGATAACGCCTTTGACGTCATCGCCTTTCTTGTAGGTGTCTTTCGCATTGATCCACGGATTGGCGCGGAGGGCTTTGATGGAGAGGGAAATTTTTCCGCCTGCGATCTCGATGATCTTGGCTTTTACTTTGTCTCCAACCTTGAAGAGTTTGCGCGGATCTTCGACGAGGCCCCAATCGAGTTCGCTGATGTGAACCAGGCCTTCCAAACCTTCTTCGATCTTCACAAACACGCCGAAGTCGACGATGCCGGTGATCTCTCCTTCCACTTCATTTCCGACGACGTATTTTTCAACAATAACAGCGCGCTCTTTCTGGTCGTTGCCTTTTTCGGTAAAGATGAGTTTTCCTTCTTTCGGAACGGCGGTGAGGATGGAAACGGAAATTTTCTGTCCGATCAATCGTTTCAATTCTTCCATAATCTTCACTTTGTCGCCGTCTTCGACGCGGGGATAGTGCTCAGGTCCGAGCTGAGACGCGGGGAGGAATCCTTGCAAACCTTTCCAGTCGATGATAAGTCCGCCTTTGTTGGCTTCTTTCACCTGTACTTTGAGGATGGTTTTACTCTTCAAAAGATCTTCGGCTTCATTCCAGACGATCGCCTGATGCGCTTCTTTGAGAGAAAGTTCGACATATCCGTCTTCGTTCTCTCGTTCCAAAACCTTTGCGGTGACGGTATCGCCGATGTTGATCTTGCGGATAATATCGCGGGTCATCATGAACTCGCGTCCGAAAATAATACCGGTGCCGAACGGCGCCAAGTCTACAAAAAGGGAAGTCTTCTCGATTCCGATAACGGGTCCGTCCACGATGTCTCCCATTTCGGGATATTTCGCGAGCTTCTCGGTATATTTCTCCATGATCTCCGAAACGGTTTCCGGAGTGGCGAGCGTTAATTTTTCACTCGAACTTTGCGCTTTTTTCCCTTCGCTGGCGGGAACTACTTTTATTGCAATCTCTTCTGCTGCGTCCGCGGCAACCGCGGTAATTGTTTCATCTGCCATAAAATTTCAATGGTGTCTTCCGGGGCTCTCTTTTTCGCACGAACGAAACTGGTTCGTCCGGAAAAACAGGATTATTCCCGAAGGATGTATTAAAATATCGCAAAATTGCCAAAATTGACACGTGTGCGACAGTATCGATAAGTATACATTAATTTTGAAAATTGTACAGAGAATCTTCTCACGCCCGTCCGTCATTGCGGGCTTTGATCCGCAATCCATGTCGTCCATTGCTCGCCGTGGATTCCGGATCGTTGTCCGGAATGACGGACTAAAATTCCGTATTTGACATCAAAATTTGGCAATGGTATACTTAAAGCAAGACAAAATTTGAACTTTCAAACTGGAGGTGCGTTATGAACAATTTGTGCGCAATCACAGGGACTTGTGGGAAAGTAGACTATTTGCGCGAGAAAATTAAGCTCGCTCAAGCTCTCGAGAAACAGGATGAGCAAAGGTGTGAATTATGGCGAATTATGGGAGAAATTTCCAAACTTGCCAAGACAGAGCAATTCGATATCATCGGCCATTTAATGCCGCATGAGATTTCCGCTCTATGGAAATCAAATTGCGCAGGCTGAGTATCATGCCAAACGTATGACGAACCCGCTCCGCTTGAATAAGCGGGCGGGATGTTTCTATATGGCGCGCTAAAAATGCGTTTGTTATTGTCGTATTCGTATTCATTCGTATATTGGTACCCATTCGCATATTGGTATCTGTATTTTGCAAAAGAAGCCCCAATTTGGTATACTATTCCTTATGATAATCACATATTACGGGGCGGATTTTATTAAGCTCCAGTTCGGCGACGTGGTCGTCGGGATCAATCCGATAAGCAAAGAATCAAAGTGGAAAAGCGGGCGTTTTGCCGCGGAGCTCGCGCTGGTTTCTTTGAATCAAAAGGATTTTTCGGGAACTGATTCACTCGCTTTCGGCGACAAAACCCCCTTCATCATCAACGGACCGGGCGAATACGAAGTCAACGGGATCGCGATCGCCGGTTTTTCATCAGGATCAAAATATGAGGGGGAAGAACGTTTCAATACCATCTATCTGATCAACCTTGAAGATATGAAGATCTGTCATTTGGGAGCGCTTTCCGATACCACTCTTGCTCCGGAAGCAAAAGCTCATTTGGAAGATATCGATGTGCTGTTCGTATCTGTCGGCGGTCCGGGACTCCTGACAGCCGAAGAGGCGTACAAAATTTGCGTCGACATCGGACCAAAAATTATTATTCCGATGATGTACGAAGAAGACGGCGGAAAACCGCTTAAAGCATTTCTAAAAGAAGCCGGAGCGCCGGATGTAAAGCCCGTTGAAAAATTGACGCTGAAGAAAAAAGATCTGGAAGGAAAGGATGGAGAAGTGATAGTGCTCCAGTCGACGCTGGGATAAAACGAAGTAAAGTGAAAAAACGATACTGGCAGACAAAAAATTAAAAAGTAAAAATGAAAAAGGAAAATCGACAATTAAAAAGGAAAAAATTATTACACAACTAAGTTTCGTTATCAATTTTTCATTTTACGTTGTCGTTTTTAGTTTTTCATTTTAAGTTTTTATTTTTTGTAAAGTGAGTGTTCTTTTTAATCCATGTTAAAATTTATCGAAAATTTAAGGTCCGCGCCGGATGAAACGAAAAAAACTTTCGCGACGGCTATTTCTGCGGTTCTGACGCTGATCATTGTCCTTTCCACCTACGCAATTTCCGATCCGCTTTTTGTGAAAGCCGAAAAAAAAGACGCACAATCGGCTGACGCGCTGCCTTCGCCGTTCGCGGTGCTGTCCTCGCAGATCGGCCACTCGTTCGCGGAACTGAAAAAAGATTTTTCATCGATCCCCATAAAACAGGTTATCGGCTCATTATCGACGAAAGGCACGAGTACTGAGACCGCAATTGCGCCAGCAAAAGCGAGCACTACGGTTGAGGTCGCGACGAGCACGAAGCCCGCGGCGGTAAAAGTTAGTTCTTCTACGCCTGCGGCCGCGACACTCGCGAAGCCACCGAAAGCGAAAGCGACGACAGAGGTCAAAACCAAACCAAAAGTATACGGTCCCGCGCCGATCCCGGGTTATAAAAAACCGGCCGCAACGACAGCAAGCGTTCTCACCATTGGAACGACCGCACCAACGCTTGATGACATCCCCAAATCGGAACCGCGTCCTGAAACCCCGCCGCCGACAGACATCCCGACCCCGAGCGTTCCTGATCCCGATCCGAGCATTCTGCCGCCCACCGCTCCCGAACCGCCCAAGCTGGACACATCGCCGCTTTATCAGACCACGCAATCGTTATGGCCAAAAACATTTACGAGCGGCAGCAGTAATTAGGAACTGATTAAAGTCTTTTTAACAGACGTGGATTCCGGGTCAAAGCCCGGAATGACGAAGGGGAGGGTGATTTAGTTGTAATATATAAAATTAATCGTTAGTATCATTCATACGGTATGCCAAAGAATAAAGACAAGGGAGAAATTGTTAAACAAGATTCGTTGCTCGACAGTACTATTCACAATGTGAATATCAGCTCCGAGATGAAAGAATCGTACATCGACTACGCGATGTCGGTCATTACCGAACGCGCCCTGCCCGATGTCCGCGACGGATTGAAACCGGTCCATCGCCGTATTCTTTTCGGCATGCACGAAATGGGTCTCGCCAATTCTTCCCGATTCAGAAAGTCCGCCGCTATCGTCGGAGATGTGCTCGGAAAATACCACCCGCACGGCGATTCTTCCGTGTACGAAGCCATGGTAAAAATGGCGCAGGAATTCAGCTATCGCTATCCGCTCGTGATGGGACAGGGAAACTTCGGATCGATCGACGGAGACTCGGCCGCAGCCATGAGGTATACCGAGGCGAAAATGTCGAAAGTTTCCACGCTGCTCTTGACCGACCTCGACAAAGAAACGGTTGACTGGAGCCCGAACTACGACGGTACGCGCAAAGAGCCGAAAGTTCTTCCCGCCGCCGTTCCCAACATTCTTCTCAATGGTACGCTCGGTATCGCCGTCGGAATGGCGACCTCCATCCCTCCGCATAATCTCGGCGAAGTCGTCAACGCAGCTATCCATCTCATAGACAACAAAGACGCAACGACCGAAGACCTGATGGAATTCGTCAAAGGTCCCGATTTTCCGCTCGGCGGGCGCATATACGGAGGCAAAGATATGCACCACACGTACGCATCCGGACGCGGCGGAATACTGTGCCGCGGCGAAGCGGAGATCGTGGAAACCAAAGGCGGAATGTTCCAGATCATCATCACGTCCATTCCGTATCGCGTCAACAAAGCCGAGCTCATCATCCACATCGCCGATCTCGTGCATGAGAAAAAATTGGAAGGAGTAAAAGGGCTTCGCGATGAATCCACGAAAGACATTCGCATCGCGATCGACCTCAAATCGGGCGTCGAACCGCAGAAAGTTCTCAACTATCTTTTCAAACACACCGAGCTGGAATCGACGTTCCACCTGAATTTGGTCGTGCTTGTTGAAGGCACGCCCCAAACCCTTTCGCTCAAATCCGTTCTCGCCGAATTCATCAAACACCGTAAAGAGGTCGTACGCCGCCGCACCGAATTCGAGCTCAAAAAAGCGCAGGCTCGCGAACACATTTTGATCGGTCTCAAAAAAGCGCTCGATCACATCGACGAGATCATCAAACTCATAAAAGCATCGAAAGATACGCCGACCGCAAAAGAGAACTTGATGAAAAAATTCAAGTTCTCCGATCTGCAGGCGACCGCGATCTTGGAAATGAAACTCCAGAAGCTCGCCGGATTGGAAAGAAAGAAGATCGAGGACGAATTGAAAGCCATTCAAGCGCTCATCAAAGACCTGCTCGATATTCTCGGAAGCGTCAAGCGCATGATGAAGATCATCAAAGACGAAATGCTCGCCGTCGTAGAAAAATTCGGCGACGACCGCCGGACGAAGATCGTAAAAGGCGATCCGAAAACCATCACCGACGAAGACCTCGTGCCCGACGAAGAATCGATGCTGATCTTCACCAAAGGCGGATACGTCAAACGCACCAATCCCGATGAATACAAAAAACAGCACCGCGGCGGAGTGGGCGTCGTTGATCTCAATACCAAAGAAGAGGATTTCATCACGCATTTCCTCACCACGAACTCACACTCGGATCTCCTCTTCTTCAGCGACAAAGGCAAAGCCTACCAGATGAAAATGTACGAAATGCCGGAAGGGAAGCGCGCCACACGCGGAAAGTCCATCATGAATTATCTCGCGCTCACGCAGGGCGAGAACGTCAATTCCATTCTCGCGATGCCGAAAGATTCCAAAGACAAGGAACGCTCCATCGTCATGATCACGAAGAACGGAGTGGTCAAAAAACTTTCCGCCGACAGTTTCAAAGACGTGCGCAGAAGCGGCTTGATCGCCATCAAACTCGAAGAAGGCGACGAACTCCTCGCAACATTGTTTGCCGAAAAAGGCGATGACGTTGTTTTGGTCACCGCGAACGGCCAGTCTGTGCGATTCAAAGAAAGCGATGCCCGAGAAATGGGACGAACCGCCATGGGAGTGAAAGCCATCACCTTAAAAAAAGGCGACACCCTCGTCTGTGCCGACATCGTCAAAAAAAGTTTTGAAAACCCAACGCTTTTGGTGGTCAGCACGAACGGCTACGGAAAACAAACCAAAATGAAAGAATACAAGATCCAGAAACGAGGCGGCAGCGGAATAAAATGCATGGACGTAACCAAAAAAACCGGCGCCCTGATCAGCGCAAAAGTAGTTTCCGGCAAAGAAGAGGAAGTCATCGTCATCTCAAAAAATAGCCAGGTCATAAGAACGGATATCAAATCCGTGCCGAGTCTCGGAAGACAGACGCAAGGAGTGAGGATAATGAAGTTGAGGGAAGGAGATTCAATCGCTAGCTTAGTGTGCTTATAGGGGCGAGCCGTCTTTTTGGCGATCTTCAATTTAATTTTTAAAAAAAGTTGCGGAGCAGTACATTTGTACAGCCCCGCAACTTTTTTTAAAAATTAGATCGAATCTCATCCAAAAATCCCGCCTCGCGTGCTGATTTAAAGCAATGAGCGGAACCAAGGGCAGTCCTTAAGGAGGAAGAGGGAAAGTATGAAAACCGTAGGTTTTCATCACTGACATTAGACAAATAGACTGTCCTTGGTGTAGCGATGGTTGTTTTCTGTACCGAAAGTCGTTCAAAAAATTCCCAATATCCAATTTCTAATTTCCAATAAAATGTCTAATGTCTAATTCCCAGAAAACGGCAGAAATGTCGTTTTTTGCTTTACTTGCGAGAATAATCAAAAAATGTAAGAATCGAAAAATGAAAACATATTTTATGGAAAACAAGGCATCGACTATATGGATTTTCTTTATCTCACTTTTATATGGAATTATGTTCGAGAAATACGGTTTCATTGGGATGTGTATTCAAATTAAGAATATATTTATTGATCTTATCAATACACATGAATACAACTCGTTCTTAAATGGATTTTTTACTTCTATAGGAGCGTCCTTCGCTTTTCTTCTTTTGATATATATTTTTTATCTGATGGAAAAATCGTTAATAGAAATTCACATAAAATTAGTACCCGATATGATAAAGGATTGCGATAATTCTATTGAAAAAGTAAAAGATCTAACGAAGGATATTGAAGATTCTAAAGCTATTATTGATCAGATGAAGTTACAAAGCACAAATGAGGAATTGCAGACGCAGTGTTCATTAATAGCGGAATATATAGAAAAAATCAATAAAGCCAAAGGAGAAGCAGCCGATGCCTTTCTTGAGGAAAAAAAATCTCTGGAAAAAGATCTCCGTGACTATAAAACAACATCATTTGTTTTTACTATCTATGAATTTTTCGGAAAAAAACATTTCGGAGGCACTGAATATAATAAATTTCACGATAACTTGGCATTTCATCTTGAAAAAAGCGAGAAAGCTGTTCAAGAAATGGAAAAAATGGTGCGTGCCGTTGGTTCAATTATAAAAATAATTAGGTCTTCCGCCGGACGGGGTTTGTAACCCTTACAGGGTCAGTCCACTCATTGGATATTTTGTTCGTACCTCACAAAATCCCTCAATGAGTCTTGCGGAATGGGTCCCTTCCCATTCCTCACCCGTCCATGACATTTGTATAAAATCACTGACGACGAATAGTTTGCAAAATTCGAAAATCGTAACATAAGTGGTTAATCCAAACGTTCCGAACGCGGGTGCAACCCACGTCCGACGACGGCATCACCTTCATCAATGTTCGACCTTAACAGTGATTATTTATTGAGTAAATCAGAATATGAACCGGCGATGGCGGGATAGTTTTTGAGTAGAAGTCTGTTTTTCACTTCTTCGTGTTCCTTCTCGTAACTTTCTTTTGTGTCGCCTAAAACGACTGTTTCCAATTCAATAAATTCTCCGAGATCGTCGACGGTATCCAGATGGATCCTTGTATTTTTATAGAGGTATAGATCTCTTTTTTTTACAACGCTAACTTTTGTTCCAAAAATATAGCCAAAAATAATTTTCGAGAATTTCACGCTGTTTTGAGGAATGGAAACGCGGTGATATAGAGATTCGCGAGTTCCTCTTTTTATTTTTCTCACGTAATAGATAATCTCATTTCTGGTTTTTTCTTCGCGAATTTTCAATCTTTTTTCACCAAGTAAAAAATAAGTGTCTGTTTGTTCAAGTTTCGATGTATGAGCGGCAAAGTCGAGATGATTCTTTAGGTCATCAAGATTTTCTACCTTCACTTTTATTTCCAGATTTCTCATTTCAACGATTGTTGACTTTTTTCTTTTAGTTATGTGTTGTTAACAATTATCAGTCAAATAGATAACGTGGATTCCGGATCGCGGTCCGGAATGACAGTGAGAATTTATTCTTTATGCGTCGAAAATTTTTCGCAGAACCGGTCCGCCCATCTGACAAATATGCCCCCGGCCGGCGATAGACTTTATTGCATTTGGTAAAGGTATAATGTACGAGAAAGTGTTTCTTTTCCCACATCCAGATCTATTTTTTTTACGGGCATCCAATTTGGGATCTCAAAGTCACACGAAACAATTTTTGTTTTTGGCTGGCACTCGCGGAGAAATTTTGGTCCGAGTTGGGTCATGAGTTTTGGTGAAAGATAGCAGTAGATATGTGTTGCTGAAGAAATATCAGTCCTCGATATTTCCTCATATCTTATTTTTACAGGGTAATTCCGTGAGAGAAACGATGCGACAAAAAAAGGAATAATTCCTTTTTCCATTCCGATCCCGCGAACTTTTGACACAGTTTTAACCGCATCAATAAGTATTCTTCCGTCACCGCAACCCATGTCAACAAGAACATCGCCGCTTCTCATATCCAGTAATTCTATAATTTTTGCCACAGCATATCTGCGGACCGGGACAAATGGTACGTCCGCAAAAATAGAATCCCGTAATATTAAAAGGAGAATGATACCGACAAGCACAAGAATAAGGGAAATGCTGGCGGTTGTTAATATTACAAAAATATTCATAGGGAGTATTTTAATACTATCAAGCAAAAAGAAAATATACAACGTAAGCTGACCCAATCACCCCGAACGCAAGTGCTCCCTCATCTGACTGTCGCATTCGGCGATGCGAACTTGAATTATTTACTATTTCATGTTATATTTTGATTATGAATGATCCGATAATTCAAAACGAGGTCGCGCTTAATTATTTGAATACGCTTTTTGGCAAGGCGATTTTTTTTAAGGATTTGGAGAAGGTACATCAACTGAATGTTTTAAGACACACTGTTTATTACGAAAAAGACTTTGATTATGAAGCTGTATTAAAAATACTCGGAGAGATAGAGGAAAAATTAAAACGATATGAATAATTTTGATATACAAAAAGAGGAGGTGGAGAGAATTTTCAGAGAGATGATCGTTCCTCAAACTATTGGCGATTGCGCTCCGCAAGAAATAAAGCGGGCGTATATTTTAGGAGGTCAACCGGGAAGCGGTAAAAGCGCTTTTGCAAGAGAAATATTAAAAACAAACAACAATATCGTTTTTATAAATGGTGATGATTTACGAGCCTATCATCCCGGATATTATTTTTATTTAAAAGAAAACGATATCGAAGCTGCTGATAGGACGCAAGCCGTATGTAATTTCTGGATCGAGTCTCTTTTGCGGGAATGTATAAAACAAGGATTGGATTTGATCATTGAGGGAACCATGCGAAAAAAAGAAGTCCCCATGAAAACGGCAAAAATGCTGGACGATGCGGGATATGAAACAAATCTTGTAGTTATTTCAACACCATATGAATTGTCTCTTCGCAGTTTGGAATATCGATACAATGAACTCAGGAGACTTGGACAACCGGCAAGATTTACAAAAAAAGAAAGTCATGATGAAGCATACGAGAATATAGAAGGAACTTTATCGGATTTGGTCGCTACCGAGTTATTCAAAAGGTTTTTTATTTACAAAAGATATGATGGCGGATTTGAAGAAAATATATTTGAAACAGAGCAAAAAGAAAATGTTTTGCCGATCTTCAGAGAAGGTAGACTGCGGACGCTGGAACACAACGAAAAAGATCGACGACGATAAAAGGTTCGACATTGACAGTGAAATTCGATAAATAATAAAATACACGGCGTCGAGAGTGACGCCGTGTTTTTTTTGAAGCGGGGTTTTTAAATCCCTCACTCCTAATTATCTTTCTCCAAGTCCGTAACCGCCGCTTCGATATACCGTGTTGGGGCGAGAAATCGCTTCTTTTGCCACATCAGCTAAATAAATTCTATCCCGTACAAACTCATTATAAAGTACGGTAAGCTGGCGCGTTCTTTCTTCGCCTGACATATCGCAGCAAGCGCGCAATACTATTTCCGCAGAACCTTCGCCTCCGCAAGAGGTTGAATTCCAATGCAGAATTTGTTTCGCCCTCAAATATTCGACGATCTCGACGAGTTTTTCCGTTTTGCCCGGCTCTTGCATCATTCCTGCATAGTAGACGGCGTTATGATCATGATCATGAGTACGCCAAATGTCTGAAATAGTACCCCATGCTACGCTTCTCAATGGTTCTTGAAGCTTGGTGGCATAGCGTTGGCCTGCGTCATAATCAGGATAAGGAAATCCGTTATTTACTATGCGAGCGACGGTTTCTCTTACCGCTCTTTCTTCATTGCTTTCTTGCCTTTCTGTTAATTTTTTCACTTCATCTCCTCCTAAAGAAAATCAATGGACTTTTTTTAAAGGTCCGGTTTGATATTACTGTACGTCATAGGGTATTATTTGTCAAACATTCATAATTGACGCATCGACCGGTCTAGAGTAATATTTACCTCGGATCGTGACGCGCTGAAGGAGAAAAACAATGAGATACGGTTTGAAATTCGACAAAATTCATTTTATTGAAGGATCGCAAAGAAATTATTTTGCGCCGCAATACGATGTACTTAAAAAGGGCGATCCTATTGAATGGCTCAGATGCATTATTTTTGTTCCGACCTTTGGTTTGATCTGGTATCCGCTCATAGCATTATTGTCTCTACGGATAGTTATAGTTGGAAAAAAATAGGAGGAACCTATGGAAACGCCTACGGGCGTTTTTTCTTTGTGCTTCAAATAACCATGAACGAGAAGTCTCCGAACGTTTCGGACAGGGTACATCCGGCAATAAAATTTTGCCCCCTCAGATAACTGAGGGGGCGTAAAACAGAATGATCACGCGGCTTTAAACCATTGCATGACGGGCCGTTTTGTTTTTGGATCTATGATCCATTTTATAATCACTTTTTCTTTCATGACACTCTCCTACTTGTGTATATAAATTCAAGTGTTTTAATTGTACCATATTTTAGTATATACGTCAAGTAGCGGGGAGTGACGACAACGGGACGTGGATTCCGGCTCGCGGTCCGGAATGACAGCGGGGTTTTCATCATTGGTTCCGGCTCGCGCATTGCTATGCCGTAGCTTTAAGCGAGGACACAGTTTAAGTTGCGCTTGACATATTTACATATGTATTATACTATTGCACCAGCACTACACAACTGAATGGAGGTTGTACTATGACATTAATGTCTAAAGAAAAGCGTTTTGAAATGGCGCGACAAAATCCTATGCGGATGCATTGGAGAAGGATGGATACGAGATACCAAGTGGATCTTCTCAGAGTTCACTTTGAACACCGAAATCTTACCGTATGCGAGGCATCGCGCTACTTTGATCCGGGAGAAGGATCTTCAGAAGCATTTATTGAAAAGATGCGAAGGATCTTTGATGCGATCATTCCGCATTCACGCTTGGCGATAGAAAGCGGAAGGGAATTATGAAAATATTTAAAAGCAGATTATGGGCTTGGTGGGAACTTGGGCTCGTTAAATGGTCATCATTCTTGTGCGGCATTTTTGCCGGAGCGTATTGGTCGGAAATATTCGCGCCTCATGCATTCGCTATCCTCGCAGCAGGGCTTATACTTGGCGCTATCGGGGCCATCCTTTGGATCAAAAAAATGCGTAATATTACATAAATATGCCCCGCCAAAAGCGGGGCATTTTTTAAATCATCATTGCATTGATCTCTTCGACGGAAAGAACATTTTTTGCCATGAGCACTGCGGCAATTTTGTATATTAGCGCGACGTTCAAAGGATTATTTAATATATCCTGAACTGTTTTTGCTGCAAAAAGGAAATATTGACATTGTATGTTTCTGTCGCGAGAAAGCAGTAAAAGAACTTCTTGAGCCTGTGCGCGATCCGCCGTAGAATGGTGTTCCGAATATCCATTGGAAAATAGATTTTCGGAAATATTTCCCGCGATAAAAAAACATAATTTTTCGAAATTGTCGCGGCCCGCCAGCCAGCTTACGCCGGTGAATCCTCCGTTTTCATTTATCGTAACCCCCAGCAGCTTTAATTTTCTCATGGCAAGGGCGACAATGGCATGTCCAGCCTCATGAAAAGCCAAAGCTTCTCTTATCATAATCATACCTCCACCTCGCCATCATTAACCATGGCATTGATCTCATCTTCAGTAAGAACATCTTTTACCATAAGAACCGCAGCGATTTTATTTAACAAGATAACATTCTTCGGATCCTCGAATATTTCTCGAACTTTTTTTATCGCCAAGATCCAGAATTTATACTGTTCGTTCCGGTCATGAGAAATGAGAAAAAGAACCGTTTGGGTATAAACACGGTCTGACCAGCAATGCTGTTCCGAATAATATTTTTCGGAATACAAACACTCCGTCATTTCTCCGGCGATATAAAAACATAATTTTTCAAAATTCATACCTTCTGACCACTTAACATTAGTGGTTCCGCCGGTACCATCAAGAAGTATATCAAGAACTTTTATCTTGTTCATGGCGATCGCGACGACCGCATGGCCCGCTTCGTGGAAAGCGTGGGCTGATCTTTCTCCGACATCTGTCATAACTTCCTCCTAAAGAAAATCTATATCCAGTACATCATGACCGTCACCTAAATGCAATAGCAAAAAACGCACGGAAGGTGCGCTTTTGCAGTTTCAGCCGATAAGTATATTGAGCCTCAATGTATCACTTCGTTGACTTTTTTATATGTGTCATTGGAAAGCGAACCGTTCTTTAAAAGATGATCGGCAAGATCAAGCGCTTTTCCATCAAGCAGTAATTTGCGTATTATCCCAAGGGATTCTGCAATATTTTCCGAATCAACGGGACTGCCGACGAAATCTCCAAAATCCAGTTTTGTTTTATTTTTTAACGATTGAGAAAGGATCGAAAGACAGATCGCCGTGCTTTTAACATCTACATTTTCGGAACTGCGCATTGAATTTGTGAGCGAGTCTATCTCGCTAATCGCATCCGTTTCAGGATTCTGTATTTTGTTTATGAGTTCATTTATAGCATTCAAATTATCAGCTACGGCGTTCTGGTGAAGCATTTCCTGGAATACTGGCTTGTTTTCGTGTTCTTTATATGGCATATAAGTATTTTTAATTTAAAATATGTAATAAGTATATCATAAAGATAAAAACATCCAATCTTTACTGGTTTAATACAATGTTTATTAATTGTTGTCAATCTTGACTTTATATACCCTGATGGTAAAACAAGGTAGGGAAGCTTGAATACGTACCAATGGAGGTAACGTGATGGAAAAATTGAAATATGTTTGGAAAGTACTGCTGGCTGTCTTTGGGTGGCTGGTGAAAGGGTGGAAATGGTTTGTGGCTCATGATACGCCTCTTACCTTTATATATGACGTGGCCGGCGGAATAGGTCTCGGCTGGCTGGTACATTTGGGTTTAACTCATTATATCGGTCACGGATTAGAATTTTCAGCGGCTCATCCTGCAGCAGGAATTACCGTCGAAGCGGTCGCTCCTCTGGCGGCATTTGCCTGGCCTCTTGCCATCCTCTTCGGGGGCGGATTAGCCGTTTTCTTAATATATTTGGATGTTAAGAACATACAAAAATACGGCGAACTCTGATAGAGTAAAACAGAACGCTCCGCTTCGGCGGAGTGTTTTTTAATACTGAGGGAAATGATATAAAAGGGTCGCTGTAAAAACGTGGATTCCGGATCCAGTCCGGAATGACGAAAGAGGGGATAGTTTTTTGATTCCGCGATATTTTTTGATATACTATATAGCACTATGCAAACCAGTTTATTTGATTTCGGAACGCCTCCGCAAAAAGATTCGTATCTGTTCTTCGATACGGAGACCACCGGACTGCCGCGCAACTGGAATGCGAGAGCGGAGGATGTCGACAACTGGCCGCGGCTCGTTCAGCTCGCATGGATACAGTACGATGAGAATGGCAATGTGATCGCGTCAGAGAACAAGATCGTACGGCCGGACGGCTATACGATACCGGCGGATTCATCTCGTATCCACGGCATCACGACCGAACGAGCACTGGCGGAGGGGATTCCCGTGAGGCAAGTCCTTGAAACATTCTGCGACAAAATAGGGAAGTCAACGCACATCGTGGCGCACAATATCGACTTCGATGAAAAGATCATCGGCGCGGAATTTATCCGTGCGGAAATGAATCACGACTTTCAAAAGAAAAAGAAGATCTGCACCATGAAAAGCACGGTGGACTTTTGCGCTATCCCCAGCCCTCGCGGATACAAATGGCCGCAGCTTTCCGAGCTTCACACCAAACTTTTCGGCGAACCTTTCAAGGACGCACACGACGCATCCGTAGATATCGCCGCCACTGCAAAATGTTTTTGGGAACTGAAAAAACGAGGGGTATTATAAAGAAAGAGGCAGCAAAAACGCTGTCTCTTTTTTGTGTTGCCTATTTTTCTTTTTTAAATAATGCGATCACGTCGCCGCCGTAAGCGATCCTAAAATCGCGCTTTACTTTTTTCCCGTTGATCTTTATCAAGGAATAATCGCTGTACGATGCGTTAAAGCCGTTCAATATCGAGGAAATCGTTTCCGGTTCACGAATTTTTCCGACCGTGATGATCGAGGTTGGCACTTTCAAATTTTGCACCTTCTTTTTGTGAACAAATCTGCGTATATTATGAACATATTTTATTATATTGTCAACATAACGTTCTTGTGTTAATGTAAAACGATAATGGAGTTTTCAAAGATAACAGAACTATTGGCGGGGGAACCGAAATACCGTTTGACGCAGGTCAATCAGGCGGTTTTTTCTGATCTGGCGGAAAACTGGGACGATGTTACCGCGCTTCCAAAAATACTTCGCGAACGATTGAAAAAAGAATGCCCGATGGAGATCCCCGCGGAAATTTCCGTGTCCGCGGGGGAAGATACGGTAAAGGCGCTCCTTAAACTCTCTGACGGGAAATTTATCGAAACCGTGCTTATGCGCCATGAGGACGGGAGAAATACCGTGTGCGTGTCATCCATGGTCGGGTGTCCGATGAAATGCGCGTTCTGTGCGACGGGAGAAATGGGGCTTATGCGAAAATTGACCGCCGATGAGATCATTACGCAGGTTTTGTTTTTTGCTCGACTTTTGAAAAAAGAAAACGAGCGCGTCGGAAGCGTCGTTTTTATGGGAATGGGGGAACCGTTTTTGAATTACGATAATGTGATGAACGCCGTTCGAACCATGAACAGTCCGGAAGGATTCGGCATCGGCGCGCGCCATATTTCCATTTCAACCTGCGGAATTTTCGACGGAATAAAAAAACTCGCCAAAGAAGATCTCGCGCTGAATCTCGCCATATCGCTCCACTCATCAGATGACGAGGTCCGCCGACAGCTAATGCCCGTCGCGCACGGATATGAGATAACCGAACTGCTCGCGGTCATCGACGAATACATCGCCGCAACAAACCGAAAAGTGATGTTTGAATATCTTCTGATCAGCGGCGTGAACGATACCGACGAAATGGCGCTTGAGCTGGCGAAACTTTTAAAAAATAAATTGTGCGTGGTTAATCTCATTCAATACAACGATACCGGCGCTTTCATCGCTTCATCGCATAACCGAATGAATCGTTTTAAAGAAATTCTCGAGGTCAACGGAATTCAGACCACGATGCGCTATCGTTTCGGGCGAGATATAAAGGGCGCCTGCGGTCAGCTCGCGACAGGCAGAAATTAATAGACCTCCGTCGTCATCCCGGGCAGCGATCCCCGTGGATTCCGGATCCCTCCTTCGCCAAGGCTACGGAGGGCAAGCAAGTCCGGAATGACGAAATGGAAGAAAAAAATCATTCACCGTCATCCCGGGCAACGACCCGGGATCCACGTAATTAACGTTTTAATGAAATTTTTATTTTTCATGATATAATTCCTTTATGAAAGAACAAACACATAAATTCATGGAGGAATTCAAGGCCTTCGCCATGCGCGGTAATGTCGTCGACATGGCCGTAGGTATCATCATTGGAGGTGCGTTCGGAAAGATCGTGTCTTCGGTTGTCAGCGATATCATTATGCCCCCGATCGGCGTGCTGGTGGGCGGGGTCAAATTTACCGATCTCAAGCTCACCTTGAAAGGCGCGTCCACTGATCCCGTCACGGGTAAGGTCTTGGAAGCGGTATATTTGAATTATGGACAATTTCTGCAGACGACCTTTGATTTTCTCATTATCGCGTTCTCCGTTTTTCTTATGGTGAAAACCATGCGAAAAATGCAGCAAAAAGAAGAAGTGAAACAAGAAGCTGCCGCACCCGCACCGCAGCCGACAAAGGAAGAACAATTACTAACCGAAATTCGCGATCTGCTGAAAGAAAGGAAATAGGGGATTGATCTGATGAACAAAAACGTTTCTTAATGCCGGACGGGGTCTCTGACCCCGTCCGATGTGTTTTTTTGTTATCGCCGGACTGGGGTTGCACCCCTGTCCGTCGTTTGTATGAAAAAAATATGCGCAGTAAAACTATGACATTCGAAAATGACATCATAAGTGATTTCATCCAAACGTTTCGAACTGGGGTGCAACCCCAGTCCGGCTATAGAATGTTACGGACACCCGGTCCGGCGAAAGAATACCTTGCGGAGGTTTTATACATCAATTTTCTAACGGGGTCAACATTTCGCTCGCCGTCATTTTCCTTTATACTTACATACTATGAAAACTACAAAAAACTGGGGGTTTGACGTACGCGATCTTGACACGAATGTTCGTCCGACCGACGACTTTTTCCATTACTCGAGCGGCGGGTGGATAAAAAGAAATCCGATTCCCGCCACCGAGGCGATGTGGGGAAGTTTCAGCGTCCTTCGGCAGGATAATCGCAAAAAACTGAAAATAATCGTTGAGGAAGTTTCAAGAGATAAAAATGCCAAAGCGGGAAGCGAAGAACAGATGGTCCGGGATATCTATGCTACCGGAATGGATACCTCTAAACGCGACCGAGACGGAGCCGACCCGATCATGCCGATCCTTGAAAAGATCAGAACCATTAAAAAAACGGGAGATATTATTCCTCTTATGGCGTATCTTCACAAACTTGGATTCGGCGGACTATTCGGTTTTATGATCGACCAAGATGAACGACACAACGAAAAAAATATTATATATCTGGGACAAAGCGGACTCTCGCTTCCGGATCGCGATTATTACCTGAAAGACGATGAGGATTCAAAACGCGTGCGCGTCGAATATCGAACACATGTTATCGCCATGTTTAAGCTGTTAGGAAAAACACCGAAAGAATGTGCGATCTTACTCGAAGCTATTATGCGCATTGAGACCGAGCTCGCAAAAGCTTCGATGACGCGGGTGGAACTTCGCGACATCGAAAAACAATACAACAGACGAACTCTCGCCAAACTCGCAAAAGAGGCGCCCGGCATTGATTGGCAAAAATATTTTCGGCTCGTCGGCATTTCCAACACAGGAGAACTTATCGTCAACCAGCCGATGTTCATGAAAAGGGCCGGCGAATTGATCACTGAGGTCTCACTCGATGAATGGAAAGCGTATTTCACCTGGCATGTGGTCAGCGGAAGCGCCAATTTTCTCGGAAAACTTTTTGTAAACGAGCATTTCAAATTTTACAGTACTGTGCTTTCAGGAGTAAAAAAACAGCGCCCCGAATGGGAAAAAACGGTCGCCTTTATCGACGGAACGGTAGGAGAAGCGCTCGGAAAATTGTACGTAAAAAAACATTTCGATCACGAATCAAAGAAGAAGATCAATGAGCTGGTGGACAATCTCTTTGCCGCATATCGCGAACATATCGAAGCGGTCGACTGGATGAGTCCGCGCACGAAAAAATTGGCGCTCAAAAAACTCGCCGCTTTCAAACGAAAACTCGGCTACCCCGATAAATGGAAAGGATACAAAGGACTCACCGTGAGGCCGGATTCCTATATCGAAAATTATTGGCGCGTGCATGAATTCGAATGGAAAAGGGAACTGCGCAAACTGAAAAAGAAACCCGATCTTATGGAATGGCACATGACGCCGCCGACCGTAAACGCCTATTTTAATCCGGTCATGAATGAGATCGTTTTTCCCGCCGGAGTGATGCAGCCGCCGTTTTTTGATGCGGAGGCGGATGATGCGGTAAACTATGGCGCCATCGGATCTGTGATCGGGCATGAGATCACGCACGGTTTCGACGATCAAGGCCGGCAGTTTGACGGCACGGGGAATTTCAAAAATTGGTGGACCGACGAAGACAAAAAGAAATTCGAAGAGAAAGCGAAAGTGATCGAAGAACAATTTAACGGCTACACGGCGATCGATAATATGAAGGTCAACGGCGCACTCACACTTGGGGAAAATATCGCCGACTTGGGCGGGCTCACGATCGCTTTTACCGCATTTAAAAAATCGCAAGAAGGGAAGGATCGGAAAATCCTGGACGGCTTTACTCCGGAACAAAGATTTTTCTTGGGCTATGCGATGACCGAACGCGAACAGATACGCCCCGAACTGTTGAAAAAAATAATCGTTACCGACCCTCATTCACCCAGCATTTTCCGCGTCAACGGCCCGCTTTCCAATATGCCGGAATTTATTGAGGCGTGGGGTGTGAAAAAGGGAGATAAACTGTATCGCAAGCCGGAAGACAGAGCGAAGATATGGTAAAAATAGTCAAAAGTCGAAAGTCCGTCAAGTCACGACATGAATGCCCCCGACAAAATCCGTCATTCCGGGCAACGACCCGGAATCCACGGCACGGCGCTGCACGTATGCACGTATGACAGATGGCTTTGTTTTTACACATCAATTTTCTAACGGGGTCAACCCTTTCTGCCGGCGTCATTTTTTGGTACAATAGAACGTATGAAAAATAAAAGAATTCTTTTGAAACTTTCCGGCGAGGCACTCGCGGGGAAAACTGCCGAACAAAAATATTCTGAAGAAATGTTCGAGGATATTGCGGATCAGATCAAGAAATTACAAAAGAAAAAAGTGGAGATCGGCATCGTTGTCGGAGGGGGAAATCTTTTTCGAGGGCGCGATCTTTCGGGTTTGCCGGGGGTGAAGCGCATGACGGCGGATTATATCGGGATGCTCGGTACGGTGCAAAATTCGCTCGTTCTCCGCGATTATTTTGAGTCTGTCGGCATGGAAGCCCGCGTTTCTTCAGCGATCGGCATGCGCCGCGTGTGCGCCGAAATGATGCAAGCGGAAGTGGAAGAACATCTTTCATCCGGACGGATCGTTATCTTCGCCGCAGGACTCGGAGCCGCATATTTCTCCACTGATTCCAATGCTGTCCAGCGTTCGCTCGAGATCGGCGCCGATATGCTTGTCATGGCAAAGAACGGCGTTGACGGCATCTATACTGCCGATCCAAAAACCGATAAGAACGCCAAAAAGATCGATCGTTTGAAAGCCATCGAAGTTTTGCAGAAAAACCTGAAAGTGGCGGATGCTTCTGCTGTCGCACTCGCGAAAGAGCACGGACTCACGATCAAAGTCTGCGCCATGGACGCCATCACTGAAGTATTCAGCGATAAGGTCGGATCCGTGATCGAACCGAATTAATGAAAGTTTAATAAATATTTAGAAGTATAAAAATAGATCGTTATGAAAAACAAAAACTTCATTTACATCGCCATTATAATCTTCTGTGTTGTCGGTGCCGCGGCTTTCATTTATTCGTCAAATCAGAGATCCGCAGTAAAAACCGATACAACCACTCCTCGAGGAGCCGCAGAAGCCGTCACTCCGACGGGTACGGCACCGGTGGAACAACAAGCTATTAGCAGTAATAAAAAAACTATGAACACCGTAACCATCGATACGAGCATGGGGAAGATCGTTTTTGAAACCTACAACAACGACGCCCCGAAAACCGTTGAGAATTTTATCACGCTCGCGAACAAAGGATTTTATAACGGCGTCATCTTCCACCGCGTTATCGATGGATTCATGATCCAAGGCGGCGATCCGACAGGAACAGGTTCGGGCGGACCGGGATATCAATTCGCCGATGAGTTGAACCCAAACACAGCATCTTACAAAACAGGCTACAAAAAAGGCGTAGTCGCCATGGCGAATGCAGGTCCCAATACGAACGGAAGCCAATTTTTCATAATGCTCGAAGATTATCCGCTGCCGAATCTGTATACCATTTTTGGAAAGGTCGTATCCGGACAGGAAGTTGTCGACGCGATAGGGAAGGTAAAAACCGGAACAAACGACAAACCGCTCTCGCCGGTAACGATCAATAAAGTGACTGTTGAATAAACAATAAAGTCGTACTCGTCATCCCGTTATATCGTCGGCTTTTGTCGTCATTCCGGACTTTGATCCGGAATCCAAGTGATTAACAGTTAACGTGGATTCTGAATCGAGTTCAGAATGACGAAACGAAATGTAAACAAAAGCCGTCTCTCGTCATCCCGGGCCGCGACCCGGGATCCACGTTGCAACGGTTAACGTGGATTCTGAATCGAGTTCAGAATGACGAAAATAAGTGATATAAAGAATTCACCATGAAATCAATTATCGAATCAGGAGGCATGGCGATGATAGAAGTCATCGCTCGTGCCGTAATAATTGACCAAAAAGCCGAAAAGGTGCTTTTCTGCGCGCCAATAAGCAAGAGTTATTATTACCTTCCCGGCGGACACGTTGAAGCCGGAGAAGGAGCAGTAGCGGCTCTCCGGAGAGAATTGAGAGAGGAGATGGGAAAAGATATTTCGGACGAAAAATTTTCTTTTGCGGGGGCGGGTGAAAATTTTTTCATTCAGGAAGGGAAGAGCCATCACGAAGTAAATTTGTATTTTCGAGCGGATAATGTTTTTTCGGCATCAAAACAAATTGATCCTCAGGAAGATCATATTGTCTTCCAGTGGATCGCTCTTTCCACACTTGACGAATTTCCGATACTTCCCAAAGAAATAATTCCCATGATCAAAACATGGGCGGAGGATAACAGCGTTCTTTGGAATGATTGAGCTTCTTTCGCCCGTCGTCATCCCGGGCAACGACCCGGGATCCATGTTGTGTTGCCGACGGACATGGATTCCGGATCGAGTCCGAAATGACGAGAACGGAATATATAATAAACTTTTGAAAGAACTTTATTGAACGATGAAAAATATTTTTAAAGATATCAAACTCCCGTTTTTTGTCCTGCTGGCATTTTTTGCCTTTTCTTTGTGGCTCGGATTCGCTTCCGGTATGAACCACCCGAAAGAAGCCCGGATGCTTTTTGATAAGCTCTTTGCGACCTTCAGTTCGCTCAAAGAGGTGAACATCATCGCGATGTTCTTCTTTATATTTTTAAACAACACGCTGAAATCTTTTGCGGTCGTTCTTCTCGGGACATTTTTCGGGATCGTGCCCATGGTCTTTGTCGCGGTGAACGGAATGCTTATCGGGGTAATGTCCGCAGTCGTGCTTGCTGAGCATGGTTCGGGATACCTCTTTGCGGGAACGATACCGCATGGAATATTGGAAGTGCCTGCTTTTTTGATCGCCTCATCCTACGGCCTCCAGCTCGGAAAAAGATATTATCTCAAGCTCAAATATAAAGAGCCGTTCAAGCCGTTTCTGGCAAAAGTAATGGAAAAAATGATCCGCCATGTCGTTCCTCTCTTTGCCGTTGCTTCTTTCATTGAAACGTTCATTACGATGACGATACTCCGATCCCTGTGATATAATGGGGTTATGCGTTTTCGTAAAAAGAGGACTTTAGATAAATACCATGCCTATCGGAAGAACGGTGACCGGCCGCACTGCGATTTTTGCGTTGACGAACCTCAAAATAAAAAGTATCTTTTTGCTCACTGGAAGATATTGAAAAATATGTTTCCCTACGATATGATCGCGGATTTCCATGATCTGATCGTACCAAGGCGCCATTTTCAGTGCGAATCCGAAATGACCGCAGCTGAGCGGGAAGAACTCGTTTACCTAAAAACCGAATTTTTACCGAAAGGAAAAAAATACGACATCATCTGGGAAAATTTCGCGCACATGAGAAGCGTGGACCATTACCACGTGCATATTCTGCGATTCAAAAAATGAGCACCGAAACGCACCCATATTTCGTTTACCTCCTAAAATGCGCCGACGGCACATACTATTGCGGCATCACCACCGACCTAATCCGAAGGGTCACAGAGCACAACACCTCGCCCAAAGCCGCCAAATACACCCGAGCCAGAAGACCGGTAGTTTTGGCCTATTCAAAACAATACGAAACCCGAAGCCAAGCCAGCAAAGAAGAAGCAAGGATCAAGAAATTATCACGTACGGAAAAGACAAAGATTGCGAGATAAAATCCATATAAAATGAATACGCAAATTACCAGAAGTTTTTGGGTGTTATCGAAAAAGCAAAGATCTCTTGTGAAAACAACGGCGAAGTTATCCACAACCATTTCGTTGATACTACCGACATGGTCGGCATCGGTGAACTTTATCAAAAAACAGCAAATAGTCCTTGCTGTTTTTTGATATTTCCGGCGGGGCTCCCCGTTCCCGCAACGCCATCTGGTGGCCGCCGACTGGGGAGATTTACGACATCAGAAATTAAGTAATCAGTATATATCAACAAAAAACAAAGGCAATAAATAATAGTTGCTTTTTTCTTCCCATCAGTTTATTATTATCTTGTCGCCCCCCAATAGGTAGTATGTAAAATGGTTAAGCCCATAATTTTCGCTCCTGATCAAAAAAGGGCGATGGTTTCCAGTAGCGCTTAACCGTTTGGTAAGCATACCCTATTGGGCGACAACCATCGTCCTTTTTTGGTGGAAATATTTTATAACTAATAATGAAATTTCATGAACGAGAAAAAATATATTTGGGATGAATTTACGGGGAAATATGGGCTTTCTAAAACACTAAGTTTTGAGTTAGAACCGACAGAAAAAACTAGGGATTTTTTAAAAACTAACAAGGTTTTTGAGAGAGATCAAACGATTGATAACAGTTATAATCAGTCTAAGTTTTATTTTGATAAATTACATCAAGAATTTCTTAAAAATACTTTTTCCGAAGAGAATGTTGTATCGTTGAATTTCTGCAAGTTTGCAAAGTCTTTTGATGAAAAAACAAAAGAACTAATAAAAATACGAAAAGATTTAAATATAGCTAGAAAAGAAAAAATGAACAGTAATATTTTACAAAAAAAACTTATTGATGCTGAAGATGAAATAAGAAAAGAAAAAGAAGAATTATATAAAAAAATTCGTATTCTTATGGACACAGAGGCGGAAAAATGGAAAAAAACATATGCAAATAAACAACTTGAAGGCGGAAAAAAGATAATTTTTACCAAAAAGGAAAAGAAGGAAAATAAAAATCTGAAGGGTGTCGGATTTCTCACCTCCTCCTCAATTTTACAAGTGCTGAAATATGAATTTCCTGCCTCAAAAGATATGGAGTTTATCTCACAAGGGTGGCCAAGTTTATTTGTGAAAGCTGATGAAACTCTAGATAATTATGGAGGTAAACAATATATATTTGATAGTTTTGATAAGTTCTCTGGATATTTAACAAAATTTCAAGAAACACGAAAAAATATTTACGCCGAAAATGGCATTACTACGGCTGTTTCAACACGCATCCTGAGCAACTTAGAATTATTTTTGGTGAACAAAAAAACTTTTGAAAGCAAATATGCCAATAGTTACAAAGATATCAGGGGTTTTAAAAATACAGATATTTTTAATATAAAACATTATGAAAAATGCTTGCTGCAGGAAGGAATTGAATCTTCTGAAGAATCCGGCGAGCTCGGAGATTCATATAATAAAATTATTGGTGATCTCAATAAATCAATAAAAGAACATCGCGACCAGAAAGAGAGTGATGCTAAAAAAAATAAGGACAAAACGTTCAAGCGCGCCGACTACCCTTTGTTCAAAACTCTTGAAAAACAAATTCTGGGGGAAGTGCAAAAAGAAAGACAATTAATAGAAGCAACTGAAAACAGCACGGAGGAAGAGGTTTTTTTGAAGCGCTTCCGTGAATTTGCGAAATTAAATGAAAAGCATTTTGATTCCGCAAAGAAGATTATGGAAAAACTGTTTTCCAGCGATGATTTTATCGCGGAATACGGTGGTATATATGTAAAAAATTCTTCAGTAAACACCATCTCTCGGCGTTGGTTTTCGGATGTATATAACTTTGAAAAAAATCTTCCGCAAAGTTCAAAAACAAAGGCGGAAAGTGATTATATAAAAATAAAAAAATATATATCGTTAGCAGATATAAAAAACTCTTTGGATCAATTAGAAGGAAAGCCATTTAAAGAAGATTATTACAAAAAAAATATTGTTGATTCGACAAAAAGTATTTGGGAACAGTTTTTGATGATTTGGAAATTCGAGTTTAGTAGCCTGTTCAAGGATGTTACAAAAGAAAATAACGAAGTAATTCATGGCTATGACTTTTATTTCAAGTTAGCAGATAAATTATCTTCATTTTCAAAAGAGAGAAAACCAGAAGAAATTGCAATTGTAAAAAATTACTCAGATTCCTCCTTACGAATTTTCCAAATGATGAAATACGTTGCTCTTGATGGATATGATATAGATAAACTTTCAGGGGTGAGCGGAGACTTTTATTCAGAAATGGACGAATATATAAGGAATTTTCCGTTCAACCAGTATTACAACGCATTTCGCAACTTTGTTACTAAAAAACCTTACGACAACGATAAAATAAAACTCAATTTTGAAAAAGGTACTTTATTAAATGGATGGGCAGAAAGTCCAAGGGGCAATGCACAATACTGCGGATATATTTTAAGAAAAAAAGATGATTATTTTTTGGCTGTTACCGAGTATACTCATTTTCTAGATATAGAAAAATACCACCTCGCCACCAAAGATTATAATTCATATGAAAAATTGGAATACAGTTCCCTTGATTGGGGCAAGAATATAGCCGGTGGTAAAGTTTATGCTTCCTTCACAAAAACTCGATATGGAGAAAGCATTTCATATCAAGACCATAAGACGATATTAACCAAGCAACAACATGTTTCTTTGCTTAAAGATATTATAAAAGATAAATACGTTGCTCGTTTTCCAGAATTAAAAGCTTTTATTAAACAACATTTTGAAGACGTTCTCGAAATGCAAAAATCTTTTGCTAATTTGACTTTAGGCGGAATAAGTTTCCAAAACATTAGCGGATCATGGGTGGATAAGCAGGTTATTGAAGAAGAAGGTAAAAAACATGAATTATACTTATTTCGTATTTTGAATCGAGACCTGAGAATAAAAAGAACCTCATCTAGTAATGTTCATACGTTATATTGGAACGCGTTGTTTTCTGAAGAAAATTTAGAACAACAAATATTTGATATTCTCGGGAATGCTGAAATATTTTATAGAAAAGCAAGTGTGGGTTTAAAAGTCCGTAAAAATGTAAAAGGAGAAGAGTACATAAACAAAAAAGGCGAAAAAATAGTTGAAGGACGAAGATACTCTAGAGATATAATTTCTCTTCATATACCCATTGCACTAAATTCGCACAAAAAATCCGTTAAACCGGGACAATTCAATAAGGAAATAAATAGATACATTTCCAAAAGTTATAGGGACGAAAATGTAAATGTTATCGGACTGGACCGGGGAGAAAAACACTTAGTGTATTATTCTATTGTTAACCCGAGAGGAGAAATAATTGACCAGGGAAGTCTGAACAAAATTAATGGTATTGATTATTATGAAAAATTAATAACTCGAGAAAAAGAACGATTAGAAAATAGACAATCTTGGAACCCTGTATGTAAAATAAAGGATTTAAAAAGGGGTTATGTTTCTCAGGTTGTTAGGATGATTGCGGATCTTGCTGTTAAACATAACGCAATAATTGTAATGGAAGACCTCAACATGCGGTTTAAACAAATTCGCGGAGGTATTGAAAGGAGTGTATATCAGCAGTTAGAAAAACAACTTATTGATAAGTTTGGGTATTTAGTGTTTAAAAACAATAAACCAGAAGAAGGTGGTAACGTGCTAAATGGGTATCAACTTTCTGCACCTTTTGATACATTTGAGAAGATGGGAAAGCAAACAGGCATTATTTTCTACACACAGGCCGAATACACATCAATCACAGACCCCCTCTCAGGATTTAGAAAAAATATTTATATCAGCAATTCCGCTCCTCAAATTAAAATTAAGGAAGCTGTACAAAAATTTGATGCGATAGGGTGGGATAATGAATTTCAAAGTTATTATTTCCAATATGACCCAAGCGTCTTTTCTGATACAAATTTCGTTTTTGCTAAAAGATGGACAGTGTATGCCAAAGTTCCACGTATTGCACGAGAAAAAGATGAGAATGGTTATTGGCGATATAACTCGATTGATATAAATCAAAAATTCAAAGAATTATTTCAGTTATGGGGGTTTGACAACCTGGAAGGGGATATTTGGGAACAAATTCAAGAAAAAGAAAGTGCTGGGTCGCTGAAAGGAGAAAAAGTTTTTGGTAAAAAGCCGCGAAGTTTTTATCATTCGTTCATTTATTTGTTTAATCATATTCTCCAGTTACGGAATTCTTATTCGGAGCAGTGGGTGAGGGAAGAAATTAATGAAAAAATTTGCATTAAAAAAATTGGTGAAAATATTGATTTTATCGCATCACCAGTAAAACCATTTTTTAGTACGTATGCAATAAATACTAAAAAAGAGGTTTTGTCTCCGAAAAATTTTTCCAAATTTGAAAAAATAATTATTTCTCAGGATAAAAAAAGAATAGAGGAAGAATTCAACGGAGACGCAAATGGTGCCTATAATATCGCAAGAAAAGGAATCATGTTACTGGAAAAAATCAAAAAAAACCCTGAAAAACCTGAATTATATATTTCAAAAACTGACTGGGACGAATTTGTAACGAAAGACACAAAATAACACGCATATTGCCAAATAGTCAAATATATGCTATATAAAAAGTCGGGTGCTCTTGAATGAGCGCCCGACTTTTTTAATAGTGAAAAATCCATGGAACAATACATTCAAATATCTAAGATAAACGACTTTATTTTCTGCCCGAAATCGGTCTTTTTGCATAGCATTTACGAGGGTTTTAAGGAAAGCATGTACCATGATACCCCTCAAATCGTCGGCAAGAAAAACCATGAGAATATAGACAAGGGGAAATACTCGTCTGCCAAGCGATACCTACAAGGAACGCCCGTATATTGCCGCCAGTACAACGTAATGGGAAATATTGATGTATATGACCAGCAGACGAAATCATTGATCGAACGCAAAACAAAGATCAAGAAAATTTATGACGGGTACAGATATCAGCTGTATGCCCAATATTTCGCATTGAAAGAAATGGGATATGACGTGGAAAAACTTTTTCTTCATTCCCTCAAAGACAACAAGCGATATGAAATACCATTACCGGACTATTCAGAAACTACAAAATTTGAAAAAACGGTTCGCTGGATGCAAAAATTCGATATTCTTTGGAGCGACGTAAACGTTAGTCCGGAGAAGTGCGACAACTGCATTTATCGGCCCTTATGTCATTAATAACTACCTATATGATGTCATTGCCTGATTTTAAAGAAAAACAAATATTGCTTGTCAGAGCTGAATGGGGACAAAAATGTTCGCTTCGTTTTTTCAATGATAACATCGTATTTCGTAAAGACGGGAAGATCGTCAATCGCGCTTCGTGCCACAAGGTCTTTGCGGTTTTTGTCGTGGGAGATATCGCGATCACAACCGGACTTATCAAAGACGCCATAAAGTTTGGAATATCGATCTTTTTATTGCGCAACAATTTTGAAACATACTCGACATTTTTGTCTCAAGCGGAAGGGAATTATCTTTTACGGCAAAAACAGTATCGGATGCCGGAAGCGGATGAGTTTTTTGCGTCGAAAAAAATCGTTCAAAACAAGATCGATAACCAAATCTCACTGGTGCGAAGTACCGGAAAATGGAAGAATACTGCGGCAAGACGGAAAGAAATGATCGCGGATCAGTTAGAAAATATCATTGATAATCAAGAACTTTTAGGAGTGGAGGGGAACAATGCCCGAGTGTTTTTTGAAGAATATTTTGATGTTATCGGCTGGCGGAGACGAGCGCCTCGCGACAGGGAAGACATTCCGAATTTTTTGATGGATATAGGCTATACCTATCTTTTTCATTTTGTTGATTCGCTCCTTCGCCTTTATGGATTCGATACGTACAAAGGAATGTATCACAAATTATTTTTTCAAAGACGCTCGCTTGCTTGCGATATCATGGAACCGTTTCGGTGCATTATCGATAAACAAATTCGCAAGGCCTACAACTTAAAACAGATCAACGAAAAGGATTTCAAGGTTGAACAGGGGAAGTATGTGCTGCCGTTTGAGAACAACCAAAAATACTCGCAAATTTTCATGAAAGCGATTATGGACAACAAGGAAGAAATCTTTAATTATGTTCGGGAATATTACCGTTTTATGATGAACCAAGAAAATCCGTTCCCGTATTATCAGGTTCACGTAAGTAAGTAAGAAATTAAATAAATTTATGATCATTATCGCCTACGATTTCACCGATAATAAAGTGCGAACAAAATTTTCCAAATTCATCAACAAATTCGGGAAGAAAGTTCAATATTCCGTGTATGAGGTACGGAACAGCCCGCGCGTATTGCAAAATATCCTAAAAGAGATAGAATTAACCTATAAGCAGCTGTTTCAGGGTTCGGACAGTATTCTGATTTTTCAGGTTTGCGAAGGGGACAAAAAGAAGATCGTTCGATACGGATATGCGGCAAATGACAACGAAGAAGTGCTTATTTTTTGATCGAAATCAGGAACTTTGAAATGTAGCGCCTAAATATAGCGTGCTACGCCTGAAGTCTGCTCCCGCAGGCTTTGGTAATACCAAAGGGAGAAATCGTGTGTATGAATTTTTAACCATATTTTGCACGGAAACCTCAGTCTTTATTTTCTGAGGATTAAAAATATGGCTCTATTTCAAGGGCGAGTCGTAGCGACATATGTGCGCTATTTGCATCTTTGTCCTTTAATAGAGCCATTTCCGCTGCCAAATTCCTATATTAGATTTCTACTTTTGTAGATACTGAAGTCATAACGTAAGCCACACTGCCAAATTCCTATATTAGATTTCTACTTTTGTAGATTATACAACGGCGAAACCTTAAACAAGGCCAAATTCCTATATTAGATTTCTACTTTTGTAGATCGAACAAACGCTCGATATGGGGCATTGCCAAATTCCTATATTAGATTTCTACTTTTGTAGATAATGGGCTTGTAGCTCATTGTAGCGTGGCCAAATTCCTATATTAGATTTCTACTTTTGTAGATCTTATTATGGATATGTGTTATAATACAGCCAAATTCCTATATTAGATTTCTACTTTTGTAGATCTTATAAAAATATCGCCTTTGCGGTATGCCAAATTCCTATATTAGATTTCTACTTTTGTAGATATACTATATAATCCCGTTCTCTTTAAGCCAAATTCCTATATTAGATTTCTACTTTTGTAGATCCAATTACGCATTTGTTTTCTTGACGAAGCCAAATTCCTATATTAGATTTCTACTTTTGTAGATTAGTAGTTAAACCTAAAAATATGCGAGCCAAATTCCTATATTAGATTTCTACTTTTGTAGATTCGCCTTCGTCGTCGGTATCTCCGAGGCCAAATTCCTATATTAGATTTCTACTTTTGTAGATCTGAGCGACAAACGCGTTTTATCGCGGCCAAATTCCTATATTAGATTTCTACTTTTGTAGATTTCTTTTGTATTTCATATAATTTTTAAGCCAAATTCCTATATTAGATTTCTACTTTTGTAGATTTATAGGAGAAAATACTTTTCATATTGCCAAATTCCTATATTAGATTTCTACTTTTGTAGATTCTTCGTCTTTGGAATGTGTGAAAGTGCCAAATTCCTATATTAGATTTCTACTTTTGTAGATCCTCGCGTCACGGTCTCTCTGAAGAGAGCCAAATTCCTATATTAGATTTCTACTTTTGTAGATGATAACCAGCGTTGCCGAACAAATACCGCCAAATTCCTATATTAGATTTCTACTTTTGTAGATAATAGTCATGTTATTCAATTCCTTAATGCCAAATTCCTATATTAGATTTCTACTTTTGTAGATATTCGGTTGTTTCGTCAACCCCGGCGGGCCAAATTCCTATATTAGATTTCTACTTTTGTAGATGCTTCTTTCCGCCCACCCTGTAGACGGCCAAATTCCTATATTAGATTTCTACTTTTGTAGATCAATAACACACGCTGTCAATAGGTGAAGCCAAATTCCTATATTAGATTTCTACTTTTGTAGATCACGTTACAAAAGTAACCGCAAACAGCCAAATTCCTATATTAGATTTCTACTTTTGTAGATAAAGCTAATAAAGAGAAAATAAAAGTGCCAAATTCCTATATTAGATTTCTACTTTTGTAGATCGCGAGTATGAAGAACTCCACGAACAAGCCAAATTCCTATATTAGATTTCTACTTTTGTAGATCTGTATGGCGCGATTAAGGAGCGGGAGGCCAAATTCCTATATTAGATTTCTACTTTTGTAGATAGACAGAGTAAAGTATAGATATAGAGGCCAAATTCCTATATTAGATTTCTACTTTTGTAGATCTTATATGGTACACCCCCTAGGGGGCAAGCCAAATTCCTATATTAGATTTCTACTTTTGTAGATACGAAACACAGCAGGAAACCATAAAGCCAAATTCCTATATTAGATTTCTACTTTTGTAGATCCGCTGACGCGCTTGCAGTTTTTGTCGCCAAATTCCTATATTAGATTTCTACTTTTGTAGATCCCTTTCGTGTGACATCCAATTTCGTGCCAAATTCCTATATTAGATTTCTACTTTTGTAGATCGACGGTCGGGCTTACGATCTCCGACGCCAAATTCCTATATTAGATTTCTACTTTTGTAGATAATTTGCTTTATCAGTTATAAAAAATGCCAAATTCCTATATTAGATTTCTACTTTTGTAGATTCCTCCCACCATTGCCAAATTCTGACTGCCAAATTCCTATATTAGATTTCTACTTTTGTAGATCCAATATTCTATTGTGTATTTTTTTTGCCAAATTCCTATATTAGATTTCTACTTTTGTAGATCTCTCGACACAAACACTATATTCGTTTGCCAAATTCCTATATTAGATTTCTACTTTTGTAGATAATCAATATACATTACAGATGGTTTATGCCAAATTCCTATATTAGATTTCTACTTTTGTAGATTCCGGGGCGATAAGGCAAGACCCGTAGCCAAATTCCTATATTAAATTTCTACTTTTGTAGATTTTACATATTTACATTAATTACAGTAAACTTGTAAAAGTCTGTTGGGCATGATATAATGGATATATGTCTACGTGGATACAAAATAAGCGGAAATTATCGGGGCTTTCTCAGGAAGAAGTCTCGAAAAGCTTGGATATTTCTCGTCCGACCTACGTTAAACTTGAACAAGGGAAGATAAAGCCGAACGAACAGCAAAAGGCAATTTTGGCTCGATTGTTCGAGGTTTCGGAAGATGTTTTTGAAAAAAGTTCGGCAGAGCCGGAACAAATTTCCGGCACCGTTGAAATTCGCGAAATACCGAAAGAAAATTCTAAAAAATTCAAAGAAGTTTTGCTGTATATTCTCGGCAAAGTGGGAAGTCGGCTGAATATCGGACAGACCGTTCTTTACAAATTGCTCTATTTTATCGATTTTGATTATTACGAAAAATACGAAGAACAGCTGATCGGCGCGACGTATATCAAAAATATATATGGTCCAACGCCGGTTTCTTTTGCAAAGATCATAAAACAAATGGAACGTGATGGAAAGCTGGTTGAAGTAAAAAGCAAATATTTTGATAAAGACCAGACAAAATATATTCCGGTCACAGAGGCGGATGTTTCGAGTTTAAGCGGACAAGAATTGAAGCATATTGACGATGAACTGGAACGGCTCGCGCATTTTTCAGCAAAGCAATTATCCGAACTATCTCATAAAGATACTCCTTGGCTCGTTGCGAAGGAAAAGGCGGTTATAAATTACGAACATGTGTTTTACCGACCGGAAGAAACCTCGGTACGCGAATATGAGCCACTTTAATCAACTGCCCGAATTTGAGAAAGACCTTAAAAAGCTTTCTAAAAAATATCCTACACTTCGTCAAGATCTCAATGATCTGGAGGATGTTTTGCATACTTTACCGACAGGAAGTGGTAAAAATTTTACCATTATTCACCATTCTGAAAAAGTAAAACTCGTCAAAACTCGCCTTGCGTGCAAAAGTTTGAAAAATAGAGCGATGAGGGTAATATATGCATACCATGATGATACTGTCACTTTTGTCTACATAGAAATCTATTTTAAAGGAAATAAGGCAAACGAAGACCGCAAACGTATTTCTGAATATTTGAAAAGTAGATCTCCTTCACTCCGGTAAGATCCGAATAACAAAAGACGGCGTACGTGGATTCCGGATCGCGGTCCGGAATGACGGACGATAATAATTCTTACAAACGCAGCATGCTCCATATCATTTTTTAAGGTATCACCCTACCACTACGAATCGCTCGCGACAGCGTTTTTTTTGGTTAAAAACGCAGTACTTGACACAATGTGTTATAATGTGTTGAAATGCTGAATTTGGTTTTTGGACGGAAATGGGTAAAATGGCTGAAATGACGAAAAAATCAGATAATCTATATTTTGCATTAGCCATGAAATCATGGTGGACCGCGGGCTAGGGGATAGAAAGTTTTTAAAATATATTTTATTGTGTATAATCTATTCATTGTATTAATTGTTTAATAAATTTAGTAATGGAAACTAGTATTCAAATGTTTAGGGGGAGTATCTTATGTGTTTATTTTGCTATATTACCAACGTCGCACAATCATTCTTTTACGACGTTCAGCTAGGGCCGTTTTCTAGAGATCTAATTCTTATAATAAAATAAGGCGCTCATAAAGCGCCTTATTTTATATTTCTTGTGATCGCTTCTATTTGGCCGGAATGAACGTACGCAGGTTGTTCCAGATGAGCTCTATTATGACATTATTCCAGATGAAAGCTCCCGCCCCTTCCAGATAGTTCTTCCAGACTCCTTTCAAGAAATGGATCATACCGTTCAGTGAATCGCGGAGCTCGGCGTGCGAATCGATGTAGCCTCGGATGTCTAATTTGAAATACCAGACGATGACCGAGAAAATTGCGAACATGATCATGAGATGTATAAAACCGCCTTGTGTGTTTTTCTTTGTCATAAAAGTTTTTTTAGTTTGATAAGGCGTGGATCCCGGGTCCCGGCCCGGGATGACGATCGAAATATAAATGAACCGTCTCTAATAATATCGCCGGACGTGGATCCCCGGGTCGTGCCTTGCCACGCCGTAGCCTTGGCGAAGGATGGGCCTGGGATGACGATTAACTCGGCAAGTAAGCTTCGGGATCGAGATAGGCATTTTTTGCTGTCGGAAGCGGCATGGTGAATGTTTTTCCCGGACAGGCATTGCTGGCGAACGATCCGACCTGAACTCCGTCCGAAGCAAAGACCGTCAGGTGCACATGAGGACCGGTGGAGTATCCGGTATTGCCGCTGTATCCGATAAGATCTCCGACTTCGACATCTTGTCCGGCGCTTACCTTGATAGTATCGAAGTGTCCAAAAAGCGTCGACAGTCCGTTGTTGTGGCGGATAAGGATCCATTTGCCGTAAGAAGCCTTCGCACAGGTCAGATCGGTATTTCCGGTCGCAATGACCTCTCCTTTGGCCGGAGATTTGACCGGCGTACCGCGGTTGGCGGCAAAATCCATTCCGTTGTGAGTTCCCGACGCATACAGCCGTAATGAGTCTTTTGTCTTTCCGAAATGCTGCGTAATGATGATCTTATCGAGCGGCCAAACCAATATCTTTGAACCGACCTCCGGAATAAATTTTCTGTCGAGCTGACGGGTCAGCTTTGATTCGTATTCGAAAAGCTCCTTTTCAAATTCTTCCGCTTTCGCTTTGTTTATGTTGAGAATTTTTTGATAATCGGATTCTCGATTTTTCGTCAATGCCAAAAGATCCGCTTTTTCTTTTTTCGCGTTATCGAGTACTGATTTTTGATCGGAGAGCGTCGATTTATAATTGGTGAGCTTATTTTTTTCGTTCTCGACTTTTGATTTTTGCGCCACCAAACTTGATTGATATTCGCCGAGTTCTTTCATATGTCCGCGCACCTCCTCGCGAAGCTGCATGAGCTGCATGCTTTCATCCATAATATCGGAAAGCTTGCCGTTTGAAAGAAATGTTTCGAGGATCGTTTGGTCGTCTGCCTGATCGATGGTCCGCAGAATTTCTGAGAGCGCCTTGCTGACGAGCACTGTTTTTTCTTCGGTATCGGCGATCCCGAGATTCAACTGCGTAAGGTTGAGTGACGATGTTTCGAGCCTTTTTTGGGTCAGCTGAATGCTGGTGTTCATCTTTTGCCGTTCCAGATCGAGGGTTTTAACGGTATTTTGAAGCGTTTTGGTTTGAGTCTGCGTATAGTCCAGCTGCTTTTCGTAGGTTTCTATTTTCTTTTTCAGATCTTCGAGCTCTGAATTCTTTTGGTTGATCTTGTTGCGCAAGTTCTGCGTTTCTTCTTCCGGGATGGTATAGGTGGTGTCTATCGACGCGGGTTCGCTCGAGATCGAAACCGCTTGAGTATCCGTGATATCGGTCGTTTCAGCTCCGGTCGTCCGCACGCCGATCGCCGTACATCCCAAAAAAAGCAAGCTCAAAAGGAGCGAAAAAGAATTTTTTTGGCGTGACTTGCCGTTTATTCGATGTATGAAATGTAATGGTATCATTTCCCTGTTCATATTTCACAATTGTTTATGTACTTTGTCAAGTCGATAACAATTACGATGCAATCTATGCTTCATGCCGGAGAGAAACGCGCAGCAGCTGTCGCGCGATCGCTTCCGCTGCGGTGGCATTGTATTCTCCGAATTTTTTCGCTGAATCTTCCATTCCTTTTCGGAGCTGCGGATTGTTCATATACCGATCGATCTCCGCCGCCAAAAGATGAGGCGTCAGATTCTGTTCTTCGATGACAAAGGCTGAACCGCTTCTCGCGTAGTGAAAAGCGTTCTTGCGCTGATGATCGCCGTTCGAATTGGTGATCGGTATGATGATACTTCCCTTTCCCCACGATGCGATCTCGAAGATAGTTGAGCCTGCGCGCGAGATAATGAGATCGGCAACTCCCGCACACATGCGGAGCGTGAGGTCGTTCAAATACGGATAGGTTTTATACCTTGATCGGTGAGGGATCGCTTGCAGGATCGTTTCCAGCCGCGTGTCTATTTCTTTCTTGTTCAAATTTCCGACCTGATGAAGGATCTGATATTTATCGAGCAGGAATGGCAGCGCATCAAGTATGGCTTCATTGATCGTTTGCGACCCCTGTGATCCGCCAAGGATGAGAATGACGGGAACGCCTTCCTCAAGCTCGAGAAATTTGAAACTTCCCTGCGTCAGCGGGATCATTATTTCCTTTCTGATCGGATTGCCGGTGACGACCGTTTTTTTCTCAGGAAAATAGGTTACGGCATCGGGATAGGACACGGCGACGTATTGCGCGAACTTTGATGCCCATTTGTTCACTCGCCCGGGGACGGTATCGGATTCGTGTATCAAAACGGGAATGCGGAAAAAACGCGCCGCGACGAGCGTTGGATACGCGGCAAATCCTCCCTTACTGAAAACGATATCGGGGTAGATCGAAAAAACTATTTTCATGGCGCGAAGAACGGCAAAGAATGTTTTGAAAACATCCGATATGTTCAGCAAAGAAAAATACGTCCGGCGCTTCCCCGTAGTTATTTCGATGAAATTGATGTTGTGATTGAACAAAAGCTCCTTATCATAAGGCTCGTTGGATATGAAATAGAGATCGCTCGGCAAGAGCCGTTCTTTCTGCTCGACTTCTTGAATGGCTTCGGCAACGGCGATGATCGGATAAAAATGTCCGCCCGATCCGCCTCCTGTGAATAGTATCTTCATATCATCTTATTATACCCGATTTCGTGCAAATTTTCATCCATATTGGGGTGAATAAAGATACCAATATACGAATGAGTACCAATATACAAATGAATACGAATACGACCACCACAGTAAATGTCCGTATTCGTATTCATTCGTATCATTCGTAAAAATTCGTATATTGGTATATTTATTATCCAAATGATGTTCCGCTTTTGTGTCTGGAGATATTTAAAATTATTCCTACCTCGGTGAGCGCAAAAAGGAGAGCGGTGCCGCCGTGGCTTATGAAAAGCAGCGGGACGCCGGTAAGAGGAAAGAGACCGACCATGGAAGCGATGTTGATAAAGCATTGCGTAACGATGAGAAAAACGATCCCGATGACGGCGAGCCGTGCAAAACGGTCCGGTGCCTTGGCAGAAATATGAAAGCCCCGCATGGCAAATAATACAAAAAGCAGAACGATGGTGGTGCTGCCGAGAAATCCGAGCTCTTCCGATGCCACGGCAAAAATAGAGTCGCTGGTCGGCTCCGGAAGGAACGGCGGAAATTTTTGTATCCCCTGTCCGAATCCCCTTCCAAACAATTTTCCCGATCCGACGGCGATCAATGACTGGTTCATCTGGTAACCGGATCCCTGCGGATCTTTGTCAGGATTAAGAAAAATATCTATGCGCTCCTGCAGATAGGGTTTGAAATGTACGACAATAAAGAACGCGAGTATTCCCGCGAGAATGATGGAAATGATATGAGAAAATCTTCCTCCGGCGGCAAAAAACATGCACATGCCGGCAATGGCCAGCACGCCGAACGTTCCCATGTCAGGCTGAAGCACTAAAAGTACGGCCGGTATGCCGAGAAGGATAAGAAAAGGTATCGTTCCATATTTGAACGTGCGAACTTTTTCTTTTGCCGATGCCAGCCACGTCGCGAGGTAAAGAACAAACCCGAGTTTCAAAAGTTCCGATGGTTGAAATGTGGTAAAACGAAGATCCAGCCAGCGTTTGGCTCCGCCATGTTCAAATCCGATGTACGGCACGAAGACCAAAATACACGCGATGATCCCAGCAAGAAAAAGATAAAAAGAAAAACGCCGCAGGTGTTTATAATTGAAGCGCGACAAGATCCATAGCGAGATCGAGCCCAAGAAAAGACCGAGCACGATCTGACTGACAAAAACACTCTGAAATGTTTCTCCGGTCGTTCGCGCCAAAAGTCCGAGGGACGCAGAAAGGAACAGAAAAAAACCGCCCAGCACCAAGGTTAGCGTAATTCCGAGAAAAATTTTATCGAAAGATTTGGTCATTATTATTTAGTTTTCAGTTTTAAGTTTTCAGTTTTCAGCACACAACAACGAAAAGTCGTTCCTAAAAACTACCAACTAAAACTAAAAACTTGTTCGTTTACATTACCGGTCCGGACAGTGCTACGATAACTCCGATCAGAGCGAAAATGATCGAGAGGATCCAATACCTCATGGTGACTTTGTAGGCCGGCCAGCCAATAGCCTCAAAATGATGATGGATCGGCGCAATGAGAAAAACTTTTTTGTGGCGGAATTTTTTGGAAAAAACCTGTATGACATTGGAAAGGACCGTGATCGCAAGCGGAAAAGCGACCACCGGAAGGACGGCGACACCCTTGCCGTTCACCTGTGCGTCAGTAAGAAATGCCACGACGGCAAGCGTTATCGTCAGTCCCATCGTTCCGGTTTCCGCCATGTAAAATCTTGCCGGAGGAATATTAAACCAAAGAAACGCCAGCAATCCGCCGACAATGACAAAGCAAAAAGCGGATATGTCGATCTGCTGCTGATAGAAAGCTATGATACCGTAAGCGGAAAAAATGGTCGCAAACACTCCTCCCGCCAAGCCGTCGATTCCGTCAATAACTCCGCTTGAATACACGCCGAGCATGACCAGTGAAAAAAATGGGATGAACCAAATGCCCATGCTCACGATCCCGTCAAAAGGAATGGATACGTTCGATACTCCAAGCTTGGCATAGAACCACCAAGCGCCGATAAGCGATATGCAAAAAACCACGAGCAGGCGTTTTTTAAGCGAAAGGCCCCCGGCAACGTGATCGCCGTTTCCCAGCACCTCATAGAAATCATCGATAAGACCGATAAGAGAACCGGCAATAAGAGTAAAGAGCGGAAGCCATGTCGTGCTGCGATGCAGGAAATTTAATTTACCGGTAGTACTGTTCGGGAATAATTCAGAAAGAAGCCAGATAACGGCGATGGTAATGAGGACGCTTCCCCAGATGATAACTCCACCCATTTTCGGCGTGCCGACCTCCCGTTCTTTGTGCAGCGCGTTGAATATGGGCGTCTCGCAGCCGGACATATCGCATTTGCCGGACTTTTTCTTCCACATTTTGTATTTGTACAGGTAATGCGTCAAAAAAGGCGTCATGGCGATACCGACAAAAAAAGCGATGGCGGTTGGAACAAAAACCTTAACAACGTCTTGTATCATCATATAAATACAGTATAAGGGAAATCGGTTAAAATACAAAGTGTGTAAAAAATCTCAATGTGTCATTCTCTCATTCCTCCATCCACCTCGCCACGTACGAAGCATCGTTAACTTTTAACCTGCCGTAAATTCTAGCATATGCCACTTAGCCGGATTAATTTGGTTGATAATCAGCTCGGACCATAGACCATTTTTCATCCAGTTTTATCCAAAACAAAAACGAGTATCGCCGGACGGGGTTTGTAACCCCGTCCGAAACGTTTGGCGACCTTGATCGAGTTGTGCTTCAAATTAACCATAAACGAAGCCTCCAAATGTTTCGGACGGGGTTACAAACCCCAGTCCGGCGACGGGATTGTGATCGGATTATATTCTCATTCGTATACAAAATTCGTACGCTATTTTTGAGATCAAAATTGTTGATTTTAGCTCCGCAACATGGTGATTTCGCATGTATTTTTTTCATACATGCGAATTGTGCCAAAAAACGTAAAAAAAGGCTTGCGCTACCGAACTAAAACGACGGTGTTATCAACCAAATTAATCCGGCTATTACGCATATGCGTAAATTTACGGCGGGGATTTCTTTGCTTTTTCTGAATTTTATGATATAGTTATAGGCAATGGATGAGGAAATATATAAAGAAAATATTCTTGATCGATATAAACATCCGCGAAGAAAAAGCGTGCCGGAAAAGCATGATATTCATGAAGGCGGAGTCAACGCGACCTGCGGGGATAACCTCATTGTGTTTCTTTCGTTTGATGAAAATGGAGACGTTTCGGCCGCACATTGGGACGGCGAAGGCTGCGCGATAAGCCAGGCCTCGGCCGATATGCTCATGGATAAAATTATCGGCAAAAGCATGCAAAGCATCGGGGAGATCAGCGAAGAAGAAATAAAAGAGATGCTCGGGATCACGATCGGACCTTCGAGAGAAAAGTGCGCGTATCTGCCAATAAATACTTTGAGAAGATGGCTTGGGGAGCCGGGGTTTGGACCGGTGTAACGAAGTATCAGGAAAAAGTATCAGTATCAGGGGCGACAAAAACACATAACAATATATAAAAATGCAACTAAAAATAAATAATCTTACCGTTCAAGCTGAAGAAAAAAAAGTCGTTCAAGATGTTTCTTTGTCGATCGGGTCGGGCGAGGTCCATATTGTTATGGGGTCGAACGGGTCGGGGAAATCTTCACTCGTCAACGCGATAATGGGACATCCGAAATATTCGATCACAGAAGGTTCCATTGTCCTCGACGACGAAGATATCACTTCCCTTTCCACCGACAAAAAGGCGAAGAAAGGTTTGTTTCTTTCTCTCCAGCATCTGCCGGAGATCGATGGCGTTTCGTTTACCAATTTTCTCTACCGCTCATACAAAGAACTTTCCGGAAAAGACATCACCCTTTTGGAATTCAATACGCATGTAAAAGCGGAGGCGAAAAAATACGGATTATCTCCGAGCTTCCTCAAACGAAGCGTGAATGCAGGGCTTTCAGGAGGAGAAAAGAAACAGAGCGAGGCGTTTCAGCTCGCGTTTTTCGAGCCTAAATTCGCATTTCTCGATGAAATAGATTCCGGCGTGGATATCGATGCTGTGGAGAAAATTTTTCAGGTTATCAACGCACTTCGCAAAAAGGGGACGGGCTTTCTGCTCATCACTCACTACGGAAAAATTCTTGAAAAGATCACGCCCGATTTCGTGCATATTATGAAGGACGGAAAGATCGTGCGAAGCGGCGGTCCGGAACTCGCGGAAGAGATCGCAAAAAAAGGGTTCAAAGAAGATTAACGTGCCGACAGTTAAAAAACCGATTAAAACAAAAATATGATCACCGAAAAAGATATTTACGAAGCGCTTCGAAAAGTAAAAGATCCGGAACTGGGACTTGATATCGTCGAACTTAATCTCATACGCTCGGTCAAGATAGATCAAGAAGGCGTTGAGATTTTGATGACGCTCACTTCCCCATTCTGTCCGTTCGCGGACTCGCTTATCGGTGATGTGGAAAAAGAGGTCGGAAAGATCGACGGCGCGGGTTTGGTGCGGGTGGAAATAACGTTTGATCCGCCATGGGAACCATCGGAGGAACTGAAAGAAAAGCTGGGTCTTTAAACAATAAAGATACCAATATACGAATTTTTACGAATATACAAATGAATACGAATCCGGAAACGGCGTATTCGTTGCCATTCGTATCATTCGTAAAAATTCGTATATTGGTATCTGTATTATTATGAAGAACTTTTGGAACAAATTGCCGAAACCGTTTTTTGCTCTTGCGCCGATGGCGGACGTTACCGATGCGGCTTTTCGTCGTATCATTGCGAAATACGGAAAGCCGGACGTTATGTGGACGGAATTCGTTGCGTGCGACGGACTGCAAAGCGCCGGGCGCGAACACTTGATGCGCGATCTCTCTTATACGGATGAAGAACGCCCGATCGTGGCGCAGGTGTTCGGTGCAAATCCGGAAAATTTCAGAAAAACCGCGGAGCTGGTGCGCGAACTTGGTTTTGACGGCATCGACATCAACATGGGCTGTCCTGAAAAAAATATTGAAAAACAGGGCGCGGGCGCTTCGCTCATAAAGGATCCCTCTCTGGCAAAGGAAATAATCATCGCGACAAAAGAGGGCGCGAAAGAAATTCCCGTTTCCGTAAAAACGCGTATCGGATACAATAAGAATGAACTTGAAACATGGGTCCCGTTCCTTCTTGAAACAGGTATCGACGCTTTGACGATCCACGCTCGGACCAGAAAAGAAATGTCGGATGTCCCCGCGCGGTGGGAACATATTGAACGGGCTGTACAAATTCGCGATGAGATGAGAAGCAAAACACTGATCATCGGAAACGGCGACGTGAAAAATGTTGCGGATGGAAAAGTGAAGGCGCAACAAACCGGTGCGGATGGAATTATGATCGGACGCGGAATTTTCGGCAACCCCTGGCTTTTTTCCGAACGAACCGAAGAAGCATCATTTCAAGAAAAATGCGCCGTGCTTTTGGAACACGCGTTTCTCTTTGAAGAAATTTTCGGTGCGACAAAAAACTTCTCGATAATGAAAAAGCATTTCAAAGCGTATGTCACGGGTTTTGACGGCGCAAAAGAATTGCGGGTTAAACTGATGGAGACGAACGGTGCGAAGGAAGTAAAAAGGATAATCGAAAATAGAAAATAGAAAATTATGACATCTTCGTTTGTTCAAGATAATGAAACATAAACCTTTGTGAGATATTCAAACGTTTCGGACGGGGTTATAAACCCCGTCCGGCGATAAAAGTCCGAAATATATTAGAAAATAGAGAATCGATAATAGAAAATAGATAAATCGAAAGAAAAAATAGATAATTACGGCGTAGGCGTTTTCTACTTTCAATTTTCTATTATCTATTCTCTAATTTTTATTTCTTTACAAAATCGTTCGCTTCGAGCTCCACCGTCATTCCGGTTTGGATCTCGCCGCTTATCAATTTTTCAGCGATGACTTTTTCAATTTTATCTTTCACGGCGCGGGCCATTGGACGTCCGCCGAAAAGAGGATCAAGCCCTTCTTTAACGAGCTCATCAATAAGCACCTGATTGACGGTAAGATTGATCGAATGTTCGTCTCTCAGCCGTTTGCGCAAATTTTCACACATGATCTTTGCGACCTGAATAATATCTTTCTTTTCCAGAGGGTTGAAGAGAATGACTCCGTCGAAACGATTGAGGAGCTCCGGCTTGAGAATACCTTTTTTAATGACATCGTCGAGAATGAGCTGCTTGACCGATTGGAGACTTTCACCATGCTGAATGGAATCATACATCATCGCGCTTCCCGCATTTGATGTGGCGATAAAAATGATATTTTTTACGTTGATCTGATGTCCGCCCATATCGGAGAAATATCCTTCGTCGAGGATCGACAAAAAGAGATTTTGGACATCTTTGCTCGTTTTTTCAAACTCATCAAGCAGGAGTACTCCGTAAGGGAAATTTTTGACGAGCATGGAAAGCGTTCCCGGTTTGCCGAGCTCGAAAGAACCGATCAGACGGCCGACCGCGTCTTCGCTCGAGTATTCTGACATATCAAGACGCGCCATTCTGTCTTCGCTGTCGAAATAGACGGCGGCAAGCGCTTTCGCCGTTTCTGTTTTTCCTACTCCGGTCGGCCCTAAAAAGAGGAATGAGCCGATCGGTTTTTTCGGATCGCGCACTCCCGCGCGGGAACGCCGCACGGCATCGGAGATCGCTTTGACCGCATCGTTCTGTCCGACAATGCGCTTATGAAGTTCTTCTTCGAGATTTCCCAATTTTGATTTTTCTTCCGTGCTGATCTCGCCGACCGGAATGTTCGTCTTGATGCGTACAAATTCGAGCACATCTTTTTTCTCTATGAGCGCCTTTTGTTTTTGCACCATGTACGGCGCGACCTCCATCAAAAGATCCGTGGCCTTGTTTGGCATGACGCCTTCGGTGATATAATTTTCGGCGCTTTTCAATACTTCTATAACTGCTCCATACGTGAAGAATACGCCGTATCTTCGTTCAAGAGCGAGAGCTCCTTCCTCAAGGAGACCGACGATCCGCCCGCCTTCGGGCTGTTTGACCGAGACGATCTCAAATCGAGTGGTAACCTCGCCGTTCGGAGCCAAAAGCCGGTGATATTCTTCGGTCGGGGCGAGAGCTATGATATGGATCTGGGGGGAAGAAAGATACGGATTCATGATGTCGATCACATCCGTGCCGAGCGTCCTTGCTCCCGTGACAAAAGAAGTGAAATGATCGAACACCAGTATGATATTTCCCGCTCTCGCCGCTTCATTCAAAAGACGGATCAAACGCTCCTCGAGAATACCCTTTTCTTTGGCGGAAGCGACGATAAGATTGGTGTCGACGGTAAGAATGCGCTTGTTCTGAAGGTGCACGGGAACATCGCCGGCATCAATGCGGTAAGCGAATTCGTACACGATATCCATGATACCCGTTCCGTCTTCGCCGACGAGAAGAACATTCGCTTCTTTCACTTTCGAAAGAGCGTTCTCAACCTGCTTCACTTCCGTATCGTAATGAAGTTCGCGGTCCGACGGCGCGGCGCCTCCGATAGTGATGTCATGCGAATATTTATCAAGAGAGAAGGTGGCTCCGTATGTGAAATCCTTTCCGAGCGACCCGATCTTTTTCAGATGATCGCGGCTCCACCATCGTTCTTTGAAACGCTTATCTTCGTCGACTTTGACCGCCCATTTGACCGCACCGGTGAAATCTTTTTCTCCAACTCCTTTTTTAAAGAGAAAATCGGAAAAGTCGGGATAATTATGAAAAATGAACAGCGCAAAATCCTCCATATCGAAGACAGACGCATCGTACATATCGCCTATTGAAAGCTCAAGTATGTGTTCCCGTTTGACTAGGAAATCATTCACTTCCTCTTCCATCATGCCGCACCGCACGAGTATCTCTGAACCAAGAGAAGACTTCAAAAATGATTTTATGATGTCGCCATTTTCCGTGTAATAAAAGATCGTCGCTACTTCGGATGACATTTCATAAGGCGCTCCCAACACCCTTCCCTGTTTCTTAATTATTTTGTAGGCGCGATTATGGAAATATATCGCGCGATAAAAACTTTCGAGCAAATAAATACAAGACCAAAAAGCGAAAAGCAAAAGAAAGACCCCCTCGATCCGAGAAAGAAACCACAGAAATGTTTTGGAATATGGATTTTGTTCGGCGGGAATGTTGAGATTGGCAAAAAAGAGCACGGCAAAAAGCATAAACGAGAACGACATGCCGAGAATAAGCCGTCGGAAAAAAACGTGCCGGAGTGCATGAGGAAACCACTGCTCCAAAACGAGGAGCGGGTAGACGGAAAGTTTTTCAATGCTCGTTTTTTCAGTGTTATCCATGAATGATCAAGCTAAGGCCGATAACAATAAGGGCGACGATGAATATGGGCATGATCGTCCAGATACCCAAGAGAACGAGACCGATCAAAAAGACCAATGACGCAAAGGTCAGCCCTATCGTAATAACCAAAAGACGCACCACCGCCCCGACGATGCGCATAAGGATATTGACGACCAATATCTGGAGGATCATCTTGAAATCAAAAACTTTCGGATAGTCTTCCCCCATTCGTCTCCACGGTTTGAGTAGTGAGCCGAAAAGCTCGCTTATGGAAAAGAAGTTGAAACAAAACCAAAGAAAATTCGTCCAGACACCGTAAATGTCTTTATACGCTTGACCGTAATGCCACGATAAATAGTGCTCAAGCAAAGAGATCAGTTTGGCACGGGGAACGTTCATGAGGTTATTATAACACAACTAAAAGATTTTTCGGAGCAAAGGTGTGGAAAGAAACGACAAGCTGATAGCTTATAGCTTTTAGGTTATAGCTTATAGACACACGGACGGCGTAAACTATAAGCTATAAGCTTTACTATGTGGTCGGCATGGACTCAAGAGGTACCGCAATTGGAGTGGTAGTACTGCTTTCTTCTGTTGGGGTCATCGGCGTTTCCGGCTCTTGCCCTTTTTGTTTGTAAAATAATTTATTGCCGAAACGGAAATCGAGATATTCGAGAGGTTCGGGGTTTTCATCGCCGGAAACGAACGAACCGTCTTTCCAGCTTGGTGAGCGGAAAAGCGCCGCCATATTTGATATTATGGCATCGACGTTTTGATCCGTATTCCACTTGATGGCGAAACCTTTCGGGTCGAAAAATTCCGCATAGCCTTCAGATCCGAAATACAGATTGTCGGCAGATATGCGATCTTCGGAAAGGAATTTTTGGAGCTTCAGCACTTTGACGAAGACTTCGGGCGCGACCAAATATTGTCCAAGCGGATCGCCCGCCTTTTTTGATCCGGTCCCGTAAAGGGTAAAATACGCATCGCCGGAAAAACGGGGGGATTCAAAAAAAATGTATCCTGTTTTGTCGACATAGTAGCATTTTTGGATCGATACGGCCGTGATGTCAGGTTTGCTCGCTCCGCACCAGATAGCGATCGGTTCGCGCTCGCTAAGATCGATCGCAAGGCGTTTTGAGTCGCCCACGGATATCATCACCGCGGCCATCGCCGGAAACGATTCAAAAAGATCCGCTTTCATTTGCGCTTTCGGATACAAAAGCACATTCCTTTTCGGAAAAAACAAATAATAATTTCCTGACAAATATTTTTCCGCTTTTTTCTTTATATCTTCCTCTGAAAGGATCTTCGCTCCTCGAACGGTAACGCCGGTTATCTGGAAGGTCGGGAAGGTAAAGAATTTTACGATACCCCATGCGAGACATGCCACAACCGCAAAAACAGCAGCCGCCACAAATTTGGTTCTTTTCTTTTGCGCTCTCTTTTTTTTGGGCGATTGAAGAGTTGTGTGCATGACGCGTTGATAGATAATAGAGAATAGAAAATTGAGAATGGATTCTTCGTCGTTCCTCGTCGCCGGAGCGGGTTTGTAACCCGCTCCGGAACGTTTGTACTTCATTATGAATTTTGTGATGAGTTCGAAAAAAGTGATATATTCCAAACGTTTCGGTTCGGGGTACAACCCCGAACCGGCGACGAGACGGCGGGAGTGTTTTCTGTAATCTTAAATCTATTCTCTATTTTCAATTTTCGTGATCGTCTCCTTTCCCATCCATTTTATGAGCGCCTTTGGAATTTTGATGCTTCCGTCGGACTGCTGATGATTTTCTATGAACGGAATGAGCGCTCTCGGAAGCGCGAGTGCGGTATTGTTCAGGGAATGGGCAAAGCGGAGTTTTCCGGCTTCGTCTTTGTAGCGAATACCCAAGCGGCGCGTCTGGAAATCGTGGAAGTATGAACAGGAATGCGTTTCCCGGTATTTTTGTTCGGATGGTACCCACGCTTCGATATCGTATTTTTTCACTTGGCCCTGTCCAAGATCGCCGCCGCAGTTGATGACCACGTGGTACGGGATCTCGAGCGCCTGCAAAATATCTTCCGCGTTTTGACGGAGCTCCTCATGATAGTCCACGGAGGTCTGATGGCTCGCTTCGCAGAGAATGACCTGCTCCCATTTCATAAATTCGTGAACGCGCATAAGCCCTTTGGTGTCTTTTCCCGCCGCACCCGCTTCCCTTCTGAAACATGGCGAAAACGCGAGCATCTTTATCGGGAATTTTCCTTCCGGCAAAACTTCATTCATGTAAAAGCCCATCGCCGCAACCTCTCCGGTACCCGCGAGATAGGTTTGGTCTTGCGTATGATAGGTGTCCTCTTCTCCGCCCGGCAAATATCCGGTTCCCATCATCGTTTCTTTTTTTACGTGCGACGGAACGAACATCGGTGCGAATCCGCGAGCAGAAAGAATTTCAACGACCAAGTTGAAAATGGCAAGTTCCAATCTTACCGCATCGTTTTTCAAGAAATATCCGCGGTAACCGGCGACTTTCGATCCGCGTTCAAAATCAACCATGTCGAGCGCGCTCATCAAATCGATATGGCTTTTCGGTTCGAAATCAAATTTCGGAATTTCTCCCCATGTTGATACTTCTTTGTTGTCAGCGTCGGAATCTCCTTCCGGCACGGAAATATCGGGAATGTTTGGAACGGCAAGCATGAGGGTCTGCCATTCTTTCATGACTTCGCGAAGGGCTTCTTCTTTCTTCTCCATGTCATCTTTCATCGCTTTGGATTCGGCGATCAATACCGGCCTTTCTTCGGGGGTGGCGCTCGGGATCTTGTCGGAAATGGCGTTCTGGTCCGCCCGCAGTGTTTCAAGATTTTGAAGCGCGACCTTGCGTCTGTCATCCGTTTCGATCAGTTTGGCCACATCAAATTCGATGTGTTTTTTCTTCCCCGCCAAGGTTATGAGGTCCGCATTTTCACGGATGAATTTTATATCCAGCATATGATGTATTTGCTTTTATTTACAAAGATTATTGTTTTATTTAAACGTGTCGTTTTTTATCGAATCTGCGCGGTCAAAAAATTTCCAATTATCAATTTCCAATTTCTAATAAAATGCATAATGTCAAAAAAGTATTTATACTTTGTTTTATAAGAAATTGGATATTTGGAATATATATGATGTTATAATATCATTTTTTGCCAAAATAACAAACAAATGCGGAAAAACTTGCATTTGTTTGTTATTTATGTTATTGTGCACTGAGCAATTTTGCACATCACAAAAAACAGAAGGAGTAAAGAATGCCAAATAAAAAATATCCCGTTGATTTTCAAAGAAGGGTTATTGATGAATTTCCGGATTGCCCTGATTTACACGAAGCGCTAAAATCCGGAAGTGATATCGTTGGTCGTTATCTCAGCGATGCCAGTACGGGCGGCATCCGTGCCGAAGATATTGTAAATGCTTTTAAGAATAATGAGCATGAAAAAGTTTTAGAACAGGCAGAAAAGATGTTGCGGATCAGAGATCTTTGGAAAGAATGGCGGACCCTGAGATTATAAGTACAAAGCCCGCGCTCGCGGGTTTTTTTCTTGTGATTTTTTACAAGGACTAACCTTGTAAATCGGAAAATCTTGCTTTTTGTATATATTTATGTTATAACAAAATCAGTAATTTTGCACACTAAAAACAATGAAGGTAATGGAAATGAATAACATATCGATCGAAGATGTGAAAAAAGCAACAAACGCGTATGTAAAAATACAAGAAGACGAGTTGGAAAAACTTAGAAAAGAGGAAGAGGAAGCAAAGACAAGAGCTGAAGGAATATTGAAGTTTTTTAAAGAAATAGAAACTATGGAAGGTATCAATGATATCAAAAAACTTCTTGAGGTAAATCCCTTAAGAAGAATCGATTTATTCTCCAAAGAGCTATTCTCAGAACACGACCGAACGAGTTGTTCCTTTGATAAGGACGGGTTCAACCATTTTATAAATGACCGCGAACGGTTTGATGGTTCTCAATTGGCAACAAATCGAGAAATAGCTGCGGTTCTTGCCGAAAGGGGTTACACCGGAGAACAATTGTCCGAAAAGTTCTTTACAGCACTGAATGCTATCGTCTCAAACGCTTCGGCATAGATGAAACAGCGCTTACCTTGGGTGGCGCTGTTTTTTTATAAGAGCGTACCCTGTTTTACCGCCTCCGTTCGAAATATTTTGATCTACCATTTTCGGTGTTCTCTTCAAACGTTTCGGACGGGAGTACAACTCCCGTCCGGCGACGAGCAACTCCCGTCCGGCACACACCTACACTTGATACACTTAGTCGTATACTTCGAACAATCGAGTTTTTCGATTTACATCCAGGCCGCCGCCGCGCATGAATTCTACTATCCTTCTATCCATGATGATGTGGCGTTTTTCTATTTTTTTGGCGAGTGTCAGACCTTCGAGGCTGGTGCATCTTGAGAGCGCGACGTAGGTTTGCCCGTGTGCGAAGGTGCCGGTGTCGATATCGAGCACGACCTTTTCAAATGTTTTTCCCTGGCTTTTGTGGATCGTTACGGCCCATGCGAGTTTGAGCGGATACTGACGGAAAGACCCGACGGCTTCCGGAACGATCTGGGCGGAATCGTTGACGTAAAATTGATAGATCTCCCACGTGAAGGGCTCGACTTGGACGAGATCGCCGTCGTTTAATTTCACCTCCAAAATATCTCCGTTGAAATCTTTGGTGCGGGAAACGATCTTTCCGATGCTTCCATTTACCCACCTTCCGCGGATATCGTTGTTGAGCATCATTATTTGTGCGCCAACCTTGAGGCGCAGCTTCCCTTCCGTCGGAAACTGGTTTTCTTGAAAATCTCCGTCCGTTTTTGCTTTGTATGAAAATTCGGTTCCCGCGAGCCGTTTCAATTCCGCCTCGTTTATTTCCGCCACTTTTCGGTTCGTCGGCGCGAGATACACGGAAAAATCGCTTCCCGGCTTATGCTTATAGCCGGGAATATGCCGCGCATTCAGATCTTCCAGTTCCCGAAACCCGATCGAGTTATCACGAACGGCGTTTAAAATTTTTATGAAAGAGAGATCTTTCTGGCGATAGATCTTCTCGAGCTCGACCGTTTCAAATTCGACATCGGCAAGCGACCGCGCGCTGAAAAAATACGGGCTTCCGTAATATTCGTTCATCATTTCTTCCTCTTCTCGTCCGACAACGGGAGGCAGTTGATACAGGTCGCCGATAAAGATCATCTGCACGCCGCCGAACGGTTCAGCCTTGCGATCGCGATTGAGGCGGAGTGCGCGATCCACGCAGTCGAGCAGATCGGCGCGGACCATTGAGATCTCGTCGATCACGATGGCGTGCAGCTCCTCGTAAATATTTTTTTGTTCTTTGTCCGCGCGGCGTTTGACCGTAGCGGGAGTGATGCCGGGTTTGAATTTAAAAAAGGAATGGATCGTTTGTCCGCGAACGTTGAGAGCCGCAACTCCGGTAGGCGCCAAGACGACGATCTTCTTTTTCGTATGTTCGCGGAAATATTCGAGCAGCGTGGATTTTCCCGTACCCGCGCGTCCGGTCACAAAAACGCTTTTGGTGCCGTGTTCCATGACATCGAGCGCCTTTTGGAAAGAGTCGTTGATCTCGACATTAAAATTTTTTTTCGACGAAGCATTGGGTTTTATATCATTTTTCTTTCCCTGCGTAGCTTTTAGCGAAGCAGAGGGCTGATTTTTATGAAGAGAAACTCTCCGAAGCGGTGTTCTTTTTAGCATTCGGACAGTATAACATAAATGATATTATTATAAAAAATGCCCAGCGGGAAAGCCGGGCATGAGATCATAATTCGGGATAATTCCCGGTAAAGCAGGCGTTGCAAAAACGGGTCTTTTCCTTGGGGTAATTCTGTTCCCCGAGCGCATAATGCAAACCTTCAAGAGAAATGAATGCGAGCGAGTCGGCGTTGAAAAATTTTCGCATCTCTTCGATATCCATTTTTGATGCGATCAACTCGTTGTCTGACGGTGTGTCTATTCCGTACACGCAATGATGCCGAAATGGAGGACTCGCGATACGGATATGAACTTCTTTCGCGCCGGCGTCCCGAACCATTTTTACCAGCAGTTTGAAAGTTGTTCCGCGCACGATCGAATCATCGACGAGGATAACTTTCTTTCCAAAAAGAACGCCGTTGTCGGTGCAATATTTTCTCCGCGCGCCGTCTTCCCGAAGCGCTTCTGACGGCTGTATAAATGTCCTTGCCGTATAGCTTCGTTTCCTGATAAGTCCCCGTTTCAAACGCAAACCGAGGACTTTCGCATATCCCTCAGCCGCGCCGATTCCCGATTCAGGAACAGGCGAAACAAAGTAAACATCGGAAGCCGATAAACCGTCCGGAAGATCGTATTTTACCGGAGATTCTTTAGCGAGAATTTTTCCGATGCGATAGCGCGATGCGGAAACCTGCAAATCGTCTACCAGACTATCGGGACGGGCAAAATATACCTGTCTGAAAATGCAATGAGCACACGCCTTTTTCTCAAAAGGAAACAGGCTCAAAAAACCAAATTCTGAAATATCGATCATTTCACCGGGCTTGATCTCACGGATGAATTCCGCGCCGATCTCATTCAATGCGCACGTTTCTGTGGCGAGCAGATAGCACCCGTCCTTTTTCCCCAAAGATAACGGGTGAAAACCGCGAGGGTCGCGCACGCCGATAATGTGCCGGTTTTCCGTAAGGATCACCAGCGAATAGGCTCCCTTCACTTTTCCGAGCGCATCAACCAAACTTTCCATAAACGTCTCTTTTCCGCTCTTTGCGATCAGGTCGAGGATCACTTCCGTATCGCTCGTCGATTGAAACCTGCTGCCGCTTCGCAAATTGTCGGTGCGAATCGCATCGGCGTTCAGCAAATTGCCGTTGTGGGCGATGCCAATCCCGCCGAACCGCGTCTCGCTGAAACATGGCTGGGCGTTGCGGAGATGATTGCCCCCGCTTGTCGAATACCGGACATGTCCGATCGCGACCGATCCCGCGAGCCGAGCAAGGATTGCAGAATCCACGTTCACAAAACCACGATCTCGGTGAGAGTGAAATCGCTCTCCGTTTCCTTCATAACTAAGGATACCAAACGCTTCCTGTCCACAATGCTGAAGAGCGACAAGCCCCGAAACTACCAGCGACGCCGCGTCATTTTTCGAAAATGCGCCTATTATTCCACACATTTTTTACCTCCTTTGTTGTTCAAAAAACAAATACAAACTGCAGTATAAAACAAAAAGAGCGAAATGGGAAGCCCACCTCGCTCTTTTCCCTATATTTATTGCGCGAATCTTTCCTCAACTTTCTTCCAATCGATCGCCTGCCAAAAGGCTTCGACATAGTCGGCGCGGCGGAGTCCGTAATCGAGCATGAAGGCATGTTCAAAAACATCCATGACGAGAAGCGGGGCCGTTCCGGACAAAAGTCCGACATCGTGTTCGTTGACCCAGATATTGAAAAGTCTTCCCTCTTCCTTGTGATACGCGAGGATCACCCAGCCGATGCCCCGCATGGCTCCGGTGGCGCGAAAATCTTTTTCCCAATTTTCGTATGAACCGAAACGTTCGGCGATCTTCTTGTACAGTTCGCCGTCTTCCGGAAACGGCTGATTTTCGACGGAGAGATTTTCAAAATACAGTTCATGCAAATGCATCCCGTTCCATTCCCACGCAAAGCGGCGTTTGAGTTCGGAATATTCGGGAGAGCCCACCTCGATGGTTTCCGATTTTTCCGCAAGTTTGTTCACATTCGCCACATATCCGCCATAAAGCGTAAAATGATTTTTTAACAGCGCGTCGCTGAATCCGGCAAGTCCGAGCAGGTGCTCATAATTTTTTGGTTCGTACATATAAATAAATTTATATTAGATAAATAATAATACCAATTGTATCCTTTACTACGCATTATAGCATATTCTCTTTCATGAAATCCTTAGATACAAAAAAGCGGGGACAATATCCCCGCCGTTGGTTGTTGATCTTATCGATCAATCCGTGTCATCGCTGACTCTTTTGTCGCCGTTATATATGGCTCGCCGTGCCCAGCATCCCGGAACCTTATGGCACAAAAAATCAACGATCTTTCCCCATTTTCTTTTCAGATATCTAAACATCATCTCTCTCCTTTGTTCAAAACTGCGGAAGGAGCCGCCCGAAATACATTATAGTCATAAAATAAAATTGAGCAACACTTTGTCCGTAGCGCACTTATGCATTAGGTTTTTTTCTATTTTTCATATATAATAGAGTCATGGCAAAAAGAATTAGCGTCAACACAAAAAACAAAGCAACACGCTCAAAGAAGACGAAGAAACGCCTTGCTATCAAATCCGTGAAGATCGCGGCGAAAAAGGCGAAGAAAAAATAAAAAGGTAAAGAGCCGTTTTGTTTCGGAAATTTATTTCAATAAAAAACCGCCGATGGTTCGACGGTTTTTGATGTATCGTTTTTTAGAAAAAAATGCGAACGCGCGTCATAATAGCGTTATCGCTTACGTTCGGTCCGCCGTCCGCACGGGTGTCGCTGTGGGTAAAATCAAGCGTAACCGAGCTATCTTTAAATCGACCATATCCTCCATCCTTCGGCAAAACAAGAGCAATGCCGGCGGTTTCGCTTCTTCCGCTTATCGGTCCGCCCGTCCTTTCCTCGTAGACTGCATGCACGCGAAGATCGAGTTTGTTATCTTTCATGCTCCACAACTTGTAATCGGGCAGCGTAAACCATCCTGTTTCCGTGTACGGTCTGTGTCCCGGGAGATGTGTCGACGAACGGAATGCCCCGTTGTACCAATCGAAGTTTTTGGTCGGACTCCACTTCGCGGTGACTCCTATTTTATGAAATTCATCGCTCCATGCATTCATGAGGGCAAGCTGTAAGATGGTTTTGTCGCCGGCGGTATTTTTTATGGCATCCCATTGCAAACGCTGTGATGTTTCTATTTTGCCGCTGCTCCAGCGATCTTTGTCGTTATACGGCAAACCGGTAGAACCCGTCACATCCCCAATAAAAAGGAGCCGCGGCGTGATCATGGTTTGGACCTGTATTCCGGATGCATAGTGTTTAAAAGGGCTGTAGCCTTTTCCGGCCGGAATAGTCGCGTAGGAGGCGGGGAGATACATTTCACCGGCGGTCATCAAAAGTCCTCCGCGGATCGTCGTATCGGAAAACATCTTCCCGACCAGACCTTCTTTGCCGAAATTATAACCGACCCAGCCTTGGGTGATGTAGTTGGCATGAACGCGCGAATCAAGACCGGCGATATCGGTTTCCACAAAAGCCAGCCAATGTTCTTTGTATTTCAAGCCAGTGCGAATGCGAAATTGCGACGCCATGAAGTCTTGCTCTGAGCCGCCGACGATATTGGTGTAACCCCAAACATTTACTTCCAGATCGTTCTTTTTATAGATCGGCTCGACTTCATGTCCGGCGGCAAAAGCGCCGAAAGAAATAAAAAAAATGAAAAGAATTCGTATTATTATTTTTTTCAAGGGAAAAGTCCTCCTTCATCTAAAAATCATGTTTCTATAGAGAAAACTACCATTGATCTTCTAACATGTAAAGTCGGCCATATTTTCGCATATGTGTGAAACCGCATTAACTTGGTTGGTGCTATCGTCGTTTATGGTTATTTTGAAGCACAAACTCGTTCAAGGTCTCCAAACGTTTCGGACGGGGTTATAAACCCCGTCCGGCGACAAATAGATTTCCAATAATGTTTTTATTCTTTTTCCGATGTTTCCCCCTCCCAGTGTTCTTCGTTTGATTCTGCTTCTTCTTTGGTATGCCGGACGATCCCATCTTTATGTTCTGGGGGTGCGTAGATGGTATAGAGTTTTAGGTCCTCGGTCGCGGAAGTGTTGATAAAATTATGTTCCGTTCCGGCCGGTACGATGACCGCGGAGCCGTCCGAGATCGAATATTCAATTCCATCCAAGATCGCTTTTCCTTCGCCTCCTTCGAAACGGAGAAATTGATCAAGGTGATGTACTTCCATGCCGATCTCCTCGCCGGGTTTTAGGCTCATGAGCACCAGCTGGCAGTTTCTCGCGGTATAGAGTACGCGGCGAAAATCTTCGTTCGCAAGCGTTTCTTTTTCGATATTTATTACAAATCCTTTCATGGTAATTTTAATTTATCTTTTAATGGACCTGCGACATGGATCCTGGGTCCATTCTCCGCCAAAGGCTACGGCATGGCGCAGCGCGGCCCGGGATGACGGATGGATATGACGCATTGTAGCATTTTTCTCATGAATACTACATGAAAATACCGCCACGAAGTATGCGTGGCGGCTTGCGTTTTATTGCGTGTCAGCGCTTGCTTTTCCATGAGCCTTCATGTACTTCTGGAAAAATTCATCCGGATTTCCGAATTCCGCGTAGACATCATACCGGTCGTGGTAGCCCAACAGATTTTTCGCGTGCTTGATCGGACACCAGAAGCTTTCGGTAAGAGAGAATATTTCGCACGCGTACGAGATCACTCCGACGCAATACGTGCCCAGCGAATAATTTGCCGCTTGTATGAAATTGGGTCCGGACAACCGGCAGTTTTTAAATGAAACGTATCGTCCGCGTTCTACGATCGGCAGCCGATATACGCGAAAACAAATGTGCTGATACAGAGTAATGAACGCATCAAAGAGCATTATGATCGGTACTCCTGCATACCATACGACCGCCAAAATGCATTTCACAAATCCGGCACGACGCATTTGAGCAAATGATCCTCTTTGCGTCTCGCCGTCGTCCCGCCAAAGAAATTCAGACCGATTAAGAATTTCCGAAGAATACGCCACCAAGCCGTTTCCGTAGGAGCAATAACCGCAGTTCACTTTTTGCACGAAGTTTAAAAACTTGGCATACATTCTTTCGAAAATGAAATACCCTTTTCTTTCCGCGCGAGTGATCCCGTAAGCGGGAAAACACACGTACTGCAGGATAATGACGTACAGATCGAGCAAAGCGATGAAGAATATTCCGGAATAAATGACGGGAGACACCGCGATGACCGCGGGTCCGATCTTTTTGAAGTACTTCCATAATCCGATCTTGCTCGCTATATGCAATCTTTCCAATTCCTTATCGAAAAGCTCTTTTCCTTTTTCAAGTCCTATTTGAATCCCCAAACTCTGTTTAATGGATTCCACCTCTATTTGTTTTTGAAAAAAACGGACGATCTTTTCGAGGTGCGGAATAGAATCCGGATCGTTTGGGTTATCAAGCGTCAAATGATCTCTGACCGAACGAAGTTTTTTGTTCAGCTCCGTTTGAAAAAACTCCAATTCCCTTCTCAACGAAGATATATTGGAATCGGGATCTCTTTCCGATTTGCGTCGATCTCCCATAAAAAACCTCCTTTTCATCGTTGTTTGAGTTAATGAAATAGTAATCTATTTCCATCTTGCCACTTTGTTCTTTTCGCGTCAAGAAAAAAGCAGGTCCGAAAACCTGCTTAAAAATGAATTAACAAAAGTCCCATTCTACGTGATACGGGCAGTCTTCCGAGTCACCGACGAAATATTTCCGGAAGGTAAATTGTACCCTATTATCACCAATTTTCCCCTCGTCGCCAGCAAAAATTCCGGAAGTGTCCTCTCCCCTTTCTTTCCTTTCCACTGGAAAATGCCCGTCGCATAGTAAGGTAATAAGTTCGTCGACCTCCCCACAAGTAAGAACGATGGAACCCGTGCTCTTAAAAATTTCAGCACACAGATTTTCGAAAATTATTTTCGCCTCACGATCACGATCCCTTTCTTTTTTGAATTTGTTCACCTTCTCTTGCATTGCTTCTTTCGTCATCTTCGACTCCTTTTTAAAAGAAAACCCGAATGTAATATAATATATTTAATAAGCACTTGTCAAGTTAAAAAATGGAGATGAGGTAGGAATCGATCTCGCGCGCGGGCAGATCGTAGAAGAATTGGCCGTTGTTGTGAAGTTTAGCCGCAAGATCAACGCCGACGAATCGCCAATGCCATGGCTCGTATTGGAAATACGTGTTTTGTTTCGGGTACGAAAGAATGAATCCATATCGGTAAGCGTTTTCAGTGAGCCAGTTGTACGCGTCGCTTCCGTCGAATTTTATGAACGCCAAACCAAGTGTCGGCGTTGTCAGATCCATGGTCGTGCCGAGCTGGTGTTCTGAATATCCCTGATCGGCGGAAAATTTGTTGGCTCCGCTTCCGTAGGTAACGACGTAATTCGCTTTGAGCAAAGTCTGATCGCCGAAAGAACGATACGCACTGATGATCTGTATCGGGTTCGTCGATGTCGCGGCTTCGAGCATTTGCACGAGATACGGATAGGCTTTCGCATGGAACTGCGCCGTCTTATTTTTTTCAAAAACATATTTTGGGTCGATCACGGTCAAATTTTCCGGAACATAATGTTCGTTCAAAAAATACACCTTGGAATATTTTTGCAGAAGTTCTTTGTCTGTCTGAGATAACTTCGTAAGCTTTCCCACGGTGCCGCCGATGGCCTGGATCTGCGATTCGAACAGCGTGTTTTTATCTTTTTCCGACATGAGAGTCTGCGAAAGATCGGTGTTTTCCGCGTCTTTCCGCCCGAGTTCCGTTTCCATCGCCGCGATATTCTTTTCAAGCATCGAGATCTTTGCCTCTGACCGCGTTTTTTCCGTAGCGGATCTTTGCTTTACGGCCTGCAATTCATTATGCGTCTGGTAGAACGCATAGCCGCCATAACCGATCGCGGAAAAAAGCGCGAATATGGCGAGAATTTTCAGAGCAAAAAATAGCTTGCGTTTTTTTGATTTGTCTTCCATTACTCAAGTATATCACGGACAGAGCCATTTTGAATAATTTTGTTTTCAGCATATACTGAACACAAATACAGATAAAATCATGAACAAGTATCTGCAAACACCCGAACACATTCTGGATCTTCACGGAATGACTTGCCGGGAATCAAAAACGGCGATATTCCGCCTGCTTTCCGATCATCGATACTCGCATGTTCGCATCATCACGGGAAAAGGAACCTTTCGTGAAAAAAGCGGCACCTTGCGCGAATTCGTAAAAACCATACTAAAAGACAACGGTATTGATTTCCGTCCGTCCAAACTGAGCGATGGCGGCGAAGGAGCGCTGGAAGTATTTTTGTAAAACAAAAAAAACGAGTCGTTCATATTTCGCATATGCGAAATATGAACGACTCTTACAAAAGAATTTCGCCCTCTTATTTCAGAAATTACTGTTTTCAGGTATAATGGAGCTATGTCATATGAAGGACAAAATATCGAGTCTAAACCGTATTATTTCTCTATCATCGTCCCCGCGCACAATGAGGAAAAATACATCGGGGAAACGCTTGAATGCGTACGTAAACTTGATTACCCGAAAGACTATTTCGAGGCTCTTGTCGTGGAGAACGGTTCGAGTGATCGCACTTATGAATTGGCGAAGCAATTCGACGATAAAAACATTCGTACGATGAGCATTTCTCTGAAAGGAGTTTCGAGAGCGAAAAATTTTGCGCTTGGCGTTATACGCGCGAGCAGCGACTGGATCATATACCTCGATGCCGATACGCATCTTAAACCATCATTCCTCACCGATCTTTCCGCCTTTCTCCGTAAAAATGAAAAACGAAATTTTGCCATCGGTACGACGGCCGTGGAACCGATCGAAAACAAAAAATGGTATGCTTTGTTGTGGTTCCATCTCTACAATTGGGGGCACAAAAATACGAATACATCCTATTCCATTCAAATTGCCCGTGCTTCTTTGCGCAACAAAGCGCGATTCGACGAAACTATCACACTCGCGGAAGATCTGAAATATATCAAGGAGCTGCTCCCTTTCGGAAATTTCTTTTATTTCGACACCGATGCCGTTTCAACATCCACGAGGCGTTTTGATGCGATCGGCTGGAATCTTCAATTCATCAAATGGAATTTTCATGCGCTCATGTTTAGCCTGTTCAAAAAAGCGCCGCAATATCCGGTGATCAGATAGACACCGAACACCGGAATATTTTATGATCAATATCCTCACCAGCACCATTGCAGACATGTCACTCTGGCTTTCGCTGCACGCAAACCTTGCGTACGCCATTCTGTTTTTCGGCTCATATTTCGAAACGGTAGTCGGACCGGGTTTTTTTATTTACGGCGAATTATTTTTCCTGCCGGGCGCCATTTTGGCCGGCGCGGGGTTTTTGAATATTTGGCTGGTGGCATTGGCTACGATATCCGGAGGTATTCTCGGAGACTATACGAGCTATGAAATAGGAAGAAAGCACGGGCATCGTATTTTCCGTTTCGGTAATAAATATTTTTCCCCCGAGAATCACGAAAAAGGAAAAGTCTTTTTTAAAAAACATGGTCCGAAGGCGATCTTTTTCGCACGCCTCCTTGGTCCGTTTTCGTGGATCACGCCGTTTTTTGCCGGCACATATGGAATTTCACGCAGGACATTTTTCGCTTACAATATCCCGGGTGTTTTTGCGGGAATTGGAGAATTTCTCGTTGTAGGATATTTTTTCGGAACGAGCTATGGTGCGGCGCTCCAATTCATTCAACAGAAATTAGCGTACATCCTCGCCGCCCTCTTTGTTTTATTTTCAACCTATTATATTATTAAGAGAAACGATCCGGAGTTTTTCATCAGACTTGGGATCGCGCTGCATTTGATCAAAAAAGACTAATACTATGGAAAACCCAAAAGTAAGCCTCATTATCTGCGCCTATAACGAAGAAAAATATATCGGCGAATGCCTTGACCGCGCGATCAAAAGTTCCGGGGGGAAATTTTTTGAAATACTGGTCATCGACAACGCGAGCACTGACCGCACAAAAGAAACGGCGGAAATGCGCGCGGGCGTCCGCGTCATACGCGAAGAAAAGAAGGGGCTGACGCGCGCGAGGCAGCGCGGTTTTGAAGAATCAAAGGGAGATATTCTTGCGTACATTGATTCTGATACGCATATGCCGGCAGGCTGGCTCGACACGGTGATGCGTGAGTTTGAGCGGGATGAAAAGCTCGCGGTATTGAGCGGACCCTACGTATATTACGATATTTCGAAATGGCAGCAATTTCTCGTGAAATTATACTGGTACGTTCTTGCTGTGCCGATCTATTGGATCGTCGGTTACATGACCGTCGGCGGAAATTTTGCCATCAAAAAAGATGTATTGAAAAAAATGAACGGGTTCGATACGACGATAGAATTTTATGGCGAAGACACGAACATCGCAAGGCGCGCGCATCAATTCGGATACGTAAAATTCAAACCGAATTTCATTATGTATACCTCCGGACGCCGTCTCACCGGACAAGGAGTTTGTTCGACCACTACCGCCTACATGCTGAATTACATTTCAGAAGCGTTCTTTCACAAACCCGCTACGAAAGAATATACGGATATCAGGTAAATTAAAAACCATGCCGGAAAATTTTCCCATTCAAAAGATCAATGAGAACAAAGAGCTGCCGAAAAAATATGCAAGCCCCGAAGATCAGTTCTCTCGCCCGAAGCGGATCCGAGTCGGCACGGAAGATGTCGATGTATACGATGTGAGTCCGGAAAATACCAAAACCGATATTCCGACGGTGTTCGCTCCCGGTTTTTCGGGCACGCCCATGTTTCATCAGCAGAATATTATTGAACTGGCTAAAGCCGGACGCAGGATCATTTCGGTAGATTCGCCTCACGGCTTAAAAAACCACATGGTTCCGGAAGAAAAGAACGGAGAATATTCCAACGTGGAACTGGCAAAACTTTCTGCGGTGATCGAGGCTTTAAAAGAGCTCCAGATCGATAAAACGGATGTCGTGGGACACTCCGAAGGCGGATTATATATGGCGCTTGCCGCCTATCTTTATCCCGAGAGATTTCGCAATATGGTGCTCGTATGCCCTGCCGGTATGATCGGGAAAGATAATCTGTTCGAACTCGTAAAAAGAAATACGGAAAAGCTCTCGGCGCAAAGGCAAAGCGAATCGGCGCGGACGGATGAAGACCGGCTGGCGGAACCGTTGAGAGATAGTCGAATTCCGCTCAATGTTCTGCTTTCGAACATCCCGCGTTCGCTCAGCTCGGCAAAAGCGATATCGGAATCCGATATTATCGACATGCTGAAAGAACTGAAGCAAAAGGGCATCAATGTATCCGTTGTTCACGGCGTTGACGATAAAGTATTCCCCATGGAGAGAGTGCAGCGCGAAACGGATGCGGATACCGTCACGGGATTTTATTCCGTACAGGGCGGACACAATGATATCTATCTGACGCCGAAACAATATACGGCGGCAATAGATGCGGCGCTTGATGCGTTGGAAAACAAGTCCCGCGCGGACGATTCTTCAAAAAATATCGATCCGGCCGAATAGATATAAAAAAGCCGACTTTTACAGTCGGCTTGTCGTTCACGCGTGATGTTTGGCTTTCTCTTGATCGAACTCTTCGTAAAGACAGGCCGCCAAAGCCCGAAGTTCATTTTCTTCTTTTCTTTTTTCATCGGCGATTTCCACCGCACATATCCATCTATGTTTGACCGGGATCTCTTGATAATCCAGGACCGCTTCATAGCGATTCAAATAAATACACGAAGCCTTCTCTTGTCCCATGTTTACTCGATGCCTGTTCAGCACCAATTGTTGCATCGGACTCAATTTTTTACTATCACTCATTTCTCTTTCCTCATTTATTGTTTAAGAACAATTCGTAATGCTGTTTTTGGTCAGACGCGATGCCTTTTGGTCTGGCCTTTGATCTCTTCAAGAAGTTCTACCATCTTTCGCAGGTTCGCAATTTCCTTCCTCTTTTGATCGGCGATCTCTGTCGCAAACACCCACTTGTTTCCGGAAGGTATTTGGTCATATTCCAAAACCGCCTCATGGCTGTTCAGGTAATCATCCGTACATTTTTCAAGCCCGATCTGCAGGCGGTGTTTTTCCAAGAGCAATTGTTCCATCGGATTTAATTTGTAGCAATTAGCCATCTCAATTTTCTCCATTCACATAAAGAACTAAACTTCAGTATAACACAAAATACAAAACTTTGCAAACTCTACCGAGGACGCCACCTCCTGAAGAAAGGAAAACCCGGAGTAAGATCAATAAACTCTGGATTCCCGCCTGCGCGGGAATGACGGCGGGAGAAACAATTCCGCCCGAGCTTATAACTTGGAAATTACTTGTTCTGCGCAGCTTTTAGCGAAGCAGGAGAAATTGAAAATTTTTATCCACATGAAAAAACCGGGGCGACATCCGTACCCTTTTTCATTTTTCATTTTTCCTTTTTAATTTATAGGAGTCCCCACGCTTGCATTTCGTCGCTTTCTGTTCCCCATTTCAAACCGATATCGGTGCGGTAGAACATGTTCTGCAGAATGATATTTTCAATGCGATGGTACGCTTCTTTTCTTGCGCCTTCCACGGTGTTGCTTGATCCTGTGACGATGAGCGCGTACCCGGCATCGCCGGTGAGTTTCCAGTCGCCGTCTTCCAACCTGACATCGCCCAAATGGACGCCGTTCATGTTGGGTTTTTTAAAAACGATGGATGTCCCTTTGTATATATTGTACTGCTCTTTGTCGTAATACGGGAAAGGAGGAACGGCGACAACGATCCCAACCTGAAAGCCTTTGTGGGTTTTGAGTTTATAATCTTCACCTTTCGCGAGCGCGTACAAAAATTCACCCCATGGACTCTGGACGCCTTCGATCATAATACTGATCGTGGGATACCCGAAGCGCGTGGTAAATTCGAGCGGATATATCCCCTTCCCATTAACAATGCAGTTGATGTCGATACAGCCGACATATTTGCTTTCGCGAAGACGGTCCTGCATGCGAAGCAAAGTGGATTTAAAGAAATTATTCGTTTCATCCCAATACATGAGCGTTCCCATTTCTCCCGTATACGGACCGATATCTCCGGGAAAGAGTTTTTTGTGTTCGAAATTTATGTTGATCGGATAGATGAAATCATGCCCGTTGAAAAATGCGCTTACGGCAACCTCGACGCCGGTGGCGAATTTTTGCAGCTGGAACCTCTTGATCTTTTCCGACCAGCTTTCCTGATTGTGCTTCATAACGGCGAGAATATCCTTACCGTCATCCTCCTGTCCGAGAAAGAGCAGACTTTTGAGATACCAGTCGAGCGTTTCTTCACCTGAGGGCTTGAACACGTAGCGCATCGGATGCGTCTCAATGAATTGTATTCCCTCATTGAAGTCCTCGAATTCCCAGTGAGGGAGGACGGTCATACCGGCTTTTTTCATTTCGGTTTGTCCGAACTCGCGATCCGTTTCGAGTTTGTCGGTATACGCACTTCCTCCCACCACCAACTTTCCTTTTCGGCGCAAATCGTCGGCCAGAGCACCGCGCCCGCAGCTGTCGATGACTATCACGTCCGCCCAATCGACAAAGGTCGCCCACTCGTCGATCTTTTCCACAAATCCGTCCGCGATATCTTTCGATTCATTTTCGCGGATATACATTTTCACTTCGTTGCCTTCTTTTTGCAATTGCCAAGCAAGGTCGACCGCGAGTGCCTCGACACTGATAAAAAGAAATTTTTTGGGTGAAACATTTTGCTTTTTTCCATTCCCGTTTTCTTCGGACGCTGCGCTCGGCTCGACGCCATTTTGGTTGTTGTTCATCTTTGTATTATACGCTGCTCAAGATTTTACAAAAGATTGACAAACATATTACATTATGGTAACATGAAGTCAGACATAAATTTTCGACAATGAATCTAGAGAGGAAACATCATGAAAGCGAAAATCGTTGAAACAGAAAACAAAGCGATCCGAGAATGGATCATTCGGCATTACTATATCTTTACGATCATGGCCGTAGTCATCGGCTGTGCGATCTCACCCGCTACCGGCGTTGCCACGCTTTTTATTGTATTGCCGCTGCATATTATTGGAGAATATTTCCATTGGCAAGATTACGGTTTATAAAGACGTTCAATTTCGAAATTCCGGACAAGCGTGTCCGGAATTTTTTCTTGACCTTCTTGGTCGATTTCGGTACTGTTACTAATGGATTCATTTCGTACCTATGGAGGTGTCTTATGAAATTACGCGGTTTCTTGCAAACCTCTTCACTCTATTCTAAAGAATTGATTGATGATAATATCCCGCTGGCTCGCTTTTCCAGCATCAAGGCCGACGAACGGTCATCGGGTCTTATCCTTCCGCCCGATCCGATGGAAAATTTCGCTGTTAAATTTTTGGGGCCAAGAAATTCCGATCTCAAAATTATGGTCTCCGGCGTAAGCAATTTGGAAAAGGACCTGCGAGAGATCGTGCTCGAATACAACGAACACGGCTGGCGTCCGCTTCACTTTCTCGTCCTCGATTATTTCTGCGAAAAATATCAATTGGAACTCGATATCGTTCATCACGAAAGCGAGCTGATAAGAAAAGCGGCTCCGTTCGCTTCCCTTCAAGTTTTTCGGACCATTCTGTCCGGAAATTGGGAACCGCCCCCAGCTCGCAGAGTGCCAAAAAATGAGCACTGCCAGAAAAATATCGAAGGAAAACAGTATCCACATATACCAGCACGACCGTGGTGTGAAGAAGAATAATAGAAATACAAGAAGACACGAGGCTCTGGAAATGAGCCTCTTTTTTTGTCCCGTCATTATAAAGCTAACACCTAAAACCTAACAGCTAAAAGCTCGTTTCGTTATCCCCACATTTTCCACCCTTTGCTATTCCCCTGCCTTATATTTCCCGTGATACAATGAACGTATGTCACAGAAACAAAACGGTGCATTTCGAATCCCGCCACAGAGCATTGAAGCCGAGAAGGCTTTGCTCGGCTCGATCATGCTGCGGCCCGAAGCGCTCTACGACATCATGGATTTTCTCCGGCATGAGTCTTTTTATGCGGAAAAGCATCGCATTATTTTTCAGGCGATCATGGATCTTTTCGGCAAACACGAGCCGATCGACATGCTTTCCCTTTCCAACCGCCTCAAAGAGAAAAATTTTCTCGACAGCATCGGCGGCAGTTCTTATCTCGCGGAGCTGGTGAATACCGTTCCGTCTTCAGCGAACGCGAAGCACTATGCGGACACGGTTCAGAAAAAACACGTTTTGCGCAGTTTGATCGATGCATCGAATCGCGTTTCCGAATTCGGATACAATGAAGCGGAAGAATTGGATTTTACGCTTGACAAATGCGAGAAAGAAATTTTTGCGGTCACCTCGATGACCTCCACGCAAAAATTTTATACCATGAAAGAAACGCTGGACGGCGCATGGGAACGGCTCGATCGACTGACAAAATCGGGCGATGGACTGCGCGGAGTTTCCACCGGTTTTCGCGGTATCGACAACAAGCTCGCCGGTTTTCAGAAATCCGATCTCATCATTCTTGCTGCTCGTCCTTCCATGGGTAAGACGTCGCTCGCTCTCGACATCGCCCGGCAGTCCGCACTGCATCACGGCACGCCGATCTGTTTCTTTTCTCTCGAAATGAGCGCCCAGCAGCTTGTCGACCGCATGCTCTCGTCGGAGGCGCGCGTCGATTCATGGAAGATCCGCACGGGTGCGAAAAATATTACCGACGATGAATTCTCCCAGATCCGCGACGCTCTCGGCCGCCTTTCCAAAGCGCCGATATTCATCGACGATCAGGCTGGTAACAATATCATTAAAATGCGCTCGACCGCGCGGCGCATCAAAAGCGAACACGGGCTCGGACTTATCGTTGTGGACTATCTCCAGCTCATGGCGCCTTCGCGCGCGAGCGACAATATGGTTCAGCAGGTGACGGAGATCTCGCGCGGATTGAAACAGCTCGCACGCGAACTCGACGTACCGGTACTTGCTCTCTCTCAGCTGAACCGCGCCGTTGAACAGCGAGGCGGCAAACCGAGACTTTCCGACCTTCGCGATTCCGGTTCCATCGAACAGGACGCCGACGTGGTGATCTTCATCCACCGCGAGCAAAATGACGACGGCGCCGGCAAAAAACAAGCTGCTGAGATTCTGATCGAAAAACACAGAAATGGCGCTACGGGAAAAGTGGACCTCTTCTTCGACAGCGAGAAAACAACCTTCCTTGATCTCGACGAGAACATGGCGGTCCCCGCCGGAATGGGTATGGCAAGGAAGGATGATTTTGATGGATTTTAAACGGAGTCGAGAATAGAAAATAGAGAATTGAGAATAGAAAAAAGGCATACCGGTTAAGATATGCCTTGAGGTGAAAAGATTATTCTATTCTTTGTAAACCATCCATAAACCTATCAAAAATGTAACAACAAGGCCTATCGCGGCAAACAACACCATAACGATATTGTGGCTAACGGCGCCTGTTACAAGTAGAAAGCCAAAAAGCACCAGAACAGCCACGATTATTTTATCTTTCATTTTCATCTTATTTCCCCTTTCTTTTCATTGTTTAACATTAAAAAAATTATTTGTCAAGCACGTAATAAACCATCAATATTCGTCATTTCCGCCGGACGGGGGTTGCACCCCCGTTCATGACGTTTGTATAAAAGCAACCGACGCCGAAAAACTTGAGATTCGAAATTAGTCTCGTATGCGGCATAATCCAAACGTTTCGGACGGGGGTGCAACCCCCGTCCGGCGACAAAAAACGCGAACAGGAAAGGCGTACCGTGAACGATACGCCTTATAAAAATCATTTATATATTTAATACTGAGGTCGTCACGTAAGTTGCGGCCAACCCTCCGCCGCCGGTGATGATGGCGACAGAACTATTCGCGGCCAATCCGCAAAAAAGAACTGCAACAAAAGACATTCCGACGATACATAAAACTTTTTTCGTTATCTCGAATTTCATTTCGTTTCTCCTTCTGTTAACAAATCCTTACATCATTAGAATATTTCCTTGTCAAAAAAAGACAAGTAACCAATAACATAGCTTAATGATGATCGCATTAAGCGATTCAAAATATTCGCATATATGATATAATCCAAATGTCGTCGCCGGACGGGGTTTATAACCCCGTTCATGATGTTTGGATAAAATAATCTAACAATATATAATTTCCAAATTCGAATACGACAAGTTTATCACACTGACTCTGGATTCCCCTGTTCAGGGGAATGACGACGAGGACGTTGTTATAATTATTCTATTTTCCATTCTCAATTTTCTATTATCTTTTTACTATCATGGACCCCATTTCTTCATTGATCGAAAGTTTTAGTAAATTCCCGGGCATCGGGCCGCGGCAGGCGAAACGGTTCGTTTATTTTCTGCTTGCCAAAGACCCGGCGTTTCGCGAGGATTTTTCTTTGGCGATGATCCGGCTTGGCGAAGAAATTACGCAGTGTGTTTCTTGTTTTCGCTACTTTCAAAAGATCCATGAAAAGAACGGAAATTGTCCGATCTGCGCCGACGCATCCCGCGATGCTTCAAAATTACTCGTTATTGAAAAAGATGTCGATTTCGAAAATATACAGAAAATGAGAATCTGGGACGGAATGTATTTCATCCTCGGCGGTTCCCTGCCGGTACTTGAAAAAGAACCGACCAAGAAGATCCGCTCCAAAGAACTTTTTTATGCTGTTCAAGAAAGAGCGAAAAACGGAACTTTGAAAGAGATCGTTCTCGCCATGAGCGCCACGACCGAAGGAGAAAATACGCTGCAGTATCTCGACACGATCCTCCCTCCGCTCGCGGAAAAATACGAGTTAAAGATCACCGCTCTCGGACGCGGTCTTTCTTCCGGAACAGAGCTCGAATATTCCGATCCCGACACCATGAAAAATGCGCTCACGAACCGACGATAAAAAATAGCCCCAACACCGGTTGGGGCTATTTGATCACTGCAAGATCACAAAACTACTTCTACCGTTATATTACAACCCAGTCTATTCGCAGCCCGAAGCGCAAGCTCTTTTTGAGCATCGCTTTTTACAACAATAACAGTATCGTCATCTGCAGTTTTAATTATCTTTGCCAATTCAACGCCCCAATTATTAGCGGGGACTTGTACTCTTTTCATCTCGACTCTCCTCTTGTTAAGAACCCATCATAGATGTATAACCTATATATATGATTTTGTCAATCATCAAAAATATTATGAATTGGTTTGTGAGAGAGCGGGAATGTTGGTTTGCGCCCATTCGATAATGGGATCTAAATATCCACTGAGATAGGCGTGCATGCCGGTCGCGCCAATAACAAATCCCATGAGGAGCATGATCGTGCCGAGAAGTTTCCTTCCTCTCGGAGGGTCGAGACGTTTTATTATCGGATGCTGCACCGGCATGGATACGGTCGAAGCACCGGGCAATTTTTGTCCGACGCCGAACGCCGCCGCACCGCGCGAAGGCTCCATGGTTTTTTTGACTCCCCCAGTAAGAGAACTTGCCGCCAAGGCTCCCGGCGTCGGCGTCATTCCGGATTGAAGATGCGGAGAAAGCTCCGGTTTCGCAGAACCGGCCGCCGCGGACAAAGGATGAGGCTCTGCACTCTCCGGTTTCTTACCGAATGACGCAAAAAAACTCGAGGCAGAAGGTTCCATTCCTTTTTCCGTTGCCAATATATTTGGCGCATCGGGCGATTTTCCGCCAAAAAGCTGGGCACCGAGCTTGCTTCCTGAAAACATACCCGTCTTTCCTTCCGGTTTTGCCATGTCGTTGCCCGAGATGACCATTTGCGAGATAGGGTCCGAAACAGGGTTAGCACTCTCTGGAGGTTTTTGCTGGAACGTTCCGAGTCGGGCGGATGCAAAATTAGGAGCTTGTGATGGTTCAAGTGTTTTAGTGCCCGGAAACGCGGAGTTTACCGCTCCCGAAAATTGCGGAGCCGTCGGCGATCCCGGCATGGAAGGTTTCCGTCCCATCGGGTCTGCATTTGACATCGGTGATGCGCTTAACCCTTGTATTTTTTCGAGAGCAGAAAGACCCGAAGAATTTGGCGACATTTTCGACTGAGAGATCGAAACGGGCGTTTGCGCTATAGGACCTGAAGAAAATGCGCGAGGCGAAGCTGACGGTGATCCGCTGATCGAGATCGGAGCGTTCGGCGCGCGCGGCTCAAGCGTTTTCTCGGTAAGCGGCGAGAGCGGAGAGGACATTCCGGGCGATACTGAAATGGGGGTGGAAGACACGATATCTTTTGAAACCGAGATCGGCTCGATCTTTGGCTGCATCGGATTCGAAAATTCCGCGTTCAAAGTCTGAGCTGCTGTCGGTTCGGGTGTCTGGGCGCCAAGAGGTGAAGCCGCCGGTGCAGCAGCCATGTTCATCGCGCTTTTCATTGAACTTCCGGCAATGTCCATCGTATCAAAAGCTTCTTCGACATCGCCGCCATTCCATCCGCCGTGAGTAACGAGCATATCGGTGATCTGTTCTCTTGTCGAGCCTTGCGCCATTCGGTCTTTTATAAAAGTTAAAAGTTCGTTGTTTATCATAAAGGAGGTGATTTAGTTTGTGGCTAAATTCACTTTAATAATACCACATCTTTACCTAAGTTATGATTGTTTTGGTGGATAACTGTTAACAAATTAAAAAGTAAAAATGAAAAAGGAAAAAGGTTCGCACGTCGTCGTTAATTTTTACTTTTACCTTGTCGTTTTTAGTTTTTCTTTTTTCCCTTTTAAATTAAGAATATTTAAAATTCCCTCAAGATCGACAGTGACGCTCCCAGAGTGTTGAGCCTCGCGATAAGATCCTCATATCCTCGATTGATCGAATAGATATTGCGCAGCACGGATACTCCATCGGCGGCGAGCATTCCGATCAGCAGTATCGCTGCCGGACGGAGGGCGGGCGGACAAATCACCTCGGCAGCGCGAAGTTTTGTCGGACCGGTGATGTACAGACGGTGTGGATCGGCGAGAACCGTATCGGCCCCGAGTTTGTCGAGGTCTTTCGTATGGATCGCGCGCTTTTCGTATACCCAATCGTGAATAAGCGTAGTTCCTTTGGCCTGCGTCGCAATAACCGCAAAAAACGGAAGATTATCAATATTGAGCCCCGGGTACGGCCGCGCGTCTATCTTTTCATCGAGCGCCGTCAGTATGGAAGGCGATGTTTTTATATCGACTAAATTGGTCTGTCCATTCAGCGCTTTGTAGCGTTTCAAAATTTTGTATTTGAACCCCATTTTTTCGAGTTTCAAAAGTTCTATTTCCAGAAAATCGATCGGACAGCGTTCAATGGTGAGCGAAGATCTCGTGACGATCGCGGCCGCCAAAAAAAACATTGATTCGATCGGATCTTCGGACAGATAATAGGTTACCGGCATTTTTATTTCCTTCACACCATGGACCGTAATGGTGGTCGTGCCGATACCCTCGATCTTCACGCCGCATTTTTCGAGAAAGAAACATACTTCCTGACCCATGTAATTCGATGAAGCGTATTTGATGATCGTCTTCCCGGGAATGAGCGCGGCCGCAATGATCGCGTTTTCGGTTACCGTGTCTCCGGATTCATACAGTACGATCTCGGCAGGATGCAGCTTCTCCGCTTTTACCTCATATCGTTTTTCTGTCGTCGCTACCTGAACGCCAAAATTCTCCAGCGCAAAAAGATGCGGTTTCACCGTGCGGGAACCGAGCTTGCACCCTCCCGGCTGAGGCAAAGAAAAGCGTTTGAAATGATGGATCAGCGATCCGATCAACATCACGATGCTTCGAGTTTTCTGCGCGGCCGCGATATCGATCTTCGAGAGATCTATTTTTTCCGGCGGCTTGATCTCGAGATCATTTCCCGACCATTTCACCGATACCCCGATCGATTGGAGAACCTCAACCATACGATGCACCTCCTCGATCTTCGGAACATTCTTTATTGTGGTTTTGTCTTTATTGAGAAGCGATGCCGCGAGAAGCCCCATAGCTCCGTTTTTCGACGTTTTGGTCACGATCGTGCCGGAAAGTTTTTTCCCTCCTTCAACGCGGACATTAAGCGAACCATTCGACACATTCATAATATCGCGATTCAAAGCATTGCTGATCTTACTGATCATTTCCGTGGAAATATTCTGCTCCCCCCTCTCGATCCTCGCGATCGCGCTCTGCGTCGTACCGATCTTCCCCGCCAATTCTTCCTGTGTGACGCCGACTTCCTGGCGAAGTTTGGAAATAAGGCGGCCGATAACTCCGAGATACGATTCGATCGAAAATTGTTCTGCTGAAACTTTCTCCATGGTGTTTGTTTTCATGCCATAATGAAATTGAGATGATAATAAACAATTATATCATATATGCTATATCACGCAATAAGGGGAAAGGATCAAAAGAAATAAAAGATCAAGAAGCGATTTTGTTGTTCGCTGACTATCCGCGGCCTGCTGTAAATTCTAGCATATGCGTAATAGCCGGATTAATTTGGTTGATAACACCGTCGTTTTAGTTCGGTAGCGCAAGCCTTTTTTGACGTTTTTTGACACAATTCGCGTGTATGAAAAAAATACATGCGAAATCGTCATGTTGCGAAGTTGAAATCAACAATTTTGATCGCAAAAATAATATATGAATATCTGTATACGAATGAAAATATAACGCGATCACAGTATCGTCGCCGGACTGGGGTTGTACCCCTGTCCGAAACATTTGGAGGCTTCGTTTATGGTTAATTTGAAGCACAACTCGATCAAGGTCGCCAAACGTTTCGGACGGGGTTACAAACCACTAGTGTCCGGTTAAATTTATCACTTTTCAAAACGGCTTTTCATTAAAGCCGTTTTTTTGTGTTTTTCCATTTTACGATTTGAATTGAAATCAGTGGTATCCTAAAGGTGTGTTGTAATA